>JAHFPU010000151.1 GCA_023266635.1 Sphingobium sp.
ATAGGCGTCGGACGACCCGGCCAGCACTTCCTTGCCGATGCGCACGTCATCGAAATAGTCGGTGCTGGCGACCCAGACGCGCAATATGTCAGAGCCGCTCTCACCGATCACCTTGAGCGGATCGACGACATTGCCCAGCGACTTGGACATTTTGCGGCCATTGCCGTCGAGCGCGAAGCCGTGGGTCAGGACAGCGCCATAGGGGGCGCGGCCGCGCGTGCCGCTGCTTTCCAGAAGCGAGGACTGGAACCAGCCGCGATGCTGGTCCGATCCTTCCAGATACAGGTCGGCACGGACGCCCTCGCCATAGCGCGCCTCGATCACGAAGCTGTGGGTGGAGCCGCTGTCGAACCAGACGTCGAGAATGTCGTTCACGACCTCATAGTCGTCGAGCGCATAATCCGGCCCCAGCAGCGCCTGATGATCCGCGCCGAACCATGCGTCCGCGCCGCCCGCACTGAAGGCCTCGACAATGCGGGCGTTGACCGCCGGATCGACCAGATAGTCGCCGCTCTTGCGGTTCACATAAAGCGCGATCGGTACGCCCCAGGCGCGCTGGCGGGAGATCACCCAGTCCGGACGGCCTTCGACCATCGATCGGATGCGGTTGGTGGAGCGCTCCGGCACCCAGCGGGTGTGGGCGATGGCGTCCAGAGCGACTTCGCGGAGGGTGGGGGCGTTGTGGCCAGCGCTTGCGGAAGGTCCCTCGACTTCGCTCGGGACGAACGGCTGTTGTGTTGCGTCCCCACCGCCGTTCGTGTCGAGCGCAGTCGAGACACGCTGCGCTGCGGTCGGCCTATCCATCGGAATGAACCATTGCGGGGTGCAGCGGAAGATGATCTTGGCCTTCGACCGCCAACTATGCGGATAGCTGTGCCTGAAGTCGTCAGACGCCGCGAGCAGCCCGCCCGCGTCGCGCAGATCGGTGCAGATCGGGCCATCCTTGCCGACGAATTTGGGGTTGATGACAGACCCCTGCCCGCCCAGCCAGAGCCAGTCCTCACGATATTTGCCGTCACCCTCGACGGCGAAGACGGGATTGATGCCGTTCGCCTTGCAGAGCTCGAAGTCGTCCTCGCCATGATCCGGGGCCATATGGACAAGGCCAGTGCCCGCATCGGTGGTAACGAAATCGCCCGCGAGGAAGGGGCGCGGCTTGGCGAAGAAACCGCCGAGGTGGTGCATCGGGTGGCGGGCAACGGCTCCGGCGAGGTCGGAACCGCGCACGGTCCTTTCAACGGTACCCGGATCCATACTGAATTCTATCCGCTTGTTGAACGCCTCCCATAAAGAAGCGGCCACCAAATATCGAAACGGCTCCATCAGAGGGACGGGTTGCCCAGGCTGAACGATCTGAGCTTCACCACGGCTAGTCTCGACGAGATAATACTGAATATCTTCCCCATAGGCCAAAGCCTGGTTTACCGGAATCGTCCAGGGCGTCGTCGTCCAGATCACTGCATGCGCGCCGACCAGTTCCGGCGCGTTGGGGGCTTCAACGATCTCGAATGCCACGTCGATCTGGGTCGAGGTCACGTCCTCATATTCGACCTCGGCCTCGGCCAGCGCGGTCTTTTCGACCGGGGACCACATGACCGGCTTCGCGCCGCGATAGAGCTGGCCGCTCTGCGCGAACTTCAGCAATTCGCCGACGATCGTCGCCTCGGCGTCGAACTTCATGGTCAGGTACGGGTCTTCCCAGTCGCCCATGACGCCCAGCCGCTCGAACTGTGCGCGCTGCACCGCGACCCACTTCTCCGCATAGGCGCGGCACTCGGCGCGGAACTCGGCTGCGGGGACCTCGTCCTTGTTCAGCTTCTTCTTGCGATATTCCTCCTCGATCTTCCATTCGATCGGAAGGCCGTGGCAGTCCCAGCCGGGGATGTAGGGCGCGTCCTTGCCGAGCAGCGACTGGCTGCGGACGATGATGTCCTTCAGCACCTTGTTCATCGCATGGCCCATATGGATGTCGCCATTGGCGTAGGGCGGGCCGTCGTGGAGGATGAAGCGCTCGCGCCCCTTCCGCTTCTCGCGCAGCTTGCCGTACAGGTCCATCTCCGCCCAGCGCGCGGCGATCGCCGGCTCCTTCTGCGCCAGGCCCGCCTTCATGGGGAAGTCGGTCTTGGGAAGGAATACGGTGTCTTTATAGTCTTTGGTTTCTTGGCTTGGCTGGTCAGTCATGCGGGTCCGGTCAAAACAAAATCCCGTTCGTCCTGAGTAGCCATTGAGTTTATCGAAATGGCGTATCGAAGGACCTGCGCGGATGCTTCGATACGGGCCTTCGATAAACTCAGTCCCTACTCAGCACGAACGGCTGAGAGAAATATCCCGGGGGCATTAGGCGACCCGTGGCGTCGCCGCAAGGATTTGCCGCGCGCGGTCGCAGTCGGCGTCCATCTGTGCGACCAGCGCGTCCAGCCCATCGAACTTCGCCTCCGGTCGCAGATAGGCGATCAGTTGCACCGAGATGCACTGGCCGTACAGATTTTCGGAGAAGTCGAAGAAATAGGGCTCCAGCAGTTCCTTGGGCGGGTCGAAGGTCGGGCGGATGCCCAGATTGGCCGCACCGTCCAGTATGCGCCCATCGGGCAGAAGCCCGCGCACCGCGTAAATGCCATAGGCCGGGCGCAGATATTTCCCCATATCGACATTGGCGGTGGGGTAGCCGATCGTGCGGCCGAGCTTGTCGCCATGCTGCACGATACCCTGAATGGCGAAGGGCCGGGTCATCAGCGCTGTCGCGGTCGCGCAATCCCCGGATTTCAGCGCATCGCGGATACGGCTGGAGGACACGACGCCGCCTTCGCTGTCGGCGACCGGCGCAACAGCCTCGCTGATGAGGCCAAGGGCTGCGCCCAGGCGGGCAAGTGATGACACATCCCCGCCTTTATTCTTGCCGAACGTGAAATCCTGCCCGGTGACGACGCCAGCCGCGCCGACCTCATCGACGAGCATCGCGGCAAATTCCTCGGGCGACTTGGCCGCCAGTGCATGGTTGAAATGGAACATTAGCATCGCATCCGCCCCCGCAGCAGCGAACAGCACCTCGCGCTGATCCAGGCTGGTAAGGCGGAAGGGCGGTGCATCCGGGCGGAACAGGCGGACGGGGTGCGGGTCAAACGTCGCGACGATCACCGGGCGGCTTTCCGCCCTCGCCCGCGCGATGGCGCGCGCGACCACGGCCTGATGACCCAGATGAAATCCATCGAAATTGCCCAGCGCGACGATGGCTCCGCGCAGATCGGCGGGCACCGGCGCGCCGCTGTCCAGCCGCCGCATGGCGCGGGCTATAGGGTCACGGGGGAGAGCGCGCAATGCATAAGCCCATAGCGGACTTGCCGAAACCGGATGTTAAGCATGATGAGGCATATGTCGGCGGAATATCCGGGGGATTTTTCATGACAATCGGCTCAGCCATCAGTGGCATTGCGAGCGCCGCCACTTCCGCAGTTGCCGGCCCAGCGGCCGCGAAGGGCGTGAAAACGGCGTTCGACGCCATACTCGACGAACTGAAGAAGGTGGGCAATCAGACACCCATGGAGCGCGCCCGCGACGCGGTGCTCAAGAAGCATGATCTGTCCGAAGCGCAGTATCAGGCCATGCCTGTTTCGCAACGCACGGCAATCGACAAGGAAATCGCCGAGGCCGTGCGCAAGGTCGCCGAGGCACAGATGAAGCCCAAGCGGATGGATGGCGGATACGCCTAAAATAAACCTCATCTCCGTTCGCTTCGAGCGTAGTCGAGAAGTCTCGCGCAAACTTCTCGACTACGCTCGAAGCGAACGGAAATGGTTATGGATCGCTTTCGGTCCTAGGCCCGCCGCAGCGTCACGAAACTGAAGGCGGGCCTTGCCCCCTCGGCCGCATGCGCTTCGCGCGACACCTCGCGCCACGCCTTAGGATCGGGATAGGCTATGCTGGTGTCGCCAGCCGCGTCGGTATGCACCTCGGTCAGTTCGATCCGGTCCGCGTGGGGCAGGAACAGCCCGTAGATTTCCGCGCCGCCGATAACCGACATGGACGGCGCATTGGCCAGCCGGATCGCGGCGTCGACATCATGGACGACTTCCGCCCCCTCTTCGTTCCAACCCTTGTCACGAGTCAGGACGATATGGCGGCGTCCGGGCAGCAGGCCGGGAAGGCTGTCGAAGGTCTTGCGGCCCATGACCATCGGACGCCCTTGCGTCAGGGTCTTGAACCGGCGCAGGTCGGCTGGAAGGTGCCAGGGCAGCGCCCCGTCCCGGCCGATGACGCCATTGTCCGCGCGGGCGAGGATCAGGACGATCTCCGGATGAGTGGCGGGTTGGGTTAGCGGCATCTGTCTCTTTCCCTTTCCCGGACCATCGTCAAAACTCCAATCGCGTCACATGGCCCATTTTCCGGCCGGGCCGGGCCTCATGCTTTCCATAGAGATGCAGATGATTGGCCGGATCGCCAAGGATGCTGTTCCAGACAGCGGCCTCGTCACCGATCAGGTTGCGCATCTCCACGGTGCGGGCGGCAAGGCAGGTATCGCCCAACGGCAGGCCGCAAATCGCACGGATATGGTTTTCGAACTGGCTGGTGAGCGCGCCCTCTATCGTCCAGTGGCCGCTGTTATGCACGCGCGGGGCCATCTCGTTGAAGACGGGCCCTTCCGCCGAGGCGAAGAATTCGACCGCCAGTACGCCGACATAGCCAAGCTTCTCGGCAATCGCCCGCGCCATGGCGCGGGCGGCGTCCTGCTGGCCCGCGATCACCGGCCCGGCCGGTACGGTGGAGGTCGCCAATATGCCGTTCACATGGACATTGGCCGGGCTGTCCCAGAAGCGCAGGTCGCCGTCGCCACCACGCACCAGGATGACCGAAAACTCCTGATCGAAGCGCACGAAGCCTTCCAGGATCGAGGGCGCGCGCTTGACGGCGTTCCATGCGCCGACCGCCTGGCCCGCGTCGGTGATCCGCACCTGACCCTTGCCGTCATAGCCCATGCGATTGGTCTTGAGGATCGCGGGGACGTCCATCCGTTCAAGCGCGATCTCCAGATCGTCGAGGCTGTCGACCGGCGCAAAGGGCGCGGTGACGCCGCCGAGATCGCCGACGAAGCGCTTTTCCGCCAGCCGGTCCTGCGCGATCCGCAACGCATCGACGCCCGGCCGGACAAGGCCATGCCCGGCCAATATGTCCAGCGCGGCGGTGTCGATATTCTCGAATTCATAGGTGACGACATCGACGGTGTCGGCGAATTTCCCGAGCGCCGCTGCATCCGTATAGGATGCCTGCGTCCAGTGTGGAGAAACGTCGGCAGCCGGGCCGCTCTCTTCCGGCGCAAAGATATGGGTGCGATAGCCAAGCTGCGCCGCCGCCATCGCCAGCATGCGCCCGAGCTGGCCGCCGCCCAATATGCCGATTGTAGATCCGGGGGGTATGACCGTCATCGGCGCGTCTTCACTCCGGGGTTTCCGCAACGGATTCGGTCTGGTTCGCGCGCCAGACTTCCAGGCGCGCGGCCAGATCGTCATCGGTCGTCGCCAGCATGGCAGCGGCCAAGAGTGCCGCGTTGGTCGCCCCCGCCTTGCCGATGGCCAGCGTGCCCACAGGAATGCCGGCCGGCATCTGGACGATGGACAGCAGGCTATCCATGCCCGACAGCGCCTTGGATTCCACTGGAACACCCAACACCGGCAGGCGCGTCATCGCCGCCGCCATGCCCGGCAGATGCGCCGCGCCGCCTGCACCCGCGATAATGGCTTTCAGTCCGCGTCCGGCGGCGGATTTGGCATAGTCATAAAGGCGGTCGGGCGTGCGGTGGGCGGATACGACCTTGCACTCATGCGCGATACCCAGCGCTTCGAGCGTTTCGGCGGCATGGCGCATGGTCTCCCAGTCGGACCTGCTGCCCATGATGATGCCGACCTGCACCTGATCCGCCATTACCGTGCTTCCCACCCCTAAAGCGCGCGGCGATGCCGCCCGGAAGCACAGCCCCTTAACCGGGGGATACGATTATCGCAACGCGCGCGTGCGAGTTTTTCGCATATCTGCGGCTGAGTCCAATTCCCCCACCCCGTTCGCTTCGAGCGAAGTCGAGAAGCCTAGCGAGGGTTTCTCGACAAGCTCGAAACGAACGGATGTGGGAATAATGCCGCCTCAGCGCTCCGAAAGATAATAGCGGTCGAGCGCCTTCAGATCATCGTCCAGATCATAGACGATCGGCTGGCCGGTCGGGATTTCCAGTTCGGTGATCTCATCGTCGGGAATGCCCGACAGATGCTTGACCAGTGCACGCAGGGAATTGCCATGGGCGGAGATTAGCACACGCTTGCCCGCCTTCAGTTCCGGCGCGATGCGGCTTTCCCAATAGGGCAGCACGCGGGCGATCGTGTCCTTCAGGCTCTCGGTCGACGGAATGGGAATGCCGGCGTAGCGGCGGTCCTTCGACAGGTCGAATTCGCTGCCGGCCTCCAACGGCGGCGGGGGCGTGTCGAAGCTGCGGCGCCATACCTTGACCTGCGCATCGCCATGCTTGGCGGCTGTCTCCGCCTTGTCGAGGCCGGTCAGTCCGCCATAGTGGCGCTCATTGAGGTGCCAGTCCTTTTCGACGGGCAACCACAGGCGGCCCATTTCCTCCAGCGCCAGGTTCAGCGTTTTGATCGCGCGGGTCTGGACCGAGGTGAAGCAGGCGTCGAAATCCAGGCCCTTCGCCTTCATCAACTGCCCCGCAGCGCGCGCCTCGCCAGCGCCCTTCTCGGTCACGTCTACGTCCCACCAGCCGGTGAAGCGGTTCTCCAGGTTCCAGCTGGACTGACCATGGCGGATGAGGACGAGGGTGGGCATGGATCGCTGTCTCCGTTTTGGGAATTGCGGCCCTCCATAACGGCAATTCGTCTCCACGCAACTTGCCCGGCGCAGCTGTTCCATGGAAGGACAATCGCAACATCATTCAAGGAGTCGGATATGGGCATCGAGCGGCGCGTTACAGTCTATGAGGGTCCCGGCGGCCCGTTCGAAGGCATGGCGGTGGCCGATCCGCAGGCCGGAACGCTGCCCGGTATCCTGCTCATTCCCAACGTGCTGGGCACGAAGGAAGAGGATTTCGTTCGGGCGGAACGCCTGGCGGCGCTTGGCTATGCGGTTTTCGTTGCAGACGTGTTCGGCCAGGGCAAACGCACGACCCGGGCGGACCCCGACATGGCGCGCTATATGGTGGAATTGAACAATGACCGCGCGCTTCTGAAAGGGCGGCTTGCCGTGTCTCTGGATACGCTGAAAGCGATGCCGGAGACGGATACCGCCAGATGCGCCGTGTTCGGTTATTGCTTCGGTGGCAAGTGCGCGCTGGACATCGCCCGCGCCAGCATGGACGTGAAGGGCGTGGTCAGCTTCCATGGCGTGTACGATGCCCCGCCCTTCCCCAATGTCACGCCGATCACGCCCAAAGTGCTGGTCTGCCATGGCTGGGACGACCCCATCTGCCCGCCGGACGCCACCGTCGCGCTGGGGAAGGAACTGACAGACAGCAAGGCCGAATGGCAAATCCACGCCTATGGCCACACTGGCCATGCCTTCACGGACGAAGGCATAAACATGCCGGAACGCGGCATCGTCTATAATGCCGACGCCGATCGCCGCAGTTGGCAGGCGTCATTGAATTTCCTCGAGGAGATCTTCGCCTGAAAAATCGCAGGCGGTCGACGACCGCCTGCGCATCGACGGCGGGCGTGACGCAGAGATGCGAAGGGGTTGTTGCCTCAGACGGGACCGCCCGCTAGACAGCGCCCCACTTCAAACCAGTTATGTCAGGAGCAGGCCGTGGCCGGCCATAGCAAATTCAAGAACATCATGCATCGCAAGGGCGCTCAGGACAAGAAGCGCTCTTCCATGTTCTCCAAGCTCAGCCGCGAAATCACCGTCGCGGCCAAGATGGGGATGCCCGACCCGGACATGAACCCGCGCCTGCGCCTGGCGGTCAACGCGGCCAAGGCGCAGTCGATGCCCAAGGACAATATCCA
>JAHFPU010000152.1 GCA_023266635.1 Sphingobium sp.
CCGTCCGCACGCGCGATCGTGTGGAGCAGCATCACGCCGTCATCCTTGAGCAGCGCGCGGCAGCGGTCGAAAAAGGCGCGATAGTGCGGTGGCCCCACATGTTCGAACATGCCGACCGACACGATGCGGTCGAACTGGCCGGTGACGGCGCGATAGTCGATCAATTCAAACCGAACATGATCGGCGACCCCCGCGTCCGCAGCGCGGCGGCGGGCGATGGCGAGCTGGTTTTCCGAGAGGGTGATGCCAAGGACATCGGCGCCGGTGGCGCGGTGGAGATAGAGCGCCAGCCCGCCCCACCCGCAGCCGATGTCCAGCACCGTCTGGCCCGGCGACAGAGCGAGCTTGGCGGCGATATGCGCCTTCTTCGCGGACTGGGCCTGTTCCAGACTGTTGGATGGGTCAGCGAAATAGCCGCAGCTATATTGCAGGTCCTCATCGAGGAAGAGCGCGTAGAGCCGGTCCGACAGGTCGTAATGATGGGCGACATTGCGACGCGAACGCCCTTGCCAGTTCCATGCGTCCAGCCATGCCAGCCGCCGCCACGGCCGCCAGAGCGCGAGCCGTGCCGTATCGTCGGCGTCCCATTGCGTGTTGCGGCCGATAAGCGTGGCGAAGGCGAGGATGTCGCCATGTTCGACCCGCATCCGCCCGTCCATATAGGCCTCGCCGAGCGCGAGCACCGGATTGAACGCGGCACGCAACGGCGTACGCCGGTCAGAGAAGCGGACCGTCAGCGGTTCGTCATTGCCCGGCGGTTCGCCGAAGAGATAGACCCGCCCGCCTGCATCGATGACGCGCAGGCTTCCCTTGCGGATCAGGCGTGTGAGGAGGGCAGCGAGGAGCCTCATGGCCTGATGATAGGCCGGCGTTGGTGGACTGCCTAGGTAGGACTCACGCTTCCGCTTGCGCACCCATGCGCCGGGCGATCAGCGCGCAGGCGATCAGCTGGAGCTGATGAAACAGCATCAGCGGCAGGATGATCTGCCCGACTATCGCGGCCGGGAAGAGAACGCCGGCCATCGGTACACCAGACGCCAGGCTCTTCTTCGACCCGCAGAAGAGCAGGACGATCGAATCCCCACGCAACAGGCCGAGCAAGCGCCCCGCGAACCGGGTGGCGAGAAGCACGATCGCGAGCAAGACCGCGCTGAGGATAGCGATCAGCAGGATCGTGGCGGGCGGCATCTGACGCCACAGGCCCTCCACGACCGCTGCGCCGAAGGCGGTGTAGACGATCAGCAGGATTGACCCGCGATCGACATAGCCGATGATGGATTTGTTGCGGGCGAGGAAGCCCGCGAGCAACGGACGCATCAGATGGCCGATCACGAAGGGCAGCAGCAGCTGCAGGAGAATTTTCTCGACCGACGACAGCGAGATCGATGCGCCGCCATTACCGAGCAGCAGGGCGGCGAGCAGCGGCGTCACGAAAATGCCGAGCAGGTTGGAGAAGGAGGCGCTGCAGACGGCCGCCGCGACATTGCCCCGCGCGATGGCGGTGAAGGCGATCGACGATTGCACCGTGGACGGCAGCAGGGTCAGGAACAGCATGCCGGTCGCCACAACGGCGGGAAGGCCGGGGATGGCCGAGATGCCGAGCCCCAGCGCGGGGAAGAGAAGGAAGGTCGCGCCCAGCACGGCGAGATGCAGCCGCCACGCGCCCGCGCCCGCCAATATCGCCTCCCGCGACAGCTTCGCGCCGTGCAGGAAGAAGAGCAGGATGATGCCGGCGTCCGCAGCCGTATCGAAGATGCCGACCCAGACTCCCCGCGCGGGAAAGAGCGAAGCCAGCGCGACCGTGCCGAGCAGAGCGAGAATATAGGGGTCGAACAAGCCCTTGATGTGCTGGCGCATCGAAGCCTTTCCATAAGGCGTGGCGGATACTTCCGTCCTAGCCTCCAGCATTGGCGGGTCAATGGCTGAAGGGCCGGCCTGGAAAATGTAAGACGGACCGGGGGAGCGGCTGGCCGTCCATCATTCCCGCCGCTACACGGCGCTGCATGACGACGCGCCCTGAACGCCATATCGGCACATTCCTGCTGATCGTCCTGAGCACGGTTCTCGGGCTGGCCGGCACGGACCTTGTGTTGCCGGCGGTTCCGGAACTGCCGAGGCTGCTTGGCGGAGACCTGACACGGGCGCAGATGGTCCTGGCGAGCTTCACTGCGGGATCGGCGGCGGGGCTGCTGCTGTTCGGCGCTTTGGGCGCGCGATACGACCAACGGCGACTGCTGGCGCTGTCGCTACTGGCCTATGGGCTTATCTCTGCCGCGTGCCGGTTCAGCGGATCGCTCGACATGCTGGTGGCCCTGCGGTTCGCGCAAGGGGCGGCGGGATCGGCGGCGGCGGTGTTCGCGCCGGGCCTGTTGCGCAGGCTTTATGGCGATAGCGGCGCGGTCGGCGCGCTGGGACTGCTGGGCAGTATCGAGTCCCTCGCGCCCGCGCTCGCGCCGCTGTTCGGGCTATGGCTGCTGCGGCTTTTCGACTGGCGCGCGTCCTTCGACCTACTCGCGATCCTTGCGCTGGCGCTGGCGGCGATCGTCACGGCCCGATATCGGCATCTTCCCGCCACGACAGCGCAACGTGTGGCAGGCGGCTATGGCCGGCTGATCGCCGATCCCTGCTTCATGCGCTACGCGATCAGTCAGGCCTGCACATTGGGCGGGCTGCTGATCTTCGTGTTCGGCGCGCCGACGGTATTCACCGTGACGCTGTCTGGCACCGTCAGCGATTTCATCTTCATGCAGATGATCGGCATCGCCTTTTTCATTGTGTTCGCCAATGCCTCGGGCGCGCTGGGCCGCCGTTTTGGCGACGAGACGCTTATCACCCTGGGCACGGCGATCGCAGCAGCCGGGGGCGTCGCGATGCTGGTCTATGCGCTGTCGGGCGGACGCAATATCGCTATCGTGACGGCGCTGTTCCCTATGCTTAATGTCGGCCTGGCCCTCCGGGGCCCTGCCGGTTTCCATCGGGCAATCGTCGCAGCGAAGGGCGACGACGCGCGCGGCGCGGCTATCGTGATCGTCGCGATCCTGCTCATCACGTCGCTGGGGACAGCGGCGGTCGCGCCGTTCATCGCACACGGCCTTCCAGCGCTGGCCGCCGGAGCCGCGCTGGTTGAGGTATCGGGGTTGCTGGCGGTGCTGATGCTGCCGAGGCTGGTGATCACTGGGCGGTAGCGGCCCGTATGATCACAAACCCGTTCGGATCGAGCGGTGTCTCGACTTCGCTCGACACGAACGGATGTTTGTATCTCACTCGGTCATGCGGCCGAGCGATGGCAATCACATATGGATGGGCTTGCCCGTTACGGCCATCGCCGCTTCCTTGATCGCCTCGCTGTGCGTCGGATGGGCGTGGCAGGTGTAGGCGATGTCCTCGCTCGACGCGCCGAATTCCATCGCCTGCGCGGCCTGCGCGATCATCGTGCCGGCCGGGGCCGCGACGATCCACACGCCCAGCACCTTGTCGCTGTCCGCATCGGCGATGATCTTCACGAAGCCGTCCGTATCGTTGATCGCCTTCGCGCGACTGTTCGCCATCATCGGGAACTTGCCAACCTTGATGGCGCCCTTTTCCTTGGCCGCTTCCTCTGTCAGGCCGACGCCGGCGATTTCCGGATGGGTGTAGACGACCGACGGGATGACATCGTGATTCACGATGCCGGTCAGGCCAGCGATATTCTCCGCGACGGCGACGCCCTCGTCCTCAGCCTTGTGCGCCAGCATCGGGCCGGGGATCACGTCGCCGATCGCCCATACGCCATCGACCTTGGTCGAGAAGTCATGGCCGGTCTCGATCTGGCCGCGCTTGTTCACCTCAAGCCCGATCTTATCGAGGCCAAGGCCATCCGTATTGGGCTTGCGCCCGATCGCGACCAGCACAACATCCGCCTCGATCGTCTCGGCAGCGCCGCCAGCGGCAGGCTCGACGGTGACGGTGGCTTTCTTGCCCTTGACCGCGACGCCGGTGACTTTCGTCGACAACTTGATGTCGAAGCCCTGCTTCTTGAACAGCTTGTTGGATTCCTTGCGGACCTCGCCGTCCATGCCGGGCAGGATCTGGTCGAGGAATTCGACGACGGTGACCTGCGCGCCCAGGCGCTTCCACACGGAACCCAACTCCAGCCCGATCACGCCGCCGCCGATGACGACCAGATGATCGGGCACCTTCTTCAGCGCAATGGCGCCGGTCGAATCGACGACGATGCCCTTGTCATTATCGACCTCGACGCCCGGAAGCGGGGTGACGGATGATCCGGTGGCGATGACGATGTTCTTCGCCGTCGTCTTCTTGCCAGCAACCTCGACGGTGTGGGCGTCGACGAAGGTGGCCAGACCCTTCAACCAATCGATCTTGTTCTTCTTGAACAAGAATTCGATGCCGCCGGTCAGGCCCTTCACGGCGTCGTCCTTGTCGGCCAGCATGGTCGGCAGGTCGAGTTCGACAGCGCCCAGCTTCACGCCATGCTTGGCGAGTGCGCCGGACGCGGCTTCATGAAACAGCTCCGACGCATTCAGCAGCGCCTTGGAGGGAATGCAGCCGACATTGAGGCAGGTGCCGCCCAGCGTCTCGCGGCTTTCCGCGCAGGCGGTCTTCAGGCCCAGCTGCGCGGCGCGGATCGCAGCCACATACCCGCCGGGGCCGGAGCCGATCACCAGCACATCATAGTCGAAGTCAGCCATTATTCACTCCATCGCCGTGCTCCTGCGAACGCAGGAGTCCAGGGTCTCTTTAGAACAGCGTCTCGAACAGATCTTTCCAAAGCGGATTGTCCCGTTCGATCAGCTCAATCTTCCAAGCACGCTTCCATTTCTTCATTTGCAGTTCGCGCCGACGCGCTTCCTGCAGATCGTCATAGGTCTCGAACCAGACCAGAAGATGACATCCATATTCCTTTGTGAAGCCATCGACCAAGCCATTACGATGTTGATACGCTCTTGCCGGCAGATCACTGGTCACACCCAGATATAGGGTGCCGTTGCGTCTGCTTGCCATGAGGTAGACATAGCCTGCCTTCGCCGTGCTTCTCCACTCTGGGCTCCTGCGTTCGCAGGAGCACTTCTTTCCTCAAGAATTACAGGTCGATCAGCAGGCGCGTCGGGTCTTCGATCGCGTTCTTGACCGCGACCAGGAAGGTCACCGCCTCGCGGCCGTCGATCAGGCGATGGTCGTAGGACAGCGCAAGATACATCATCGGGCGTACCACGACCTGGCCGTCGCGGACGACAGGGCGGTCCTCGATGCGGTGGAGGCCGAGCACCGCCGACTGGGGCGGGTTGATGATCGGGGTCGACATCAGCGATCCGAACACGCCGCCGTTGGAGATGGTGAAGGTGCCGCCCTTCATGTCATCCATGGTCAGTGCGCCGTCCTTGGCCTTCTTGCCGAAGTCGCCGATGGTCTTTTCGATCTGCGCGACGCTCAGGCTCTCCGCATTCCGGATCACCGGAACGACGAGGCCGTTCGGCGCGGACACGGCGACCGAGATGTCGGCGAAATTGTTGTAGACGATCTCATCGCCTTCGATCTGGGCATTGACGGCGGGGATGTCCCGCAGCGCCATCGTCACTGCCTTGGTGAAGAAGCCCATGAAGCCGAGGCGGACGCCATGCTTCTTTTCGAACAGGTCCTTATACTTCGCCCGCGCCTCGATGACGGCGGTCATGTCGACGTCGTTGAAGGTGGTGAGCAGCGCGGCGGTTTCCTGCGCCGACTTCAGCCGCTTGGCGACGGTCTGACGCAGGCGGGTCATCTTGACCCGCTCCTGCGCACGGCCGGGAGCCGATGGGGCGGCGGGCGCCGAGGATGCCGGAGCGGACGCGGGCGCGGCGGAGGCCTTGGCGGTGCCGGCGGCGGCGGCGGCGATCACGTCGTCCTTGGTCAGGCGGCCGTCCTTGCCGGTGCCCTTGATCTTGCTGGGGTCGAGACCATGCTCAAGCACAAGGCGGCGCACGGCGGGCGAGAGGGTGATGTTGCCGGGCTCTCCGGAATCATCCTCTGCAGGAGGCGCTGCGGCCGGGGCTGGCGCGCTGGCGGCGGGCGCCGACGCAGCGGCCTCCGCCTTCACAGCAGGGGCCGGAGCCGAGGCTGCGGCAGTACCGCCGGCCTCGACCACGGCGATCACCGCGCCAACATTGACCGTATCGCCTTCCTTGACCAGCTGCTGGCCGAGGACGCCTGCGACGGGCGAAGGCACGTCGACCGCAACCTTGTCGGTCTCTAGGCTGGCAATGGGCTCGTCGAGGGCGACCGCATCGCCGGGCTTCTTCAGCCACTGGCCGACGGTGGCCTCGGTTACGGATTCGCCCAGTGTGGGAACTTTGACTTCGGTGGCCATGACGGTTTTCAGCCCTTCTTCTGGCGGCGGATTTCAGTGCGGACGCTATGGCCCAATGCATCGGCGACGAGTGCGCCCTGTTCGGCGAGGTGGCGCTTGGCAAGGCCGGTCGCCGGCGACGCCGACGCCTTGCGGCCCGCATAGCGTGCGCGCATCGGCGCGCGGCCCGCATCCTTCAACGCTTCCTCGATAAAGGGTTCGACGAAGAACCAGCCGCCATTGTTGCGCGGCTCCTCCTGGCACCAGATCACTTCCTCCAGGTTCGTCATCCGCTTGATGCGGGCAGCGAGCGCGTCGGTCGGGAAGGGATAAAGCTGCTCGATACGGACGATCTGCGTATTCTTGTCGCCCGCCGCGTCGCGCGCCTCGATCAGGTCATAGGCGACCTTGCCGGAGCACAGGACAAGCCGCTTGGTATCCTTGTCCGCCGCAGGATTGGTGTCGGACAGGATGCGCATGAAATGCGTCTTGCCCAGGAAATCCTCGGTTTTGCTGACCGCCAGCTTGTGCCGCAGCAGCGACTTGGGCGTCATCATGATCAGCGGCTTGCGGAACGGACGCATCATCTGCCGGCGCAGGATGTGGAAATAGTTGGCCGGGGTCGTGCAGTTGGCGACCTGGATATTTCCTTCGGCGCAGAGCTGCAGGTAACGCTCAAGGCGCGCCGAACTATGTTCTGGCCCCTGCCCCTCATAGCCGTGCGGCAACAGCATCACGAGGCCGTTGGCGCGCAGCCACTTGGATTCCGACGAAGCGATATACTGGTCGATGACGATCTGCGCGCCGTTGGCGAAATCGCCGAACTGCGCTTCCCACAGCACGAGCGTCTTGGGGTCGGCTGAGGCATAGCCATATTCGAAGCCCAGCACGCCATATTCGGAGAGCGGGGAATCGAGTACTTCGAAGCTGCCATGCCGCACCGTCGAGAGCGGAATATATCTGTTCTCGGTATCCTGATCGACCCAGACCGAATGCCGCTGGCTGAACGTGCCGCGACCCGAATCCTGGCCGGACAGACGCACGCCATAACCTTCCGACAGCAGAGCGCCGAATGCCAGCGCCTCGCCGGTCGCCCAGTCGAAATTCGCGCCCGACTTGAACATCTCCGCCTTGGCGTCGAGGATGCGGCGCAGCGTCTTGTGGACGTTGACGTCGGCAGGCACGGTGGTCAGCGTCTTGCCCAAACCGTCGAACAGCTTCTGCGTGACCGCCGTTTCGACATTCTGACGCGCCGTTTCGGCGTCGGCTGGCCGATGCAGGCCAGACCAGCGGCCGGCGAACCAGTCGGCAGTATTGGACTTGTAGGTCTTGGCGGCCTCGAACTCATCCTCCAGCAGGTCGACAAATTCCTTCGTCGCGCCTGCCACAAAGGCGTCGTCGATCACGCCATCGGCCTTCAGCTTCGCGCCATAGACTTCGCTGACCGGCGGATGCTGGCGGATCTTCGCGTACATCAGCGGCTGGGTGAACGAAGGCTCGTCGCCCTCGTTATGGCCGAAGCGGCGATAGCACCACATGTCGATCACGATGTCGCGGTGGAAGGTCTGGCGATATTCGATCGCCCGCTTGCAGGCGAAGGTCACCGCTTCCGGATCATC
>JAHFPU010000012.1 GCA_023266635.1 Sphingobium sp.
CGAAACCGGCGGTCAGCGCGCCTTCGATATCGTCGGGCGCGCCCTTCTTGCGGCTGACGCCAATGCGCGCGCGGCCGACGAGGAGGGAGAGCGGCGAGAGCCCGGCATCGACGGTGCCGAGCGATACGTCGCTGAGCGTCAACTGGCCTATGCGCCCCCACCAGAGACTGCCCGTCACGGTGCGCGCGGACAGGCCATAGCGGTCCATGCCGAACATGCCGAAGGCCAGGCGCATGGGGAACAGGGCAATCAGCGCGATCAGGAAAACCGCGATCAGCCCCAGGCGGGCGCGGCGCGACAGGTCAAGACCCATCATTGCCCTGCCCCCTTCAGCACGGCCTGCACGGATACGGCCCCGGCGCTGCCCGACGGCTGCGCCGAGAACGTCTCCACCATGACGCCCTGCGATTCGAGCGAGGCCAGCCAGGTGAACAACGCCTTCGGCTTGATCGAGGCGATGGCGATATCCACGCGGCCCTGCCCCTGTTCCTGCGTGCGCTCCAGGGTGAAACCGCCCTCCCCCGCGCTCTGGCTGACAAGCTGGGCGATGGGCGCGCCGGGACGCGCGCCCGCGCCGCGCGGCAGAGCCTTGAGCGAAGCGACCTTCATCCGGACGGCGGCGTTGCGGTCAAGCGCCTCGCCCTGCCGCTGGACGGCGTTGACGAGGCCGGATTCGATTGGCCGGGCAATGCCGAGCCAGAGGATAACGATCGCCAGCAGCGCCGCCATGATGCCGACCAATACCTGCTCCCGCTTGCTGAGGTTGCCGAACCAGGCGGAGAGATTCGCGATCATGGCTTCACCGTGATGTCGGCAAGGACGCGCCCGTCGGTGCCTTGCGAGGAGGTTGCCGTTATCTTGAAGCCTGCTTCCTGCAGGGCGATCAGCACGGTATTGATATCCGCCGCCTGCGCGCTGGCGAGGGTCGCGGTCAGCATGCCGTCGGCGCTGCGGCTGAGTTTCGTCAGGCTGACGCTCTCCGCGCGCTGCATCGCCGTGAACAGGCCAGCGACCGGGCCGGTGAAGGTATAGGCCCCCGCGCCGCGCTCGGCGAGGCGGGCGTCTAGGTCGGCCTCGATCCGTTCGGGATCGGATGCGCCGGGCAAAACCGTGGACGCCAAGCCGAGGCTGTTAGAGTCCAGTGTACTGGCGGCGCTGTTGTAGCGGATGATCTGGACGAGTGAGATCAGCAGGGCGGCAAGCGCGATGAAGCCGACCCATACGGCTATGCGCACAAGCTGTTGCCGGTCCAGCGGACGGCGCGCGCGCTTGGCAAAGTCGCCTTGACGCAGGTTCAGCGACGGCTCCGCAAGCATGGCGATAGCGGCGCGATTGACGGCGTCGGCCGACAGGGTGGCGACCGGCGCATCGGCCACCAGCATTTCCGCGATCGGCGCATCGGCGGGAAGCGCCGCTTCCCTGCCGCGCAGCAGGCTGGAGCCGCCGACCGTGCCCATCACATAGCCCTGATCGGGTTCGGGCAGCAGAAGGGCAGCGGGAACGACGGCATCCGGATCGAGGCCATTATGCTGCGCCCAGAGAAGCCAGTGTTGCATGTCGGCGCGGGCGGCGACGGCGACGATATGCGGGCGCGCCGGATCGTCATTCTCATTCGCGGCGGCGAGTAGCATCTCCGGCGGATCGATACTGTCGGACAGGGCGGCGAGACGGGCGGCGGCCCTGCCCTGACGCGCGGTCATGTCCGCATTGGAAATCCAGTGGAGCGCGGTGAGGCCCGCCGGCGGCACCAGCATGACGCTGCAATCATCGGGCAGCGCGGACAGGCCGCAGGCGTCGAGCCAGTGCGTGCCCGACCCGCCCTGCACCATCGTCCCGTCGACGACGCGCATCCACAGCGGCTGTCCCTCGGCCGTTTCCGGCAGGGTGACGATAAGCCCTTCGCGCGCGGTCATGCGCCCTCACCCCATTCGCGGCTGACCAGCCGGGCGGGCTTTTGCAGCTGCGCGTCGATCAGCGCCGTCTCATTCACTTCCGTGCCCCCAAGGTTCACCAGTATTTCGACCCGGAAATAGCGGGTCACAAGCTTTACCTGCTCATTCACATCCCCAGCCGGACTGATCCCCTGACGCGCGGGAATGCCCCAGAAGGTGACAGTGTTGCCATAGCCATCGGCAGGGCGCTGCGCCAGCATTTGCCGCGCCTGGTCGACGGTAATCTGACCGGGCAGAAGCATGGCGAACAGCGGCGCCTGCGTGGGCAGAAGCGTGTTGACGTTGATCGGCGAAAGATCGCTGGTCGGCAGCGCGCAAATCCAAGGGCGCAGGGTCTGGTATATGGCCGGAGTGACGCCGTTCACGGACCGCAGCTCGCTGGGCGAAACCATGAAACGGTTGGCGGTGCGATAAGGTGTCGGTGCGCGGGCGTAGGTCTCATCCTCCGCGCCGCCGGGTTGCGGCACAGTGTCGGTATCGATCCAGTCGGCCAGCGATGCGGCGACGGTCTGCGCCTGCCGCTCGTCAATGCCGAGAAGGCGCATCAACGCCTGGAACTGCGAGATGCCGGTGGGGCGGACCTTCAGATCGTCCTGGCTGTCCTTGTCAGGACCATTGCCGCCCTTGCCGGCGACAACCCTGTTGAGATTGAAGCAGTTGCCGCCATCAGTGACGCGGGCGGTCGCCGTGCCGCTGGGGACCGGCAGGGGCTGGGGCGCGCCGAGCCAGCCGCCTTGCAGCGTGACCCGGCCGGGCTGCGCGGCGACGAGATCGCCGATGCGCAGGCGCGCGACATTTTCCGCCGCCTCCGCATAGGCGCGCGACTGGTCAAGCGCGCTGGCGTTGGCAGTGAGGCGGGTCGCGAGCGTCAGGCGCTCAAGCGCGGTCGCCGCGATGACGGACATCACCGCGACGAGCAGCAGCACGGTCAGGAGCGCCATGCCGGATTCGTTTGACGGGCGCTCAGCCATTATCTGGTGCGCCTTCCTGTTGTTCGTCCGGCGGCAGCTTTTCGATCGGTCCGGGACCAGTCAGGAATTTGAGCGTCAGTGCGGGCGCGCCGGTGCGGGTCAGGACCATTTCCACCGCGCGGGGGAGCAGGTCTGGCTGGGTGGGTATCCAGCTGTCGAGCCAGTCGCCGCGCGCATCACGGAAGCGCAGCGTCGCGCCGTCAATGCCTTCGAGGAGCGTCGCCGGCTGCGCGCCCTGTGCGCCATCGAGCAGCGGATAGGTGCGCCGTTCGAGCCGGCCCTGTCGCACCCAATATTCGACCTTCTGCAGGGTCGGCCGGGGCGATTCGTCCATGTTGGTCCAGCCGGCGCGGACAAACTGCATGACCGGCGCATCCTCGCCGCGCGGTTGCGCGAAGAAGGCCGGGGCGAGCAGGCCGTTCTCCGTGCGGCTGACGCGCGGGACGGCCTGGGCGAGGTCGGCGGTGAGCGCGCCATTGGTGCGCTCGATCGCCGCCATCGCGTCCAGATGGCCGCGAATTGCGCCCTGCGCCGAGACGCTGTTGCCGAGCAGCATGACGCCGGCGGCGGCCAGCATGGCGAAGATCACCAAGGCGACGAGCAGTTCGATGAGGGTGAAGCCGCGCTCATTCATCCTTGGGCGTTCTCCTGTGGAAGCAGGAGTCCAGGGTTCTTGGCTCAGCGTCTGGCACCCTGGGCTCCTGCGTTCGCAGGAGCACGGGTCGGGTTTTCCGTCCGCGTGCGTCATTGCGTGGGCCGCATGAAGGTGAGAGCTGCCGGGGATTGGCCGAAATCGCCGTTGACGACGAGGTCGACGCGCAACAGGCGCGGGTCTTCCGTCGCGGCGACGACGCGAGTCCAGCGCCATTTGCGGCCGCCATTGTCGACCTCTCCCTCGGCGTCTCCCGTCGATGGCGGCTGGGGATCGCCCTGCAGATCGACCATCAGATTATGGGCGACGATCTGGCCCAGCGCCTTGCTGTCCAGATCAGCGGCTGTGCGGATCGTGACGCTCTGCAGACGAATGAGCGCCAGCGCAGCGAGCGAGAAGACGGCGAGCGCGACCAGCATTTCGAGGAGGGTGAAGCCGCGCTCATCGACACTTGAGCGCGCTCCTGCGGAAGCAGGAGTCCAGGGTTCGGGGCTCCGCGCCTGGGGCCCTGGGCTCCTGCGTTCGCAGGAGTACTGCGTGTGGGCAATCGATCCGTCAGCCACCGACCATCACCTTTCCGGACATGTCGATACTGACCGAGGCGCGCTCGCCTTCTCGCACAAGCCGCACGATCAGAGGCTCAGTGGGGAGGCCGGTGCTGTCGAAGCTGATCTGCGCGCGGCCGCTCTCGCCGACCAGCGCGCCGGTGCCCTGCCGCCATTCGGTGGTGGCGAAGGGGCGATCCTCCAGCGGTATCCACCGGCCGGCGCCGCGCTGTTCGAAGCCATAGCCGGACGCGGAGACCCACACGCCCATCGGACGCGCCTGGATGACGGCATTGTCGCGGGCGGCCGAGACACGGGCGGCGAACTTGTCCGCATCCTCGATCACCCGCCCGCGCGGGTCGGGCATGGCGAGGATGACGGCGGCGGACACGAAACCGATGATGGCGACGACGACCATGAGTTCGAGGAGGGTGAAGCCGCGCTCTTTGGCACTTGAGCGCGTCCCCGCGAAAGCGGGGACCCAGGGGGCCTGGCTCGGCGCGCGAAACTCTGGACTCCTGCGTGCGCAGGAGCACATGATGCCCCTAGATTTCGCTGGAATAGATATCGGCATTTTCAGCGTCCCCGCCCGGCTGGCCGTCAGCGCCCAGCGAGTAGATATCGAACGCGCCCTTCCTGCCGGGTACGGCATAATTATAGTCGCGGCCCCAGGGGTCCTTGGGCAGCTTCTTGATATAGCCGCCACGACGGTAGCGCTGCGGCATGGCGAGCGAGGGCGGCGCCGTCAGCAGCGACTGCAGCCCGTCCGTCCCGGCGGGATAGGTCATGTTGTCGAGGCGATACTGCTCCAGCGCCTGCTCAATGGTGGAGATGTCGGCTTTCGCCTTTTCGACGCGCGCGGTGTCCGTGGCGGGGATGACGTTGATGGCGACGATCGTGGCCAGCAGGCCGATGATGACGATGACGACCATGAGTTCGACGAGCGTGAAGCCGTGTTCGGCTGAACGCCTTGCTATGATGGAGCTATCTTCGTCACCCCTGCGGAGGGAGGCACAACGGGAAAGGGAAGGAAAAATAGAAAACATCACACACCCGTAAGGCTTTGAAGCTGCAGGATCGGCAGCAGGATGGACAAGATGATGACGGCGACGATGCCGCCCATCAGTATGATGATCGCCGGCTCCAGCATGGCCAGCGCGGTGGAGGTGAAGCTGTCGAACTCCCGCTCCAGATATTCGGCGGCGCGCTCCAGCATGGTGTCGAGGCGACCGGCGGCCTCTCCGCTGGCGGCGAGATAGACGAGCAGCGGCGGGAAGACGTTGGCGCGGCGGAGCGCGGCGGAGAGGCTGCCGCCGCCCCGGATCGCCTCGACGATCTGGTCCGAGGCGCGGCGCAGGGCGCGGTTGTTGATGGTGTTGGCGGTGAGCGCCAGCCCCTCCATCAGCGGCAGGCGGCTGGCGATCATCGTCGCGAGCGTGCGCGCCATGCGGGCTGCGTGCAGGTCGCGGATCAGGCGGCCGATGACGGGCAGGCGCAGCAGCAGGCTGTCGAAACGATAGCGGATGCGCTCAACCTTCAGCGCGCGCCATGCGCCGAAACCGGCGAGCGCGACCAGGATCAGCAGCGCCCACCACCAGCCGGCGAGGAAGGCGGACAGGCCCATGACGATGCGGGTAAGGAGCGGGAGCGTCTGGCCGACCGTGTCGAACTGCTCGACGACCTTGGGCACGACGAAGATCATGAGGGCAGCGACGACGAACACCGCGAAGCCGGCGAGGACGGACGGATAGGCGATGGCGGTCATCACCTTGGACCGGATCACCGCCTGTCGCTCCATGAGTTCGGCAAGGCGCTCCATGATCGTTGGCAGGCTGCCGGAGCTTTCGCCAGCGGACACCATGGCGCGATAGAGCGGCGGGAAGCTGCGCGGCTGGGTGCCCAGAGCCTCGGCGAGGCGACGGCCCTCCATGACGCCGGCATGGACGCTGCCGACGATCGCGCGGACATGCTCGGTCTCGCTCTGGCGGCCAATGGTGCGCAGGGATTCCTCGAGCGGGCTGACCTGCGCGAGCGTCGAAAGCTGCCGGGTGAAGAGGGTCAGCTCTTTGGGCGAGAGCCGCTTGCCGCCGAGCGAGAAGAGCGCCCTGCCCTTCGCGCTTTTCTCCTGGCCCTGATCCATCTTGACCACGAACAGGCGGCGGCCGTCGAGTTGCGCCTTCGCCGCGTCGATATTCTCCGCCTTGACGCTCCCCCGCCGTTCGCGGCCGGCGGTGTCGATGGCGAGATAGTCATAGTCAGGCATCGCCCATGACCTCGTCCGGGACGTCCATCGCGTCGCGGCGGGAAATGCGGATCGCCTCCTCCGCCGTCGTCTGTCCGTCGCGGACGAGCGCGCGGGCGGCGGACCCCAGGTTCGGCGCATTGAGGAAAGCGTGGCGAGCGATGAGGGATTCGTCGCCACCGTCATTGATGAGGCGGCGGATGGTGTCGTCCACGCGGATCGCCTCGAACACGCCTATGCGGCCCTTGTACCCCGTGCCGTTGCATTCGCCGCAGCCCTTCGCCCGATAGACGATCGTGCCAGGATCGAAGCCGAGCAGCGCGCTTGCCGACTTGTCCGCCTGATGCGGTTCGCGGCAATGCTGGCAGAGGCGGCGAACAAGGCGCTGGGCGATGACGGCGCGCAGGGTGGAGGCGAGCAGGAACGGCTCCACCTTCATGTCGCGCATGCGGGTGATCGCGCCGACGGCATCATTGGTGTGGACGGTGGACAGCACGAGATGGCCGGTGAGCGAAGCCTGGACGGCGATTTCCGAGGTCTCCCGATCGCGGATTTCGCCGACCATGACGACGTCGGGGTCCTGGCGCAGGATAGCGCGCAGGCCCGCAGCGAAGGTCAGACCGACCTTCGCATTGACCTGCGTCTGGCCAACGCCCTCGATCGCATATTCGACCGGGTCCTCGACCGTCAGGATATTGCGGCTGCCGTCGTTGAGCTGGCGTAGACCCGCATAGAGGGTGGTCGTCTTGCCCGACCCGGTGGGGCCAGTGACGAGGATGATGCCGTTGGGTTCGCCCAGTGCCTCGCGGAAGATGCGGTCGGCGGCGCCCGTCATGCCGAGCACGTCGAGCGTGATCCCGGCATTTTCCTTGTCCAGGATACGCAGCACGACGCGCTCGCCCGCCCGGCTGGGCAGCGTGGAGACGCGCACGTCGAGCAGCTTGCCGCCGAGCGTCAGGCCGATGCGACCATCCTGCGGCACGCGGCGCTCGGCAATGTCGAGGCGGGCCATAACCTTGATGCGGCTGACGACGACGGGCGCGACATGCGGCGGCATGCGGAGCGTTTCGCGCAGCACGCCATCGATGCGCATCCGCACGACGAGGCCGGTTTCATAAGGCTCGATATGGATGTCCGACACGCCCTGCCGCGCGGCCTCCGCAATGATGCCGTTGATCAGGCGAATGGCGGGCGCATCGTCGGCGCTGTCGAGCAGATCGTCCGCCGTGGGCAGGTCGCTCGCCAGCATGTCCAGTTCGTCTGCGCCGACCGCGAGCGTGCCGGCCATCGCGGCGGCGCTGCCGTCCATGGCGTAGTGATTGGACAGATGGCGGTCGAATTGCGCCTCATCGACAAATTCGATGTCGAAGCTCTGGGCCAGATGCCGGCGCACCTCCAGCAGGACACGCGGGTCGCCGCCCTCCCGCATGGCGACGGCGAGCCTGCCCGTGTCGGTGCCGTTGAGGAGGACAACACCGAACCGGCGCGCGAAGGCATAGGGAATGTCGATCAGCCGGGGGGCGATGTACGGGGTTATTGCGAAGCCGCCCTCGGATTCGTCGGTAGCGACGGGATCGATTTCGGAGCCTTTTTTCATGACTGCTTCCCACAAGCGGGACAGCCGTTATCCAATCCGTTCGGGCTGTTCGAGCGAGACGCGTGGCTCGCTCGAATGTCGAAGCCCTGCCCTTCCCTTCCAAGAGAAGGACAGCCCTTCGACAAGCTCAGGGCGAACGGAGGGAGGGGATTGAGCCCGATCATTGCGGCTTCTCGCTGGGCGGGACGTCGATCGGGCGGACGACGGTGGTGGATTCGCGGGCCTGGGGGGTGATGACCTGGCCCCGGGCAGCGGGCGCCGGGGCAGTCGCCGCCGGTGCGGGCGCATCCGCAGTTGGTGGTGCGGGGACAGGCGGCTCAGCGCCCATATATTCGCGCAGCAGCTCGTCGATGGTTGGCTCACGGTCAGGATCGCGGAGCAACTGCTGATGCTGGATGTAGCCATAGCGCTGGGCGGTCAGCGCGCGGGCGTCCTCCTTGCTGCGCAATATGGTCGGGCGGATGAAGACCATCAGGTTGGTCTTGGACCGGCTCTTGCTGCGGGACTTGAACAGTTCACCGATGCCGGGAATGTCGCTGAGCAGCGGGATGCGCTGGATCGTCTTGCGCTCATTGTCGTCAAGCAGGCCGCCGAGCGCGATGATCTCACCATCGTCGACGGTGACGGTGGTTTCGATCTCACGCTTGTTGATGATGAGGTCGCTGCTGTTGGTGGAGACTGGACCGGCGATGCTCGACACTTCCTGCCGCAGGAACAGCTTGATCGCGCCGCCGGTGTTGATCTGCGGCTTCACGTCGAGCTGGATGCCGACATTCTGGCGCTGGACCGTGCGGAACTGGTTGTCAAAATTCTGGCTGAGCGCTTCGCCAGTGGTCACCGGGACCTCCTGCCCCACAAGGATCGACGCCTTCTGATTGTCCAGCGTCATGACCGATGGCGTGGAAAGCAGGTTGGAGCCGGTGTCCGACTTCACGGCGTTGATGATCGCGCCGAAAATGCCGTTCTTGCCGATCTGCCCGCCAAGACCCGCAATACCGCCGGTCGCGGCGGTCAGGGAATTGACGGCCGCCTGTTGCAGGGTGGTGGCGAGGTCGCCGCTCTGCGGAACCGTCGTCGTCGTGGTCGTACCGTCGGCGGCGACCACGGTCGTGGTCTGGTTGCCGAGCTTCGTCGCGCCATAAGCGCCGGCCAAGGTCAGGAGGTTGGGCGTGGCGTTGGAATAGTTGGTGGCGGCAAAGCCGGTCTTGGTGCTGCCCAGCAGGAACTGGACGCCCAGATTCTTGGCTGCGGCGTCGCCGATTTCGACGATGATGGCCTCGACCAACACCTGCTCGCGCCGGGTGTCGAGCTGACGCACGGTTTCGCCCAGCATCCGCTGCACATCGCTGTTGGCGGCGACGATGATCGCGTTGGCGCCTTCATAACGGGTGACGATCGCCGGGCCGCGCGTGGCAATGCCGTTGCCGGACCCCGCCCCCGCCGAAGCGATGACACCGGCGGCGACCGGCGCAGCAGACGGCGCGGGCGCGCTGTTCGCCATATTGCCGTTCATGCCGCTGAGACCGGAGCGTTGCGAGGAGGAGATGAAGGACGAACTGTCGTTGGAGCTGGACGACGATACCGTGGGCGTCTGGCCGACCAATTGCTGAAGGACGGGAAGCAGCTTTTCCGCGTCGGCATGTTCAAGCCAGTAGACGCGGATTTCCGTGCCGCTCGCCGCCTGCTTGTCGAGATCACGAGCGACGGCCATCAGGCGGACGACGGTTGCGGCGTCGCCGCGAATGGCGACGCTGTTGCTGCTGTCGATGGGGACGACCGTGGCGCTGGCCGACGAACTGCCCGCCTCCCCCGCGCCGCCGCCGACGAGCGCCTGCAGCGACTGGGCGATCTCGCGCGCGCCGGCGTTGCGCAGGTTGACGATCTGCGTAGAGGAGGAGTCGCGATCGACGCGCGCGATCACTTGGCGGATGCGCGCGATATTGTCGGCATAGTCGGCGACGACGATGCTGTTGCCGGCCCGGTTGGCGGTGACCGATCCATCCTTGCTGACCAGCGGGCGCAGCGTTTCGAGCGCAGAAGCGGCATCGATGGAGCGCAGGCGGAAGACCTCCGTCACGAACTGGTTGCGGGTCGCGCCAGCGCCCACGGCGCTCGGCTGGCCGGCTGCGCCGTCGGCGGGCTGGATGCGATATGCGCCGCCCGGCGCTGGCACGGCGATCAGGCCGTTGGCGCGCAGGGTCGACAGGACAATCTCAAAATATTCGGATTTGGACAGCGGCCGGTCAGTGACGACCGACACCTTTCCCTGCACCCGGTTGTCGATGATGAAGGTGCGGCCGGTGACTCGCGCGGCATCCTGGATGAAGGCGCGGATATCGGCGTCACGCACGTTGAGCGTCTGCTGCGCAAAGGCGACCTGCGACGCAAAGGGCGTCGCAAGGACGAGGGCAACGGCAGCGCCGGCGTGAAGGAGCGTATTGTTTTTCATTGGCCTTGGGGAATGAGAGCGATGGGCACGACGGACGCGCCGCGCTCAACGGAGAGGGAGATACGGGCGCCGGGGACAAGCTGCGCCTGGAGCGCCTGCAAGTCAGCGGCGGAGGAAATGGGCCGGCCGTTCACCTGCGATATGATGTCGCCGGGCTGGAAGCCTGCGGAGTGGAATGCGGGCCCCCTGGGCGACAGGACGAGGCCGGTGACCTTTCCGCCCTGGGTTCGGGGCGTGAAGCCGATGTCGGACTTGATCGCGCCGATGCCGGGATCGCGACGCGGGGGCTGTACTTGAGATGCGGCGGGCGGCATTACGTCCGCCGGCTGCGGTCGGCCACCGCCCTGCTGGATCGGCGGTGCGGACGACTGCGGGTTCGCCGGGTTTTGGGCATCCGGCGCAGCGGGGTCGGCGACGGGCGCGGCGACGGACTGGTCGAGGTAGATGGTTTCCGACGCGCCGCTCCTGTCGATCACGACATGGTCGAACGCCACTTCCTTCAACAGGACGCCGGGCATGATCTCGTCACCCACGGCAAAGCTGTTCTGCACGCCATCGGGTGTTTCGATGATCGCCGAGCCGATGCCCGTGCCTTCATTCACGCGCGTGCCGTAGAGGGTGAGCGCCAAAGAGGTGACGACGGAGCTTGGCGGCGCGCCGCCGGTGGTCCGGTAGAAGGGATCGAAGGTCGCGAACAGGGCCTGTCGGGCGGCGGGCGCGGGGATGACGGCCTGCCGCCCGCGCCAGTCGCCGAAGCTGCCCACCGGGGTCAGGATCGCCCAGACCAGCCGGGCAAGCTGGATCGCGAGCAGCGCCAACAGCAGCCATTCGACGAGCGACAGCCAGCGGCCGGACGCAAGCGCCTTGCTCCCCTGTCCGCGCAGTCGGTCGAATGTCGGCATGGGCATTATCTGGATATGTCCCGATCGATACGCCCCGTTTTAGGGCGCATTTCCATGGCGGGGCGTAGGCACGCCATCTTACGCTCGCATGACCCTTTTGTGACCAATTTATTGCATCGCGCAAGCGTCGGTTTACCATATTTGCAAAACGGCCGGTCGGCGCTAGGCCGCAGAGCATGGAAAATGCCCTCCCGACTGACGCCGACCCTGCCCGCCTGTCCACGCACAAGGGCGTACAGCGATTCCCCAATCGCGACCTGACGCTGTTCATCCAGAAGAATTTCCTGAGCGCCGAGGAATGTGCGGGCCTCGTCGCGCGGATAGAGGCCGACAGGCGACCGTCGACGATCGCCGGCGCCAATGGCGACGGCTATTTCCGGACCAGCGAGACATGCGACCTGAGCAGGGCCGATCCCTTCGTGGCGGCAATCGATGCGAAGATTTCCGCCTATGCCGGGATAGGCCCCATTCATGGCGAGCCGATCCAGGGTCAACGCTATGCGCCGGAGCAGGAGTTCAAGGCGCATACCGACTATTTCGACCCGCAGGGCGAGGATTTTGCGCGCTATTGCTCGGTCGCGGGCAACCGGACCTGGACCTTCATGATCTATCTCAACGCCCCCATCGCGGGCGGCGCGACCCGCTTCACCAAGGTGAACAAGATCATCCAGCCGGAGACGGGCAAGCTGCTGGCGTGGAACAACCGGCTGCCGAACGGCGCGCCCAATCCGGCCTCCATTCATCATGGGATGAAGGTGCGCGCGGGCGCGAAATATATCATCACCAAATGGTATCGGGAGCGGCCCTGGGGGTGAGGGACGCGCCAACAAAAAGGGCGCCACGAAGGGCGCCCTTTCCATTTGCATGATCGGTCTGATTAGAAGGTCGTCGACAGCGAGAAGTTCAGCGTCGTCCCGTACCGATAGCGGTTGTAGATGACGGTGTTCGTGCCGTTCGACTGGGTTTCCTTATATTTGTTGCCCAGAATGTTGCGCGCTTCGAACTTCGCGTCGATCTGGCGACCGGCAATCAGCACGCCCTGACGCGCCACGAAGTCCAGGTTGATACCGGGATATTCGTAAACGTCGGGCTGGTCCTGGTTGGCCAGGCCGCGGCTGGTGACGCGCTTGCTGGCATAGGACAGGATCAGCGTCTGCTGCGAAAGCTTGTCCTGATCCTCGACACCGAGCTGCAGGTTTATCAGATGGTCCGACTGGCCGGTGAGCGATGCGCCGTCCCGGAAGAAGTCGCTCGCGCTGGTCGACGACGAACCGAACACCGACACGACGTCGTTCGGGCCGACTTTCAGCTTTGACTTGGTGTAGGTGTAGTTGGCGATCGTGACCAGGCGGCGGCTCGTGAAAAAGTCACCCGATGCGATGTCGGATAGGTCGAAATATTTCTGCACCTCGACCTCGGCGCCGTAGAGGTTCGCCTTTGGCGCGTTGGCGAAGCTGGTGATGAATTCGCCGCCGGAGATGAAGGTTTCGATCGGCTTGTCGATCTTCTTGTAGAAGACCGATGCGGAAAAGCGCTGATCGCGGGCGAAGTACCACTCATAGCGGGCCTCCGCGTTGAACAGCTTGCTGTCCTGCAGATTGGGGTTGCCCTGATAGCGGCGGTTCGAGTCCGGATCGAAATAGAATTGATAGATCAGCTCGCGAAACTGCGGGCGGGCGATGGTCTTCGACGCGTTGACGCGCACCTGCATATCAGGCTCGACCTGCCAAGTGATCGTCGCGGCGGGCAGCCAGTAATTGTTGTTCAGGCTAGTGGAGGCGGTGCTGGCGCCGGGCGTTGTGAACACCTGGAGCGGCGACACGACTTCTTTGGCCGTTTCGTAACGCACACCGGCGTCGACGCTGATCTCTGGCGTCACCTGCCAGTTGAACTTGCCATAGCCAGCGTGATTCTTCAGCGTCGCGCGGAAGGCCGGGTTACCTTCGTTGGTCTCGATCAGCGCGATGTTATAAAAATCGATGATGTTAGGCGCGAGCAGCAGGTCCGGCCGCAGCACAGCGACGCCAGCAGGGAAATCGCTGGGCGCGGTGAACTGGAAGTCGCGACGCGAACTTGTGCGCTTGGTGTTCAAATAGGCATAGCCCGCCGTCACCGACAGGTCGTCCAACGGACGATATGTGGCGTCGATGCCGCCTGACCAAAGATCTTCATTGAGGTCAGAGAAGCTGATGGCCGCATCGCCACCATTGCCGTTGTTGAGGCGGTTGACGAAGAGATTGCCGAAAGGATCGGCCGAGGAATTGGTGCGGACATATTCCAGCGATAATTCGTCCGGAGCCTCACGCTGCGAGTTGGCATAGCCACCGCGTACATCGAGGCTGAATTCCGGGGTAAGCTTGAACTCACCGACGAACTGGGTGTCGATCAGCTGGCGCTCATACCAGGCGGTGTCCTGCTGCATATAATCGACAGTCGTCTGCTGACGCCGGCCAATACCCAGCCGGGTGTGCTTCAACGTGTCGCGGATATAGAGGTTGGTCCAGCGCAGCTTGTTGCCGCCAAATTCCAGGCCCAGGCCGAGCAGGCCGTTGGCGACGATGCGATTGTCGGTCGTCACGCGCTGGAAGTCATTTTCCAGCGTCGAGAGGTCCGGCGTCAGCGAATTCTGCTGCGTCTGGTCACGCGTGACCCACTTGTTGCTGTATCCTGCGGTCGCGATCAGGCCGAGCGTCGCTCCACCCAGATCGAACGATGTGCCGCCGGAGATATTTCCTGTAAAATTGGGTTCGATATCGTGAATGCGCTGAACAGTGCCGTTGCTAAAGCGAACGAGCTGACCGGCAATGGCGCTGGTGTCGACGGTGCCAGAGCTGATCCGGTCGCCACTCTTGAAAAAGGCGGCCAGCGCAGGCGGGGTATCACGCGACCCATTGTCGAAACCCGTCCAGTCGGTCTTGCTACCATAATAGGTGTAGCCGATCTGGAACGTGCTTTCGGTGTTCGCGCCGATGCCGCCGCTGAAGGTCAGGAAGCTCTTGGCCGGCACGGCGCTGGTGGTCAGGTTGATGACGCCGCCGCCAAACTCACCGGGATAATTGACCGAATAGCTCTTCTGCACCAGCGACGAGGACACAATGTTGGTCGGGAACAGGTCCAGCGGCACAACGCGCTTGAGCGGCTCGGGGCTCGGCAGTGGCGATCCGTTCAGCAACGCCAGCGAGTAACGGTCACCCAGGCCGCGAACATAGACGAAGCCGCTGCCCACAACGCTGAGGCCGGTCACGCGGCCGAGTGCGCCGGCGATGTTGCCTTCGCCCGTCCGCGCGATGTCGGCAGAAGACAGGACCGAGACGACGGCCGGTGCGATCTTCTGGATATTGTCGTTACGACGACCCGTGACGATGATGTCGGCGCCGGGGATCGAGATGTCCGGAGCGTCCTGGCCTGCTTCGGATGCCGACGTACCGGCAGCAGCCGCAGGATCGCCCGATGGCTGATCGGCGGCGGGTGCAGCGGTATCCTGCGCATAGACAGCTGGAGAGACCAGCGCAGTAGAAAGGAGCAGCATGCCCGCAAGCTTGAGCGGCGTCGCCATCGAAGATCCCCTAGATTTGATCATGGTACAATTGGGGGCGGGACCCAGCCCTGAAGCCGCGTCCCGCCCCGTAGAGGTCAGTGCCGGTCTTACGTGATCGGCAGCGAGGTGCAGGCGCGGTTCGCGTCGGTCGTGGTGTCGAACGGCGCGTAGCTCGAGTTGCAGGTCCAGCCCTTATACCAGGCGTCAGCCGCATCCTTGACCGCACCGATGTAGGTGGTGGTGTCGAAGAAGGCGTCAAGCGTCTTGGCGTCCGTGGCGACAACGGCGGTTTCCGTCGCACCATTGATGAAGATGCTGGTCAGCGACGGCGTGAACGCGTCATTGTTGTTGTTCGCGCCGGTGCCGAATGCAGTGGCAACCTGAGCAGCGGTGATCGAACCCGTGCCGATATACTTGGTTGCGTTGCACTGCAGGACCACCGAGCGGGCGGTCAGTGTGGCAGGCGTGGTGCCCGAACCGTTCAGACGAATGCACTCATTGTTCGGCGTGGCGAAGATGCCGTTGATCAGCGTCGTATCCGAGTTACCGCGGAACAGGCCGGCGGCCTGATCGCTGGATTCGTTGTTGCTGCTGACCTGGCTCTGGATCGCGGTGAAGTTGGCGACCATCAGGTTCTGACGCGGCGTGTCCGCCTCAAAACCGTTGCTGTCGATTTCGAACAGCGCGTCACCCGCACCCGGACGCTGGATGCTCAGAACATACTGGAAGCGGCCGTTGATGCCGGTATCGGCGTCGAGGCTGTCATCGTCAGCGCCCGTCGCGATATAGTGCTTCATCCGCACCGTGCCGCCGAAGAACTCTGCGCCATCGTCCGAGCTGTTGAAGCTCTGAATGTAGTCCAGCGTGGTGCCGCTGCCGATGCCTTCTGTGGTCAGCGCCTGCAGTTCGGTGTTCGCGCCCAGGACGTAGCCCGAGTAACGGATCTGCACATATTTCATCGTGCCGGCATTATAGGTGCCGTCGATGCCGCCGAAGACTGCCGGATCGGCAGCGCCTTCGGTCTGCCGCTCGCAGCTGTTGCCAGCGATCGAACCGGTGGTGCAGTCGGTGACAACACCGCGACCCATGAGAACGACGCCGCCCCACTGTCCGATGGAAGCGTCCGTGCTGAGGCCGAGGATATTGTCGCGGCTGGTGAAGATGATCGGCTTGGCGGCAGTGCCGGTCGCGCTGATCTTGTTACCGCGGTTGACCGCGAGCCAGGACGTGCCGGTGCCACCAAAAAGGATAACGCCCGCTTCGATCGTGAGGGTGACGTTGGTGTCAGCGGTCAGTTGGCCGCTGCCGTTAACCGCAAAGCCCTTGGCCGCGGTGCAGCCTACGGTCGAGCTAGTGATTGGCGCGCCGGTAGTGGGAACCGAGAAGCCGCCGTCGCAGCCTACGTCCACGCGGCCCTTCATCTGGTAAACCAGACCGGTGACTTTCGGCAGAGTGATGCTCTTCGCGATATTCGAAGGCAGGGTGCAAACGCGCCAGCTGCCGGTCGGGCCGCTGATCGTGCCTTCATCGGCCAGACCCTGGGGATCGGCGATCGTGGGACAGCCTGCTGCAGCCGTTACCGTCGTGGCGGGCGTCGGCGTGGGGGTCGGCGTTGGCGTGGGGGTCGGCGAAGGATTGATGATGACATCGCCGCCGGTGCCGGGCGATGCGATGTCGTCAGCACCGCAAGCGGCGAGCGCCGCGCAGCCGCAGCTGGCAAGCAACATCTTGGAAATGCGCGAATAATTGGCCATGTCTTCTCCGCTCCGGCTGTGCCGGCTTGTGAACAATGATCGGAGCAAGAGAGGCGAATCATTCGCTGCCCCCCGTTTCCCCTGGGACGGGCCACTAGAGGGGGGGCGTGACAATCAGATTGTGTTTGTGCGTCTTTGGAGTGACAGAAATATTACTGTTTTGCGTCATCCGTGACGGTTTGATGACTCAGGGAGCGGGCGCAAAAAAAGAGGCGACCGAAACCGCCTCTTTTCCACCATTTTTAGATGAGTTCAGCGCGCAGCTGTCATCGATCGCACTCGAGCCAGCGCCTTGCGCGCGACCGCGTGCGTGTTCGTTTCCGTGCCATCCGCCGTCAGAACATCCACCGATTCCGAACTGAGCGCGGCGACATAGGCCTTTTCGGCGTCGAACAGTCGGCCAGTTCCCGCATAGACATTACCGAGATTGATGAGACGCAACGGATCGCTCGCCGTCACGCCATCCATGCGGTTAAGTTGCGTTTCGGCAGTGCGATAATCCGCCGTGCTGATAGCGGACACGCCCAGAGCGCCCTGTCGATACCCAACTTCGCTCGGACCGCCGGCCAATGCGGGAGACGCGGAAACCCCTGCCAAAAGCAGCAGTCCCAAAGATGCGGAAAGACCACGAACCATGTCACCCTCCAACGAAAAAACTTCTTACTATAGCCAGAAGTATTTCACTTTAATGACATGACGGCAAGATGAAGCCGGCCCATGTAACAAAACTAAGTTTTGTTTATGTTCAACGTGTTGAGTGATAAAAGACAATATGTCATGAAACTGTAACACAAATAACAGGTCATACAAGCGGGTGATTCGTCCCCGCTTCGTTGCATGAAAACAGCGCAACATCCCGCTTTCTGCACGCGGTGGCGTCACAGATTTCGCTGAAGAACCGACTAGTCATGAAGGAAGTGGGGAGCTTCTGTTGCCCGGTGCTCCCCGTACCGCTGGAATCCATTCTGTTGCCCGGTTGGTCCAACCGCGTTCTATTTGTGTAATGTCAGGGCGTGAGCCCATCAATTACGCAGCCAGAGCAAGAGCCTCGTTATCGTTGGCACTTGTAGGTTTTGAACAGTTTCACGGCTTACTCGGGCCGGGCAAAAATACCGCCTTTGAACACACGTCGATCCTGGTTCGGCCCCGTCAGAGACCCTGATCGCTCAGGGTTTTTGGTGGAGCCGGCGGGTACTGCCCCCGCGTCCGCTGCGTCTATTATACGACACACTTTATCACCATAGCCGGATTGCTCCGGCACCTTCCTATATAGGCCATCGCGCCTGAATGAAAAGTGACCGGCGCGAGGAAAAGCACCATGAGGGCAAGACTGACGTAAAAAAGGCCCCGCCATAGGGTGGCGAGGCCTTCTTTAATTTCAGTCAGCGGGCCGATTGCGACCCAGCCGGATCAGTGCGACGTCTTGTTCTCAACGGCGTCGCCTGCCTTCTCGCCGGCGTCACGAACAGCGTCAGCCTTTTCCTTCAGCGCGTCGGCAGTGTTTTCGGCAGCATCGGCGGCGTTGCCGGTCATGTTGTCCGCCATATCCTCCACATTGTCGGCCTGGTTGTCGATGATGGCCGCCTGGTTGTCATAGGCGTTCTCGACAGCGGTCTCCTGCTTGGAGCCGCACGCGGCAAGCACGGCGAGGCTCGAAAGCCCAAGCGTCATTGCGGTGGTCCTGATGGCGATCTTCACGGCTTATTCTCCTGTTGCGCCCGGAAGGGCTGACGATCTGCACAAGCGGCGCGAAAGTCTCTCGATCCCCTTCGCCACTTGACGCCGAACAACCGGTGGGCAGGCGGATGGTTCCCCCTCCCCGCACGGTTCGTCGCAAGCGTTACCTATTTCTTAAGCGAATCCCTGATTTCGCGGAGGAGGACGACATCCTCCGGCGTCGGCGCTTCGCTCGGTGTTTCCTTGTCGACCAGCTTGTTGATCATCTTGATCAGCAGGAAGATGATGAAAGCAAGAATGACGAAATTCACGACCGCTGTCAGGAACGCGCCCCAGCCGAACATGGCAACGCCCGCCGCCTTGAGGTCGGCATAGCTGGACGGATCGCCCTTGAATGTCGCGGGGACGGCGCCGAGGCGAATGAAGAAGCGCGAAAAATCGACGCCGCCGAACAGCGCGCCGACGATCGGCATGATGATATCGTCGGTCAGCGACTTGGTGATCGTCCCGAATGCGCCGCCGATGATGACGCCGACGGCAAGGTCGATAACATTGCCGCGCGCGATGAAAGTCTTGAATTCCGACACGATTCCCATGACCGGCTCCTGTTGTTGAGCGGTCATCTTGGAATGTTAACCACGCGATGTCCAGTTGCGGCGGGGTCAGCTAATCCCTATTCAATGCGCAACGCACGGCGCGCCGCGCCCTATGGGAGGATCTCTCGACCATGACCCAAGCCAATCGTTCCGGCGGTTTCCTTCGCCGCTTTGCTCCCGCGATACTGGCCGCGATGGCGGCGCTATCGCTCAGCGCATGCGGCATCAACAGCGTGCCGACCGCAGAGGAAGAAGCAAAGGCGAAGTGGGCGGACGTGCAGGTGCAATATCAGCGCCGGTCGGATCTCGTCGGCAATCTGGTCGCCACGGTTAAGGGCGCGGCCAAGCAGGAGCAGGACACGCTTGTCCGGGTGACCGAGGCGCGATCGAAGGCAACGTCGATCCAGGTGAGCGCGGCGGACCTGTCCGACCCGGCCAAGGTGGAGCAGTTCCAGCAGGCGCAGGCAGCGCTTAGCCAGTCACTGGGTCGCCTGATCGCCACCGCGGAAGCCTATCCCGAGTTGAAGTCGAACCAGAATTTCCTGGAGCTGCAATCGCAGCTGGAGGGCACGGAAAACCGGATCGCCGTCGCCATCCGCGATTATAATGAAGCGGTACGCGCCTATAATGTCCGCATCCGCACCTTCCCCGACGCGATCGGCGCGAAGCTCATCCATGGCGCGAAGCCGATGACGCCGTACAAGGCGACGTCGGCGGGTGCGGAAGAAGCGCCGAAGGTGGACTTCGGCGCCTGAGGCGAAACCCGTGAAAACCCTCCTGCATGCGCTGCTGGCGCTGGCGGCGCTCATCTGGGCGCCGGTGGCGGGTGCGCAGACATTTCCCAAGTATGACGACAGCGGGGTTATCGACGCTGCGGGCCTGTTGAGCCCTGAGCAGAAACAGGCGCTCTCGCAAAAACTGATCGCGCAGAAGCAGACCAGCGGGCGCTCGCTCGTCGTCGCCACCGTCCCCGATCTTCAGGGGTATGAAATAGCCGACTATGGCACGCGCCTGCTGCGCGCCTGGGGCATCGGATCGAAGGAGAAGAATGACGGCGCGTTGCTGATCATCGCCCCCAACGACCGGAAAGTCCGGATCGAGGTGGGCTATGGCCTGGAGGGTTTCCTGACGGACGCCCTCTCCTCCCGCGTCATCCGCAACGACATCACGCCGCGTTTCAAGGCCGGGGATTTTCCTGGCGGGATCAGTGCCGGGGTCGACCAGATCAGCAGGATCATCGCCCTGCCGCCGGACGAGGCCGAGGCGCTGGCCAAGCAGGCGGCGCAGGAGCAGCGCGCAGGCGCTGACGATGGCAGCTCAGTGATGCTCATCTTCTGGATCGTGGTCATCCTGTTCTTCGTCCTGCCGATGATATTCGGCGGGCGTGGCGGGCGCAGGCATCGCAGCGGGGCCGGCCCGGTCATCATCTGGGGCCCGGGCATCGGCGGCGGCTGGGGCGGAGGCGGATCGTCCGGCTGGGGTGGCGGCGGCAGCGACTGGGGCGGAGGCGGCGGCGGTTTCGGCGGTGGCGGAAGCGGCGGCGGCGGCGGAGCATCCGGGGGATGGTAGCGCCACGCATAACCTTGAGCGAAGCCGATCATGACCTGGTGACGGCGGCGGTCGCGCAGGCAGAGCTGTCGACCGATGGCGAGATCGTCACGATCGTGTCGCGGCGGTCGGACGCCTATCATGACGCCGGGCTGCACTGGGCGATCGGCACGGTGTTCCTGGCCCTGTCGGTCTATGCCGCCTTCCCGGACTTTTACAGGGCGCTGATCCTGCGCATCATGGGCGGATGGGAGCATGAACTGAGCGACCGCGCCTTCCTGACGGTTCTGCTGTGTGCGCTCATCATCAAGTTTCTGTTCGTCCGCTACCTGCTGGCGTGGATGCCGCTGCGGATGGCGCTGACGCCGAAATCGACCAAAGCGCGGCGCGTGCGGCGGCGGGCGATCACCCTGTTCCGCGCATCGGCAGAGGGGCGGACGCGGGGCAGCACCGGCGTCCTCATCTATCTCTCGCTCGACGAGCATCGGGCCGAGATCGTAGCCGACGCGGCGATTACGGCGAAGGTGACGCCCGAAACATGGGGCGACATCATGGCCGCGTTGATCGCTGAGGTCCGCGCCGGGCGCGCGGGCAGCGGCATGGCGCAGGCCGTGACCGGCGTTGGCCAGGTGCTCGCCCAGCATTTCCCGCGCAGCGCGGACGATCGCAACGAACTTCCCGACAGGTTGATAGAATTATGAGCGAAGCGGAAATGACCCTGCCCGAAGAGGTGAAGTGGCAGGGGAAGTTCATCGCCGCGAAACAGCGCGGGAAGTGGGAATATGTCGGCCGCAGTCGGGGCATCAAAGCGGCGGTGATCCTGGCCGTCGAGGAAACGGACGCGGGCCGGTTCGTTATCCTGGTGGACCAGTTTCGCGTGCCGCTCGCCAAGCGGTGCATAGAATTGCCTGCAGGCCTGGTGGGAGATCATGGCGAGGATGAGGACGCCTCGATCGCAGCCCTGCGCGAACTGGAAGAGGAAACCGGATACAGCGCGGAGAGGATGGAGAATTTGGGCGAATATTATAGTTCGCCCGGTATGGTGTCCGAGAGTTTCACGCTGTTCCGGGCTTTGGGGCTGACGAAGATCGGCGAAGGCGGCGGGGTGGATGGCGAGGATATCGTCGTGCATCGGGTCGCGCTGGACGCCCTGCCCGCTTTCCTTTCGGAGAAGCGGCGCGAGGGCTATGCGATCGACGTCAAGATGCTGCTTATGCTGGGCGTGGGGATGCTGGGTTAGAACCTAACCACCATATCCGTACCCCACCTCCGTTAGTGCTGAGTAGAAACTGAGCTTATCGAAGGCTCGTATTGAATTACCGCAACGCCAAGCTCACATCCTTCGATACGCCATTTCGACTTCGCTCAATGGCTACTCAGGACGAACGGGAAAAAGCACCTGTGAAGGGCAATTACCGAAAATTGTCGGCGTAGGCCTGCAACTTCAATGTCTTGGGCGCGGTAACCGTGACGGTGTATGCGACGCCTTCCTTCTCCGCATAGGCCTTGGCGGCCTCGACGCTGGGGAAGGTCAGGCGCAGCTGCTGCTTCGTGTCGCCGGAGCCGGCCCAGCCGGTCAGCGGATCGGGCTGCTTCGCCTCGGCGGGTGCATATTCCAGCACCCATTTGTGCGTCAGCGCCTTGCCGGACTGCATGGCGTTCTTCTGGATCTGATAGATACGGGCGGCCACGATCATTCTCCGGTTCGTCTTTCGCTGCGTTGCATCAAACTGCCGAGTCCCGTCAAGTCTTGCCGGAAAGGCGCGCCTCGGCATTCTTGGTCCGCAAGGTCGGCGATGCCTTTGCCGGATCGTCGGGCCAGGGGTGGCGCGGATAGCGGCCCCGCATCTCCTTGGCCACCGACGCCCAGTTGCCGGCCCAGAATCCGGGCAGGTCCCGCGTCGTCTGTATCGGTCGTCCGGCGGGTGACGTCAGGCTGAGGACCAAGGGGATTCGCGCGCTCCCGACGCAAGGATGTTCGGCCAGCCCGAAAAGCTGCTGCGGGCGCAGTTCGACGCGCGGACCGCCCTCCGCCGCATAGTCGATGGCGTGGCTGCTTCCGGCCGGAGACGTGAAGCTGACGGGGGCGAGGCGATCGAGTTGCTGCTTGCCGTCCCAGCCAATCACGCCCTCCAGCACGTTGGAAAGCGCCGATCGATCGATGTCGGACAAGCGGCGGACGCCGGTGAGCAGGGATGGCAGCCAATCGTCCAGAGTGGCGACGAGGCCGTCGTGGGACAGCGCCTCGATCCCGGCAAAGGCCGCGCGGGTGCGCAGGGACTGCGCAGCTTCCGACCAGGGCAGCAGTTCGATGCCGCCCGCGCGAACACCCTCCAGCAGCGCATTGGCCACGGCCTGCGGATCGGGCCGGTCGTCGGACCCGGACGAGAGCCGGATTGCGCCAAGACGCCGCTCGCGCAGCGCCTCTACCCCGCGCGTTTCGGCGCGGAAGCGGACGATGCGCCTGTCCTCCATGTGGTCTGCGAACAGGGCTTCGACGGCGGCCTGGTCCAACGGCGCGGCGGAGATGATGCGCGCGCCGGCGGCGCTGCCCTGCACTTCGCCCACGGCCAGCCAGTCCTCGCGGGCGAGCGGGCTGAGCGGGTCTAGGCGGAAGCCCCGCCCGCCGATGCTGATCCAGTCCGCCCCGTCGGCTGAGCGGCGCTTCGCCACCCGGTCGGGGAAGGCCAGTGCGAGCGCGACGCCCACGCCATGCGCCGCCGGGGCAGAGTCGCCCTTTACCTTGGAAATCATTCCTTCCCAGCGGCGAGCAAGGCCCCTACCCGCCTCCGCCCGTTTGCTGCTCTCGCGCCGCCAGCGCTGGAGCCGCGCCGTCAGGTCCGTATCGCTGCTGCCAAGTCCGCGCTCGCCCAGCAGCACGGCGATCTCCGCCGCCACTCTCCCAAGGCCCATCTCACCCGCGCGCACAAGCATATGGCCAATGCGGGGCTCCAGCGGCAGCGCCGCCAATGCCCGGCCATGCGCGGTGATGCGGCCGTCGACGTCCAGCGCATCCAGGGTTTGCAATCGCTTGCGCGCCTCATCCACGGCGGCGGCGGGCGGCGTGTCCAGCCAGCGCAGGCCAGCCGGATCGGACACGCCCCATCCGGCGCAATCGAGCAGGAGCGCCGACAGGTCCCGCTCCAATATCTCCGGCGGATCATAGGGCGGCATGCCGCTGGTCGCCGCCGCCTCCCACAGGCGATAGGCGACGCCGGGACCCTGACGCGCGGCGCGACCGGCCCGCTGGGCCGCCGCCGCCTGGCTGGCCTTTTCCGTGACGAGGCGCGTGACTCCGGCGGCGCGGTCGTAGCGCGGGCGGCGGGCAAGGCCGCTGTCGATGACGATGCGGACGCCGTCGATGGTGAGGCTCGTCTCGGCGATGCTGGTCGCGAGGATGACCTTGCGCATGCCGGGCGCGGCGCGGCGGATCGCGGCGCGCTGATCGGAAGGTTCGAGCGACCCGTGCAGCCGGTGGATGGCGACTGTGGCCGGCAGCATGTCGAGACGCTCCGCCGTCCGCTCGATCTCCGCCACGCCGGGCAGGAAGGCAAGAAGGTCGCCCTCCCCCTCATCGGCCAGCGCGCGGCGGATGGCAGCGGCCATATCGTCCTCGATCCGCTTCTCCCCGGCGCGGCCTACATGGCGCAGGTCGAGCGGGAAGATGCGCCCCTCGCTCTCCACGACCGGCGCGCCGTCCATCAGCGTGGAGAAGCGCGCGCCGTCCAGCGTGGCGGACATGGCGACGAGGCGCAGGTCGGGCCGCAGCGCGGCTTGCGCATCCAGCGCCAGCGCAAGACCAAAATCGCTATCAAGGCTGCGCTCATGCACTTCGTCGAACAGCACCGCCGATACGCCGGACAGTTCGGGATCGTCCTGGATGCGGTTGCGGAAAATGCCCTCGGTCAGCACCAGGATGCGCGTGCGGGCCGACTGGCGGCTGTCCATGCGGGTGGCGTAGCCGACGGTGCCGCCCGCCTGCTCGCCCATCTGCTCGGCGATGCGCTCGGCGGCGGCGCGGGCGGCAAGGCGGCGGGGCGACAGCAGCAGGATTTGCCCGGCACACCAGGGTTCGCCCAGCAGTGCCGGGGCCACAGCGGTCGTCTTGCCGGCGCCCGGAGGGGCAACAAGGACAGCGTTGGAACCCGCGCGCAGGGCAGACCGGATATCGGGAAGAACGGCCTCTATCGGAAGCGGCATGGCATCCTAGCGGAAGTTCAGTTCGACCAGCAGGCCATTGGGATCGCGCACGAAAATCTGGCGAAGGCCCGCCTGGGGAATGTCGTTCAAGCGCAAATCCCGGCCGGACGCGTCCAGATGGGCGCGGAACATATCATAGTCGCCGCAATCGAGCGCCACATGGTGCAGCGGCCCGGTGCCGGTGGCGGCGTCGTCATCCACCTCCATGCTGCCCAGTGCGCGCACGGTCTGGCCGGCGGGGACCAAGTGAATGATGGGACGGTCGCTCTGATCGCAGATCCAGGCCCCTTCCGAAATGTCGGATACGACCGGCGACGGGCGGACGGACAGCCCGATCGTATCCCGGTAGAAGCCCAGCGTCTCGTCGAAGCGGGTGGTGCGGATATTGATATGATCGAGGGCGTTTATGCGCATCGGCTCTTCTCCCGCACCAGTCCTTAGCGCCAGCCGCAGACGGACGCCATACTGACGCGGATCAGTATGCGCGCGCGATCGCGAACTCCACCGCCTCGATCAACGCCGCCTTTGCCTTGCCATTGCCGAACATGCCCAGCGCATCGACGGCGCGCTGGCCATAATGGCGGGCGCGGGCGAGCGTATCGGCGATCGCCCCGGTGCTGCGCAGCAGGCCGGTGGCATAGGCCAGATCGTCGTCGGAGATGCGGTGGCCGGAAATCGCGGCCTTCCAGAACACCCGGTCCTCGGCATTGCCGCGCGCATAGGCGAGGATCACGGGCAGCGTCACTTTGCCGTCGCGGAAATCGTCGCCAGCGTCCTTGCCCATGGTCGCGCCGTCCGATTCATAGTCGATCGCGTCGTCCACGAGCTGAAAGGCGATGCCGAGATTGCGGCCATAGGCGTCGAGCGCCTGCTCCTGCTTCTCGTCCCGTTCCGCCACCACGGCGGCGATGCGGCAGGCGGCGGCGAAGAGCGCGGCGGTCTTCGCGCCGATGATCTCCAGATATTGCTCCTCATCCGTGTCGATGCGGCGCTGGGCGGTGAGCTGGTTGACTTCGCCCTCCGCGATCACGGCCGAGGCGTTGGAGAGAATCTTCAGGACCTTGAGCGAGCCGTCCTCGACCATCAGCTCGAACGAGCGGCTGAAGAGGAAATCGCCAACCAAGACGCTTGCGCTGTTGCCCCAGATGATATTGGCCGTTTTTCGCCCACGGCGCAGGCCAGAGCCGTCCACCACATCGTCATGCAGCAGGGTGGCGGTGTGGATGAACTCCACGGCGGCCGACAGCTTGTGGTGGCGCGCGCCGGAATAGTCGAGCAACCGGGCGCTGGCCAGGGTCAGCATCGGCCGCATCCGCTTGCCCCCGCCGGCGATCAGATGGCCAGCTAGTTCGGGGATAAGCGGAATCCGCGATTGCATTCGGTCGAGGATGACAGCGTTGACGCTGTTCATATCCTCGGCGACCAGCGCCATCATGGGTTCGAGCGAGGGAGCCGGATCCCGGCCAAGGCGATGGATCGTTGCGGTCATATCGACGCCGATGTGGCGATGCAAAATGCATTAGGCAAGCGGAATAGCTTGCCTGCACGGCCATATCCGGCAAAAAGCCGGGCGAACCGACGGAGACGACCTTGGACGAGACGCTGCAACGCTACCGGGAGAGCATCGACAATATCGACGCGGCGCTGGTTTTCATGCTGGCGGAGCGCTTCAAGGTCACGCAGGCGGTGGGCGAATATAAGGCGACCCACGCCCTGCCCCCCGCCGATCCCGGCCGCGAGGAAAAACAGATCACGCGCCTGCGCCAGCTTGCGCTCGACGCGAAGCTGGACCCCGACTTCACCGAGAAATTCCTGCGCTTCATCATCGACGAAGTGATCCGGCATCATGAGCGGTTGCGGGAGGGGTAAGCCCGGCTTTTAATTTATTGGCTCGGAAACGTCTCGAACGCGTCGTTGGGCCAGAGGAAATTGGTGTAGGTCAGCATCACGCTGAATTCCAGCGACAGCACCTGATGCCACCAGCCCACGGGGATATAGAGCATATCGCCGGGGCGCAGTTCCACCTCGAATCGGCGGGCGTTGCGCGCGTCGGGGTGGCGGGCGAGATGGTCGGGGCTGGTGATGTCGTGGACGTCGCTGAACACATGGCGATTATGGGCGAGGTATCGGGTCTCCGATGGCGGGACCAGATGCAGGCGCTTTACGCCAATGGCCTGCACCAGCAGATTGTTGGTGAGGTCGAAATGGAGCGGCGTGAACGTCCCCGCCGGGCCGACCCAAAGCATGCCGTTGGCCGGCGTAAGATAGGGCGTGATCGGGCGCACATCGGCAAAGAGGGGCGCGAAGGCGGCGGCATTCGCGCCACTGTTATAGGCGGTGATATAGGCGTCATTGGCTGCGCCGCCGGGTGCGATCAGGTCCATGAACCGGTCGAACGGCATGGTCTGCTTATGCGTGTCCTTGTGCAGTTCATAGTCGGGATTGGCGTTGCGCCCAACCTGACATTCGACGGGCGCTGACCCAATGGCCTTGCGCAAATAGTCGGGCGTCCACCGTGACAGAGCGGGCCAGTCCGCGATCGCGCCCTCCATCACCACCGGGCGGCCTGGGGCGTAGAAATGGTCGAGAAAATCCTTGCCCGGAAGGTCGCGCATGCGCGGAATGTCGCCTGCAATGGGCGAGAGCGAGCGCTGACGCTCGCCAACGGCAAGCAACCAGTCACGATGGCGCAGGGCGCGGTCTGGCACCGGCTTTTGCGGCGCTGCGACGGGCCGGGCGGCGGGGACCGATGTGCGCGCATCGAAGCCAATCTGGCGCAGCGCCATCTGCATACCCAGACCAGCGACGTCGAAAGCAGGAGTAGTAGTCGCAGGCTTTTGCGCAAGGATGGCCGGACGTTTGCCGCCATCAGGGAATTTGGTCATCTATTGGTTCCAGTGCGGGCGTGTCGCGCCCCGATGTGGCAGCCCTTAAGGCCAGATCATGTCACAAAAGTTTCACCGGCCTGACTTTTATGCAGCCAGCCGTGCGGCTTAGCCGGCAGGCAATCGCAACCGTACCATCAGGCCGCCCAGATCCTCGCTCTCATCCAGCGTGACCGATCCGCCGTAGATTTCCGCCACGTCGCGCACGATGGCGAGGCCTAGGCCTGTACCCGGCTTCCCGGAATCGAGCCGCGCGCCGCGATCGAAGATCCGGGTGCGGTCGGCGGCGGGGATGCCCGCGCCATCGTCCTCGATCAAAATCTCGACCATATCGTCGGCCGGCATGACGGTAGCGAATACGCTGCCGCCGCCATATTTTGCTGCATTTTCAATGAGATTTCCGAGAAGTTCGTCAAGGTCCTGCCGCTCGACGCGCACGCTTGCCTCCTTGTCGCCGTCCATGTCGATCCGCGCATCGGGATAGAGTCGACCGACAGCGCGCTCCACCGCCTGCAGGCTCGGCCACACCTCCGCCCGGCTCTGCGCCGCGCCACGACGACCCACGGCGCGGGCGCGGGCGAGATGGTGGTCGACTTGACGCCGCATCGTGGTCGCCTCGCGGATGACGGTATCGCCGAGATCGGGCGACTGCGCCGTGGCGGCGTTCATGATGACGGTCAGCGGCGTTTTCAGCGCATGAGCGAGGTTGCCGGCATGGGTCCGCGCCTCCTCCGCCTGCCGTTCATTATGGGCGAGCAGCGCGTTCAGTTCCTCGACCATCGGCAGAACTTCGGCGGGCATGGGTTCGGTCACGCGGCTCTGCTTGCCGCCGCGCATCCGGACGATTTCCTTGCGCACCTTGCGCAGCGGCAGCAGGCCGTAGACGGTCTGGACTCCGGCAAGGAAGATGAGCCCGAGAGCAAGCAGCGCGAAACTCTCGAACAGGGTGGAGCGCAGCGCGGCGATCTGGTCGTCGAGGCTGGAGCGCGCCTGCGCCACCATGAAGGTCCAGCGGGACTGCGATCCCGGCAGGATGATCGTGCGCTCCATGACGCGCAGGTCCTCGCCGGGGAACTGCTTGCTGTTATAGGCGTGGAAATCGCGGTCGATGTGCGCCGGATTGACCCTTAGCGCACGGTCCCACAGCGAGCGGGACCGCCAGTCCTCATGCCCCGCAGCGCTGATCTGGTAATAGAGACCGCTATTGGGCTCCAGGAAACGCTGGTCGGCGGGCGCGCGGTTGAACAGCACTTCCCCGTCCGGCCCGATCTCCGCAGAGGCGATCATGGCCGTCAGCACATAGTTCATGCCGTCGTCGAAATTGCGCGTGATGGCGTCGGCCAGCACCCGGTCCAGCGCCACGCCGCCGCCGATCAGCAGCACGCTGATCCACAGCGCGGCGATGCCGATCATCCGCCGGCTGAGCGAGCCGGTGGAGCGGACGGGGGGAGGGGATT
>JAHFPU010000153.1 GCA_023266635.1 Sphingobium sp.
TGGTCGACGCCACGCTGGATGTGCTGAAGGCGGAAGGGCTCGGCCTGCTGACCCCGCCCGGCCGCCACATCAGCGCCAACCGCTTTCCCGGCGAGGTCATGCTCTGGAAGCCCGTAGCCACCGGCGTTGTTGGAGATAACGACGCCGAACCCGAAGGCGCGGAGGACTGGCTCGCCGATCAGGAACGCGCTTTGGCCGCGAAGATCGCCGCAAACATCGCGCAATGGCTACGCGACGGCCTGATGCTGGAGAGCAAAGGGCGGCCCGTCGCCCCCGGCGACATCATGATCCTGGTCCGCCGCCGCAGCGACCTTGCCCGACTGATCGTTGCGCGGCTGTATGAGGAGAAGGTCAATGTCGCGGGCATCGACCGACTGCGCCTCAACGCGCCGCTGGCCGTACGCGATCTGCTCGCGGCCTTGCGCTTCGCCATACAGCCCGAAGACGACCTCAACCTCGCCAACCTCCTCGTCTCGCCCCTGATCGGATGGAGCCAGGACGAACTCCTTTCCCGCGCCGCGCCGCGACGCGACGGCCTCTGGGCGCATCTGCGTGCCACGCTTGGCGATGATGTGCTGCTCGACGCCCTACGCACCCTGCTCGGGCAGGCGGATCTGATGACGCCCTACCGCTATCTGGAACGCATCCTTTCCGGCCCGATGCAGGGAAGGCGCAGGCTGATCCTTCGGTTGGGCGCGGAGGCTGCGGACCCGATCGAAGAACTGCTGAATGCTGCGCTCGCTTTCGAGAGCGACGGTCAGCCGTCCCTACAACGCTTCATCGACTGGTTCGACCGGGGTGAGGTCGATATCGTCCGCGACGCAGCAGCGCAGGGCAACGCCGTCCGCCTGCTGACCGTCCACGGCGCAAAGGGATTGCAGGCCCCCATCGTTATCCTCGCTGATGCAGCGCACGATCCTGAAGCCGGAAACCGCAGCGACGCGCTTGAGTGGGAGAACCTCCCTGTCATCGCCCCCCGCAAGGCCGAACGCGCCGGCCCAATCGGAGAAGCGGCGGAAGAGGCTGCCAAGGCAGACCGGCAGGAGCATGGCCGCCTGCTCTATGTCGCGCTGACGCGGGCAGAAGAGAAGCTGGTAGTCACCGGATCGCTCGGGCCGCGCTGCAAAGGGGTGGTCCCGGAAACAAGCTGGTTCTCCGCTGTTGATCGCGCAATGGAAGGCCTTGGGGCAGAGTGGGATGCTGATCCCCTTTGGGGCGCTGTCCGCCGTTGGCGAAGTCGGGAGGCGTTGCTGCCCCGGCCGGCGCAGATGGCGGAAGCGGTAACCGAGGCCGATGTTGCAGAACCCGCCTGGCTCCGCGCAATGGCTCCGGTGGAAGCGAGACCGCCGCGCCCGCTCGCGCCCTCTGCACCGGTCGAGGACGACACGCCTGATCCGCCGCCCAGCGCCTCCATGCGCGCTGCCGCCGATCGGGGCAAATGGCTGCACGCCCTGTTCGAGCGGCTTCCCGCCATTGCTCCAACCGATCGTCCCGCGGCTGCCGATCGCTGGCTCGAGTCCGTCGCCCGTCTTGCCGACCCGGACCGGCGATCGGTCATCATAGACCATGCCTTGTCCATCATAGAGGCGCCGCGCTTTGCCGATCTCTTCTCGCTAGATGCGCTGGCCGAGGCGCCTATCGCTGCGGTGGTGGGAGAGGATGTGATTGCCGGCACGGTCGATCGCCTCTGCATCGGCGCGAACCGTATCCAGGTCGTGGACTTCAAGACCGGCGGCCGCGTCCCGAGTGACATCACTCAAATCCCCACCCCGCATTTGCGCCAGATGGCAGCCTATGCCGCTGCGCTGGAAGTCATCTTCCCCGGCCGCACCGTGGAAGCTGCCTTGCTCTACACCGCCGGACCGGCGCTTATCGAACTGCCGGCCGCGATTCTCGCTCCATACAAGCCAGGCTTTGCGCCCACGCAGCACAATTTGTGACTCCGGGCGTTGAGGCCAATGCATCCCCACATTAGATAGCAGTTCAACAAAGGAGACAGTTCATGGCTACCAAGGCGATTTCCGACAGCAGCTTTCAGGCGGACGTGCTCGACGCCTCGGGTCCCGTGCTTGTCGATTTCTGGGCGGAATGGTGCGGCCCCTGCAAGATGATCGGCCCCGCTCTTGAGGAAATCTCGGAAGAACTGGGTGAGCAGGTGACGATCGCCAAGATCAATATCGACGAGAATCCCGATGCGCCGAGCAAATATGGCGTTCGCGGTATTCCGACGATGATCCTGTTCAAGGGCGGCCAGGTTGCGGCCACCAAGGTCGGCGCCGCTCCAAAGAGCCAACTCAAGGGCTGGCTGCAGGGCGAGCTTTAATCTGAAAACGGCGCCTATGTCAGCGGGATCATCACCGTCTCGGCATAGGCGCTGCGTATCCTCAGCCGGTCATACCAGGCTTTGACGTTCGGCAGGTCAGGCCGCGCAATATCCAGCGTGAAGAAGGTGTGGGCATAGACGCCCATCGGAATGTCGCCGATCCCGAAGTCCGGCCCTGACAGCCAGTCTGATTTACTTAGCGCGTCTTCTATCCGCTGCATCAGCGCTCCCGCGGCCTTTGCAGATAGGGCGACCGCCTCCATATCCCGTTGATCGGCAGGCATACGGACCAGATTTTTGAAGGCATCGCGCTGCGCGTCCGCAAAACTGAACTGCCAGTCCATCCATTTGTCGCCGTGAGCACGCGCCACCGGATCGGCGGGCCAGAAGCGCTCACCGCCGTGGCGCGCAGCCATGTAGCGCAGGATCGCATTCGATTCCCAAAGAACAAGTCCGTCTTCCTCGATCGTCGGGATGAGGGCGTTGGGGTTGAGCTTGCGATAGGCATCGGACATGCCGAACTGCCCGCCGATATCATGCCGCTCGTGCGGGATATCCAGTTCCTTCGCGAACCAGGCGACTTTCTTGACGTTATGCGAATTTAATCGTCCCCAGATGGTCAGCATATTCTTTCCTCAATCGACGAATATATCGGCGGCCCTGTCCCATAGACGGGGGGAAGATGCGCCGATCAGCCCGGTCTTGCCATCACCCACGACGTAATCCGATCCATCCCGGCGCGCGAGCTTGCCCCCGGACTCGTTCAGCAGCAGCGCGCCCGCGACATGGTCCCAGGGATGCGAGCGTTCGAACAGCGCGATGTCATTCTGGCCAAGCGCCAAGCGTGGATATTGTTCGGCGGCGCAACGGGGAATGTCGACCAGAGTGAACCCGGCTTCCGCGCGCCTGCCGATTTCGGCCTTCTGCTCGTCAGACAGGAAATAGACGGGCAGGGCGACAATCGGCAGGGCTGACCCGCTCTCCTTGGCTGTAAACCGCTCCCCGTCCATATAGGCGCCGCCTCCGGCATAGGCGTGGCACATCCGGCCCGCCAGCGGATCGAATATCCATCCGGCTTGCGGCACGCCATTGTCGGTCAGGCCCACCATGATGCCGAACGGCGGTTTGCCCGCGGCGAAATTGCCGGTGCCGTCGATCGGGTCGATGATCCATTTAAGACCTTGCCCTGCACCGTCCATGATCGAGGGATCTGCGGCACAGGCCTCTTCGCCGATCATCCCCGCCTTGGGCAAGATGCGTGACAGGCCCTCGACCAGGGCGATCTCGCTCTCCTTGTCCGCGATGGTGACGAAGTCATCGGCCGCCTTCTCGCTAATCTCGTCCGCCGCCAGATTCTGGTAACGGGGCAGGACGATCTCTGCGGCAACCTGCGCGATTAGCTCTGCGACGGGACGGTAGAGTTCGTGCATCGCGTCAGCTCCGGTAATCGGCGTTGATGGAGATATAGCCGTGCGTCAGGTCGCAAGTCCAAACCGTCGCGCGCCCGTCGCCCAGGCCCAGATCGACGCCGACATTGATCTCCTGGCCCTTCAGATGCGCCGCGACGGGCGCCTCGTCATAGCCCTCCACCGCCAGCCCATCCTTCGCAACCTGCGTCGTGCCGAAGCGGATCGCGAGCTTGTCGCGCTCGGCGGGTTCTCCGGCCTTGCCGACGGCCATGACGACCCGGCCCCAGTTAGCGTCCTCGCCAGCGATGGCTGTCTTGACCAACGGCGAATTGGCGATCGACAGAGCGATGCGATGCGCACTTTCGTCACTCTCCGCGCCTTCCACGGTCACCTCGATGAACTTGGACGCGCCTTCGCCGTCGCGGACAACCAGATGCGCGAGTTGGCGACACACATCTGATATAGCCGCCGCGAAGGCGTCCGCGCCGGGGTCATCGAAGGAGGCGAGCGGCGCGTTGCCCGCGCTGCCGGTGGCGAAGGCCAGCACCGTGTCGCTCGTGGAGGTATCGCTGTCCACGGTGATGCATGAGAAACTGGTTCGGTTGGCTACCGACAGCGTTTGCTGCAGGAAAGCCGGATCAACAGATGCGTCGGTGAAGACGTAGCCGAGCATCGTCGCCATGTCTGGGGCGATCATGCCGGAACCCTTGATGATGCCGACCAGATTGACGGTCCGCCCGCCAACGACCGCGCTTGCCGTCGCTGCCTTGGCGAAGGTGTCCGTGGTCATGATCGTCGCGGCCGCTTCCTCCCAGCCGCAGGGTGAGGCAGCGAAAGCAGCGTCCAACCCAGCCTCAGCCTTGTCGATAGGGAGTGGCACGCCGATAACACCGGTCGATGAGATGAACACATCGCTCGGCAGGCAGGACAGATGGTTCGCCACCCGCGCCGCGATAGCCTCTACCGCTGCCCGCCCGCGATTGCCGGTGAAAGCGTTGGAATTGCCTGCATTGACGACCAGCGCCCGCGCCTTGCCCAGCGGAAAGGCGTCACGGCACCATTCTACCTCAGGAGACGGGCATTTGCTCAGCGTCGTCACGCCGGCGACGGCGGTTCCTTCGTCCAACTCCACATAGGTCAGGTCGCACCGGTCCCATGCCTTGTATCGCGCTTTGGCGACCCGCAACGTCACGCCGGCAATGGCGGGTAGGGCCGGGAAGGATGCGGGGGCGAGGGGAGAGCGGTCGGTCATGCGCTGGGGATTAGCCGATACGGAGCAGCGGTCAATCACCAGTCACGCCTCCGAACGGGATTTTCCAATCCGACGCCATATGCCATTCAGGGAGGCGCGGTGCTTGAATGAAGTCGGTTGGGGTGATGAGAAAACATATCGAAACACTCGCGGCAGTCACCGCCATCGCCTTCGTCAGTCTCTTGTTCGTCCTTGCCGCCCAAACGGAAGGCGCGCAGCAATTGAAGACGCAAATAAGCGGTTTGTTTTTCGAGGATTTGGACGATGTGGCGGCAGGCCCAACACAACCTGAAGCGCTAGACGGCGGCATCGCCGAATGGATCGTATCCGATGACTACCCTGCCGAAGCGCTCCGGAAGGAATGGCAAGGGACCAGCACGATCGCGTGGACTGTCGATCGGCGCGGGCGCATAGTGAATTGCCATATCGTGAGGAGCAGTGAGCATCATGTGCTGGACGATGCTGCCTGCAAGGCGATCACGTCCCGTGGCCGATTCACGCCGGCCCGCAATGAAAATGGGCGCCGGATCGAATATGAGATGCAACGGCGCATCGTATGGCGGCTTCCGGATTGAAACGCGGCGGCCGGCGGGCGGCATCGCAGCCCGATGTTAACCATGTGCGGTTTGTGACGCTCTCAATTGACTATCCCCCCACGCAACCCTAAATCGCGGCGCATATCCGCGTGGGGTCCGAAGGGGCCGCCCCATGCCTACAATCGTCAGGAATTTGCATGTTCGGCGCACTCGCCAAGTCCATCTTCGGGTCTTCCAATGAGCGGTACGTCAAGTCGCTGGGCAAGATCGTCGACACGGTCGCGTCTTTCGAGCCCGCGATTTCGGCGCTTTCGGACGACGACTTGATTGCGCAGACGGTGAAGTTCCGTGAACGCCTCGCCGCCGGCGAGACCCTGGACGACCTGTTGCCTGAAGCCTTCGCCACTGTCCGCGAGGCCGGCAAGCGCACCCTTGGTCAGCGGCACTATGATGTGCAGATGATCGGCGGCATCGTCCTCCATCGTGGTGAGATCGCCGAAATGCGTACGGGCGAGGGCAAGACGCTGGTCGCGACGCTCGCCACCTATCTTAACGCGCTGGAGGGCAAGGGCGTCCACGTCGTCACTGTGAACGACTATCTCGCCCGCCGCGACTGCGACTGGATGGGCCAGGTCTATCGCTTCCTGGGCCTCACCACGGGCGTCATCGTGCCAAACATGCGCGAGGAAGAGCGTCGCGCAGCCTATAATGCCGACATCACCTACGCGACCAACAACGAACTCGGCTTCGACTATCTGCGCGACAATATGAAATATGACCGCGGTCAGATGGTGCAGCGGCCCTTCAACTACGCGATCGTCGACGAAGTGGACTCGATCCTGATCGATGAAGCGCGCACGCCGCTCATCATTTCCGGCCCTACCGATGACAAGTCGGAACTCTACATCTCCGTCGACGCCATCGTGAAGCAGTTGACCGAGGATGATTATGAGAAGGACGAGAAGCAGCGCAACATCACGCTGACCGAGGACGGCACCGAGAAGATCGAGCGGATGCTGGAGGAAGCGGGCCTGATCGAGGGCACGAACCTCTATGACTTTGAAAATACGCAGGTCGTTCACCATGTGAATCAAGCGCTGCGCGCTGTCGTGATGTTCCGCCGGGACATCGATTACATCGTCAAGGACGGCAAGGTCATCATCATCGACGAGTTCACCGGCCGCATGATGGACGGACGCCGCTGGTCCGATGGCCTGCACCAGGCGGTCGAGGCCAAGGAAGGCGCGAATATCGAGCCGGAGAACCAGACGCTCGCCTCCATTACCTTCCAGAATTATTTCCGCATGTACCCGAAGCTGTCGGGCATGACCGGCACGGCCGCGACGGAAGCGACCGAATTCTTCGAAATCTACAAGATGAACGTCGTCACCATTCCGACCAACAAGGCGGTTGAGCGGGTCGATGAGGAAGACGAGTTCTACAAGAACACGCATGACAAGTTCCGAGCTATTGCAAAGTCGATCGGCGAGAAGGCGAAGACCGGCCAGCCGGTCCTGGTCGGCACCGTGTCCATCGAAAAGTCAGAAATGCTGTCGGACTTCCTCAAGGAAGAGGGCGTAGCCCACGAGGTTCTGAACGCGCGTTTCCACGAGCGTGAAGCGCATATTGTTGCCCAGGCGGGCCGTAAGGGCGCCGTCACCATCGCCACGAACATGGCGGGTCGCGGCACCGATATTCAGCTTGGCGGCAATCTGGAATTCCTCATCGACGACGAATTGAGCGCTGTACCGGAAGGTCCGGAACGCGATGCGGCGATTGATCGGATAAAGGCGCAGATTGCGGCCGAAAAGGCCGAAGTGCTCGCTGCAGGTGGCCTGTTCGTGCTCGGCACCGAGCGTCATGAAAGCCGCCGCATCGACAATCAGCTGCGTGGTCGTTCCGGCCGTCAGGGCGACCCTGGCCTTTCGCGCTTCTATCTCAGCCTCGATGACGACCTTCTGCGCATCTTCGGCCCGGACACGCTGTTCGCCCGGATGATGAATGCGAATATGGAGGATGGCGAGGCGATCGGGTCCAAATGGCTGTCCAAGGCCATCGAAACCGCCCAGCGCAAGGTCGAGGCCCGCAACTACGACATCCGCAAGCAGGTCGTCGAATATGACGACGTCATGAACGACCAGCGCAAGGTGATCTACGAACAGCGCAGTGACATCATGGACGCTGATACGGTGGACGACGTGGTGGCCGATATGCGTATTGAGACTGTGAACGACATTGTCGGCGCTGCATGCCCCCCGGGCAGCTATCCCGAACAATGGAACGTACCGGCCCT
>JAHFPU010000013.1 GCA_023266635.1 Sphingobium sp.
CCCTATGCGATCAACATCATCGTCCACCACAGCAATCCCAGGCTTGAAGCGGACCTGTCGATCGCGGCGAGATACGAAGCGCCGATCATCATCGCGAGCGTGGGCAACCCGGCCCCCGTCGTAGAACGCGTCAAAGGTTATGGCGGCCTGGTCTTTTCCGATGTCGCCTCGGTTCGCCACGCCCGACGAGCGGCGGAGAGCGGTGCAGACGCCCTGATCCTGCTCTGCGCCGGCGCCGGTGGCCAGACGGGCTGGCTCAACCCGTTCGCATTCGTGTCGGAAGTGCGGGAATTCTTCGTCGGCCCGCTGATCGTGGCCGGTGGACTGACGCGCGGCCGCCACTTGCGCGCGATCGAGCAGATCGGCGCGGACTTCGGCCTGCTCGGAACCTCGTTCATCGCGGCAACTGAGAGTTTCGCCTCAGACGCTTATCGCGACATGCTCATCGAAAGCGGCGCGGACGACATCGCCACGACCTCCGAGGTCACCGGCATTCCCGCCAACATGCTGCGCCCAAGTCTCGAGCGAGCCGGCTTCAAGCCATCGAAGGAGGTGAAGGAGGGACCATTCAGCGTGGTTTCGGAAACGGAGACGCTACGCGCATGGCGCGACGTCTGGAGCGCCGGTCATGGTGTCGGCGACGTCCGGGCGGCCGAACCGGCGGCAGCGATCGTAACCAGACTGCGCGAAGAATATGCCGCCGCCGCAGGTCCGGCTAAGGTATGTCAGGGGTTGGTTCCGGCTGAGGACGAAATGACACCCTAACCGCGATTATTCGCGACGGTTCCTCTTCTGGGGGTCGCTGGAGGTTGGCAGCTTTGTTCGCGTGAGCAGGACGAGCGGCGGCGCGGCGCCTTTTTCATCGCGTGGGATCGAGAGGCTTGCGAGGTTGATGGTAGGGGCTCGGATACTGGGCGGCACGGCCGCGGCGGCTATGTCGGGGCGGGCCTGAGCGCGCTGGCGGTGGTCCGGAAGACGGCGACGTCGGGACAGGCAGAAGCGAAGGCGACGCGGATGCGGGCGGTGCTCTCGATGACGCGGGCGGCGACCTTGAGGAGACGCAGGCGCAGTGTCGCGAACTCGGCGGAGGCGAGCGCAGTGCCCTTCGGGATAACCTGCTGGATGCGCCACATCAGCCAGAATGCAGCGGTGTGCAGGATTAGCCGCATCTGATTAGCGTTGGCTAAGCGACACGAGGTGCGATCGCTGGCGAGCTGGGACTTGTGCATCTTGATCAGGTTTTCGGCGCGACCACGGGCGCAATAGAGGATCTCGTAGATGTGCTCGGCCGAGCCCGCCTTGTCGTCGAACGAAGTGACGACGTAGCGGATATCCAAGCCGAGCGTGCTCGCCTCGATCCGCGCTGCGACCCGGCGTTGGCACTTCCCGCTCTTCGCGCCGTAGCGGGTTTCGGCATAGTGGCGAAGCGCAGGCGCCTGCGTGATCGCCCGTTTGGTCGCGCAGTGATCGGCGGCAGCCACGATCTCGGGATCGGCGCGCAGCACCGCGTTGGTGGGCAGGCCAAGGACGTAGTCGACGCCGTGGGCCTCACAGAAGGTCATCACTTCGGGCCTGCCGTAGTGCCCATGACCCCGGATCGTGATGCGGGTGGTGGGCCAGTGCCGGCGGATATGCCGCACGAGGCGCCGGATGTGGCCGGCAGCTTCCGCGCCGGTGGGCGTCTTGCCGGAGCGCAGCAGCATCGCCACCGGCCGCCCCGTCGCCGTGTCGTAGACGTGGATGGGCAGGAAGCAGCGCTCGCCGTGGTGGCCGTTCCAAAAGGACAACTGCTGGTAGCCGTGGACGACGTCGCAGGTATCGTCGATGTCCAGCGTCACCGCCTCGGGTGGCATAGGGTAGCTGGTACAGTAAACGCCGATCATGGCCTTCATCATGCGCGCCAACTCGCGCGTGGTTGGCGCGTTCTCCCACCGGCTTATCGTCGGTTGGCTCGCCAGGCCCGTACCCGACCCCGGCAGCTTGCCGAGCGCCAGGCGGAACCCCGGATCGTCGCGCAGCGCGTCGAGGTCGTCGGCGTCCTCGTAGTCGCAGGAGATCGCAAAGATGCGCGCCCGCAGGATGTCATCGAGCTTGTGGGCTACCCGCGATTGATCGCGCGGATCGGCAATGCAAGCCGCCAGTTGCGCGCAGAGCCCCATCTCACGTTCCGCCTGGGCCAACAGCAGCACCCCGCCGTCACAGGTCAGCCGACCGCCGTCAAAGGCGGCGGTCACCTTCTTGCGATGCACCGCTGGAAACGAAAACAGGGCCGCGCTATCGTCCTGTTCGGCGGGTGTGGCCTGTGGCATTTAGTGCCTCGTCGAAGGAATAGTCTAGACACCCAATTTCCTACTTCAAAGCAATAGCTTATGCCACTTCCGCCAACCCCTCCTGCCCACCCTCATGAATATGATGGGATAGGGTGTCATTCCGCCCTCAGCCGGAACCGACCCCTCTAAGGCCCTGATCGCAGCCGCGAACAGGTCGGCGAATTGGGCGGCGACGAGGCTTCCGTCCAATTCGCCGCCAGCGTCGAACCAGCGTGTCGCCCAGTTCACGGCACCCAGATAAAAGAATTCGGCCATCTTGCCGTTGATCGCGCCACGAACCGATCCGTCGGCCTGGCCACGCTCGATCAATTCCAGGAACGTGTTCCCGAAGCGCGTGCGTCCTGCGGCGACGATCTTGCGGTTCTCCGGCTCAAGCGCATTGAATTCGGTCAGGATGGCGAGGGGGCCGCTCTCGCCGACCAGCAATTCCATATACCGGCGCGCCAGTGCCACCACGCTGTCAAAGCCGCTGCCGTCGATCGACCGCGCATGTTCGATCGCGCGGTCCCCCAACGCGATCGAATTCACGTGGCACTCGAACAGGATATCCTGCTTGCTCTTCACATAATAATAGAGCGCGCCTTTCGTGACGCCGAGTTCACGGGCCACGTCGGCCAGCGACGTGGCGTGATAGCCGCGCGTACTGAAGGCCCGCGCGGCTTCCTGGATCAGCACCTTGCGCTTGAGATCATACTGCTCCTCTCGGCTGAGGACCGTAACTTTCCAGGCCGATGATTTCCCGGAATCTGCCTCCGACACCTGCTTCATACTTACTTCATCTCACTACTTCGCCGACCGAACAGCGCTGCGCAGCGTGTAAACGACTTTCAGGGCTGCACAGGCCCGAGCAGATCGAACAGCCAGACCGTGCTCCTAACTAACTACACTTGTCGCTTCCGCTCCGTCAGTCAACATCCCCAATGGTATGTCTGTTGACTGACGGGTTGAATCCGGCGTAGATGTACAGGAAACGAGGTCAAGACCTCGCCAAACAACCCGGCAATGTGGGGGAAGAGGAGGGGTATGCTGGATAAATCACCATTTTGCAGTCGCTGCAGGTTCGCCGTCATCGCGGTGACGGGCGTCTCATGTTTTGCTCTTGCCGCGCCGGCCTTGGCGCAGACGGCGCCGCAGGCCGACAGCCCGCCGGCCGAGGCGACGCAACCTGAGGCCGGGCCACAGGACATCGTCGTCACCGCCCGCAAGCGTGCCGAGAATCTTCGCGACGTGCCGGTCGCGATCACCGCGATCGGCGGAGAGGTGCTCCAGCAGAAGAACATCACCCAGGTGATCGACCTGCCCCAGATCACCCCCAATTTCAGCTTCAGCTATGGCGCGGTCCAGCCGTTCACCTTCATTCGCGGCTTCGGATCCGGCGCGAACGCGTCGTTCGAGCAATCGGTGGGCAAGTTCATCGACAACGTGTCCTTCGGTCGGGACCAGGACGGACGCATTCCGATCTTCGACGTCGAACGCATCGAGATACTCAAGGGCCCGCAGGTCCTGACCTTCGGGAACAGCGCGACAGTCGGCGCGATCAGCATGGCGACGAAGAAGCCCGGACGGAATTTCGAAGCCGACGGTTCGATCGGATACGAAATTCTACAATCACGAATTCCAGGTCCAGGGCGGCGTTACCGTGCCGCTGGCTGATTGGGCGAGCCTGCGTATCGGCGGCTTGTACCAGGATTTGTCGGAGGGGCGGCTCTACAATCCGATCAAGGATCAGACCGAGCCGAGGACGCGCAACATCGCGGTGCGCCCATCCTTGCTGCTTTCTCCCGCGCCCGGCCTGGAAATCCTGCTCAAGGCCGAGGTCGATCGCCTGCGCGACTATGGCAATGCGCTCGTCTCCGTCGCGCAGCCGCTGGATGCGACCCGCGCTCCCTATCCTGTCGTCGGTGACACGGGCACGCGCTACTCCAACTATGACGTCGCGCCATATTATAGCGACGAGCTCAGCTTCATGGACGCCAACCTCTACCAGGCTGACATCAATTATGACCTGCTAGGAGGCAAGCTCACCTCGACCAGCGCCTGGCGCACGTCGCACTCCGACGTTCAGTTCGGCAGCGACGGCGTCAACCACGCCCAGACCTACATGAACCTATTGTGGCAGCACTATCGTCAATTCAGCCAGGAACTCCGGTTCAGCGGCACATATGGGCGCCTGGATATCACGGCGGGCGGCTATTATCAGCGCGACACGCTCGGGATCGATCTTATGCAGGAGTTCACGCTCGGAGGCTTCGGTCTGACGGGCGCCGCCACGACCCCCATCGGACGTGTCGAAACATATGATCAGAACAATCGCGTCTACTCGGGCTTCGTCGACGCGACGTATCGCATCACCGACCGTCTGAGCCTATCCGGGGGCGTCCGTTACGCCGACATCAACAAGACTGCCGGTCAGGCATTGTTCGGTACCGGCGTTATCCCGCACCTCGACTTCGATACCACGCGTTCTGATCTGCAGGCGGGTCGCAACGCTGCTCTGGACCCGATCTTCAACGCAGTTTTCCGGTCGGCCCAGCACAATTTCCCGTTCGGGACACTGCGCCTGTCCGAAAACCACTGGCAGCCCCAGGCAATCGTTCAATATGAAATCGCGCCTCGCAACAAGGTATATCTGAAATTCGTCCGAGGCGCCAAGTCGGGAGGCTTCGACTTCAGCTATGCCGGCGGCACACCATCGGCTGCCGCATTCCGGCCAGAATTTGCGTCGATGTTCGAAGCAGGGGCGAAGGGGCTCATCCTCGACAACAGGCTCGAATATTCGGTCGCCATCTTCAGGACCACGTTCACGGCGCTGCAACAGTCGGTCTTCCAGAATCTCGCCTTCGTCGTCTCCAACGTCGGCAAGGCCAGATCCCAGGGCGTCGAACTGGACCTGACCGCTCGCCCCGCCGATGGACTCGAGCTTGGCTTTGCAGGCTCCTATCTGGACGCGAAGTTCGTCGATTTTCCAGGTGCCGCATGTTCGAGTGCGCAAAATGCCGGACTTCAGCCGGGCTGTGTGGGCGGCTTCCAGGACCTTGCGGGAACGCCGACCCAATACGCTTCAAAATGGACGGGTACGTTTCGCGTCGACTATGCGCGACCCCTCGGGTCCGGAGACTATCAGGTCGCCGCTGGCGCCTCCATCTTTGCCAGGTCTCGCTACAACGCCGGTGCCTATAATGACCCGCGGATGGAGCAAGGCGCGTTCGCGCAGATCGACGCCCATCTCGATTTTGGCCCTACCGACAAACGCTGGCGGATGTCGCTGTTCGGACGCAACCTGGGCAACAAGCGCCCACTTGAATATGCCGTAACGCCACCCGGCCAGCCGACGGCCGTCGTTGGGACATATTCGCGCGGTCGCCAGATCGGCCTGAAGCTCAGTTTCTCGGTGCGTTGAAGAACCGTGCGGGAGGAATTAAAAACCCTTGGTTGGAACGGCGGCCTATTGGTCGCCGTTCCTTGTGTCGCCGAATGACAACCTTCCTCCTCATCCACGGCGGCTGGCATGGGGGCTGGGCGTTTCGCGCCGTCGCGATCCACCTGCAAAAGGCTGGCCACGAAGTTTACCGCCCGACCCTGGCTGGCGTTGCGGAACGCGCATGGGAAGCACGGCTCGGCATCAATATCCAGACCCATGTCGACGAGTTAAAGGCCTTGGTCGACTGGGAGGACCTCGACGACATCGTTCTCGTCGCCCATTCCTACGGTGGCTTTGTCGCCACCGCCCTGGCAGATGCTATCCCGGAGCGTTTCCGGGCCATTGTCTATCTGGACTCGTTCGTGGCGGAGGACGGCGACACGCCCTTCCGCCTCGTTCCTCGCCCCGAAAGTCTCGTCGTCGATACCGCCGGAGATGACGGGCTGACGATGAAGCTGCGGCCGGGCGACGCGATGTCACGCGATATCGACCACGGGCGGCGCGTCGCGGGTTATCAGATCGTCCACCCAGTAGGGACCATGATGCAGCGCATCCGCCTTAGCGGGCGATACAAAGAAATCCCGAAGAAGGCCTATATCCTCGCAGTCGGAGGGGACGGCAATTCGCAGGAACCCCATTTCCAGCGTTACCACCAGGCAGCGACCCAACATCCTGAGTGGGACGCATATACGCTCTCGGGCGGACATAACCTCATGCTGGATGATCCAGTCGGTGTTGCCGCCATCCTGCGACGCTATTCCGACGACAATGATGAAAGCATAGCCGATGACGTTTGAGCAGATTTCCCTCGAGCAGCGCGGTCCGGTCGCATGGATCACCCTTGAGCGGCCGAACGACCTCAACTGCCTCAGCCCGATCATGATCGACGAGCTGAACCGGTCGCTTGATCAGCTGGAATCGAGGGCGGCGGTACGCTGCCTCGTGCTGACCGGACGAGGCCGTGCCTTTTGCGCGGGCGCGGATCTCAAGTTCATCGGCGCTTTCCCTCCTGCCGACCGCGACGCAGAAACAGCTCGGTTCCTGCGACGCGCGACGGATCTCTTTTCGCGGATCGAAGCCTTCCCGAAGCCCATCCTTGCGGCCGTCAACGGTATCGCAACAGCGGGCGGAATGGAACTGCTCCTCGGCTGCGACATCGTGATCGCCGCCGAGGGCGCGCGCCTGGGAGACGGACACGCCAATTACGGCCTGTTGCCGGGCGGAGGAGCCACCGCACGGATGCCGCGACGGCTCGGATTGAACCACGCCAAGTTTCTGATGCTCACCGGCGACCTGCTTAGCGTCTCGAACCCGCTGTTCGCGCCACTCGTGAGCATGATCGTTCCGGATAGCGAGCTCCAAGAGGCGGTGGACGGCATCGCCAGCAAACTTGCCTCGAAGAGCCCCCTGGGTCTGCATCACATGAAGCAGCTTTTGAACAACGCTGTCGAACTTGCCCTCCCGGAGGCGATCGAGGCTGAGCTGGACGTCAATTCGACCTACTCCTCATCGTTCGATCGCAATGAGGGCTTGGCCGCATTTCAGGAGCGACGCGTACCGGAATTCCGGGGTGCCTAGAACGCCATAACGAAAACACGGGGTGAAATCCTCTGAACTCGACAAGAGGAGCGCCCGCTTATTGTGGAGAGATGAAGTGGGCCATTCCATGGCGGGCGCCAATGCCATAGGTCGAAGCGGAGGGCCGCTGGTTGCACGAGCCAACGATGTCCGCATCGCCCATCGATCCCATTTTGCTTCGCAGTTGGCCATCGATTTGGACATCGAGACGCCGCCGGTACGGGCCCAGACAACAGATTTCACCTGGACGTTGTTCAGTGACCTTGCACTTCTTCGTTTCGCGTCCAAGGCATGCAGCCTCAAATATGCCGCCAAGGCCTTTCGCGACTTCTATCTGCTGAAAGTGCAGAAGGAGGGGCATGCCGCAATCCATCTGGATGATCGGGTGATCACAATTGGCCCGGGTGATGTTGTCCTCTGCGACGGCGCCGCGGCTCACCAATATGAGTTCGACGACGATAATGAGCATGTCTGCCTCGTCTTTTCGAAACAGTCGCTCGAAGCGCGCATACGGCGTTCATCCCCGCAGGTCGGCGACATGATCAATCACCGCATCGCAGCGCATCGATCCACCGCGATCATGATGAGGAGTTATGCGATCGGGCTGTTGCAGCAACTCGAGACGTGCCAGACGGGCGCCGACGAACCCCTCGCCGCTCGCGTTCTGGGCGACACCATTCTGACCTGCTATTCCGCCGAATTCGAGACCGACCGGCGTCGCAACAACAGCTGGAGCTCGGTTCAGAGATTTGTTGAATCCAATCTCGAAGATCCCGCTCTGCGTCCAGGCTATATTTGTGAAAAACTGCGGCTTTCGGCCAAGAGCCTCCAAAGCGTCTTCCGCAGCCAAGGAACCTCGTGTCACAAATACATTTCTGACGCCCGGCTCGACGAAGCCGGCCGCCGATTGAGCGATCCTTCCCTGAGCGCCCGTATAACCGACATCGCTTACGACGTCGGGTTCGACGATCTCAGCTATTTCAGCCGTTCGTTCCGTCGCAAATTTGGAGTGTCGGCGCGGGAATATCGGCATTCGGCGCTGCGCGGAACCTTGCCCCTCTGGCGCGGCCGCCCCTCAAGCTGACCTGTTTCGTAGCCGGGCGTCCGCAATTGCAGTCCAAAACATGATCACCGGCGGCACCACCAACTCGATCGCTATCGCCGCAGTGAGAACGAAACCTGGCGACCCATACCGAAGATAGGCCAGTGTCCGTGCGAGGCCACTCAGAAAAACGAAGCCGAAGAGCAAACGCAGGAGCAAGAGCCGCTCACGCAGATCGCAGCTGGCATACCAGATGAGCGGCGCGTAGCCGAGCCAGATCGCTCCGGCGAACATCAGCTGGCTGTTCAGTGTCGGATCGGAAAGCGCGGCGGATGGGAGCGCGGCGCCGGCGGTCGCGAGAAACTTCGCGCCTTGGGCGATGTCCCCGATACCGGTAGCCAGAGGAACGATGCAAAAGGCTCGTACCGCCGCGGAGAGGCCCCGCCCACCAATTGCTTCCGCCCTACCGCCCATTGTCTTCGCTCCCTCTAAACCTACAGAGCCACGAGAACTGATTTGGTTTCGGTATAGGCGAGCACCCCCTCCCGCCCATGTTCGCGGCCGAGCCCGGACTCCTTGTATCCGCCGAACGGCACGGCAGGATCGATGGCGTTATGACAGTTTCCCCAGACCGTGCCCGCCTTGATCGACCGCGCCAGCGAATGCATTGCACTGATGTCGCGGGTCCAGACCGACGCCGCCAGCCCGTAGCGCGTGGCGTTCGCGCTCTTCACCACGGCGTCGAGATCATCGAAGCGCGACACGCAAACCACTGGCCCGAAGATCTCCTCACGCATCACGCGCATCTCGGGGGACACGTCGGCGATAATCGTGGGCGATACATAATAACCCTGATCGGCAAGCTGACCGCCTCCTGAAACGACCGAGGCACCTTCAGTCGATGCGCTCTCGATGAAACCCATGACGGTATCGCGCTGCCGCGCCGACACCAGCGGTCCCATCTGCGTATCCGGCGCAAGCGAAGGACCGAGACGAAGCCCGCGCGCTGCGTCAGCGATCCCTTCCACCAGCGCGTCGAACACGTCCCGATGGGCGAAGACGCGCGAGCCCGCTGTGCAAATCTGGCCAGAGTTGAAGAAAACGCCTCCCGCCACGCCTTGAGCTGCCTGTCCGAGATCGACGTCGGGCAAGACGATCACAGGCGACTTGCCGCCAAGTTCGAGCGTCACGCGCTTGAGGCTGTCGGCGGCCGAGTGCGCGATCATCTTGCCGACCGAGGTCGAACCCGTGAAACTGATCTTGTCGACCTCGGGATGTCGCACCAGCGCCGCGCCGGCACCACTGCCAGCGCCCGTCACGATGTTGATCACACCTGCCGGGAAACCGGCCTCAAGCACCAGTTCGGCGAACCGCAAGGTCGTCAGGCTTGTCTGTTCGGCCGGCTTGAGAACGGTCGTACACCCTGCGGCCAGTGCTGGCGCGAGCTTCAGGGCGGCGAAGAAAAGCGGAAAGTTCCAGGGCACGATCAGGGCCGCGACGCCGATCGGCTCGCGCCGGGTGTAACCATGGAAAGCGCCGGATGGCGCGAGCAACGGCTCGACGCTCTCTCCATCGAGACGTGATGCCCAGCCTGCCATATAGCGTAGCTGTGCGATCGCGCCGGGAACGTCCATCTGCGATGCGGCGGTGATCGACTTCCCATTGTCGATCGCTTCCAGCTCAGCGAACTCGGTGGCGTTCGCCTCGATCAGATCGGCCAGCCTCCGGATCGTCATCTCCCGATAGTAAGGAGACTGGCCGCTCCACCGGCCGTCATCGAACGCCGCGCGCGCCGCGCCGACGGCCCGATCGACATCCGCATCGCTGGCATCGACGATCGCCCCGATCTCGATACCACTCGACGGATCGTAGACCGGTACGAACTTCTCGCCTGAGGAGGACTGCCATTCCCCGTCTATCAGGAGACGCTTCGGCGAGGCGATGAACGCACTCGCTGTATCGGAATATCGCGGCTGCGGCAAAATGGACGTCATCGGAGTGCCTCGCAGAATTGCTGGTTCGGGGTGAAGATTGCCCGGCGCGTCTAGAAGCGACCGCTCAGGCGAACGCCAAGCTGTCGCCCGCGCGAATATGTTCCCATCTCGCCGAATGTCGCTGGAATGGTCGGCAGAGCGAAGCTCAGATAGCGCTTGTCGGTCAGGTTCCTTCCGAACAGCGAGATTGTCCAGCTGCTGGAATTCGGGCTGAGGTCGAGGTTCGCATCGAGCTGGGCATAGCCCTTCTGGCGCTCATCCGGCGAATTCGTGCTGCCTGCATCATAGGAAGAACGTGCCGATACGTCGATCCGGCCGGCGAGGCGGTAATCGCCGCCGAGCGGCTGCTCATAGGCGATCCCCAGGTTGCCCGACCATTTCGACGCATAGGACGTCGGCGCGCCGGAGAGGTCCTGGGTGCAGGTCGGGCCGGCAATCAACGACTGCTCGTTCGTGCATGTCGCACCAGGAAAGCTCAGATATCTGGCATCGAGATAGGCACCGTTGAAATCGATACGCAGGCGGGGTGCAGGGGCCCAGTTGAGCTCGAGCTCGACACCGCGCGTCCGCGCCTTGCCGACATTCGACACGAGGAACGACGAGACGTTGTCAAAGACCGAAAGCTGCAGGTCCTTGAACGTAGTCGAGAAGATGGTGAGCGCATAATCGAGGTGGCCGCTCGCGAGCCGGCCCTTGGCGCCAAGCTCGAAGGACGTCGCCTTCTCAGGACCGAACTTGGTCGCGTTCGGATTGGAAGCAGGGGAGATCGCGTCGACGCCGCCGGCCTTCGACCCGCTGACGAACTTGGCATAGACCATGTTCGCCGGCGCGATCTCATATTGTACGATGACCTGCGGCTGGAAGTAGCCGTCATTCTGTTGAATGCCGCGATAGTCATGCGGCGAGACGCCGAGAACCGCCAGCTGAACTGGATCAAGCGCGGGATTTATCTGCTGCGCCACCGTAGCCCGCTTCGTGTTTCTTGGAAGCGAGGGAATGATATTGGCCGTCGCAAGCAGCTGGTTCACGTCCTTTCGTGTGTCGGTATAGCGGAAACCAGCTTCCACCTTGAGCTTTGGCGTGATCCGCCAGCGCAGGTTTGCGAAGCCCGACCAGGCATCGGTGTCCTGATCGAAGCTCAGATAGCGTGCGAAGGGTGGAACAGGGACCCCCAGAGGCGCCAGATTGAACTCGATCAACGTGAAGGCACGCATCTCGTCGTGCTGATAATAGCCTCCCAACGTGTAATCGAAATCGCCCGACGTGCCCTCGAAACGGATTTCCTGCGCAAACTGCCGATAGCGGTTGAAGATAAACGCGTTGAAGATGTCAGCAGCTAGCCCATCGCCGTCGGCGGACGTCGACGACATGTAGTTTCGGTAGCTGCTGGTCGAGATCAACTGTCCGCCAAGGACGTGATAATTGACGTCGGCCTGATAGGTCTGGTTTCGCAGATAGGCGTAGCCTTGCTGGAAATAAGGCGGGCCGGCGTTCGAGTTTGAGGTCCGCCCATCCAGCTTCGTGTCATCGAAGAGGCCCGGCACCGCCAAGGACTGCTTGTAGACCTGGATGTTCTCGCCCTCATCGAGGAGCCGGTCATATTCGGCCTTCAGTTGTATCTGGAGATCGGAGCTGGGCTCGATGCGCAAGATCGCGCGGCCAGCATAATTGCGCGTGCGCGGACTGTCGAAGCCGGTCACATTGTTGTGTATCCAGCCCTTGTCGAGATGCTGCAGCAAGCCGGCAACCCGCAGGCTGACGCCCTCGGCAACCGGGAGTGTTGCACCACCCTGTACATTCGTCTCGTTGTTGTTGAATTCATAGCCGATCGAGCCATCCGCCTCGAATCGGTCGCCGGGCTTTCGCGTCGTGATGTTGAGAGCGCCGGCCGTCGCGCTATTGCCGAACAGCAGCACCTGAGGTCCACGCAGCACTTCGACTCTTTCCAGGTCGAACAAGGGAATGCGACTGTCTTGGTCCCGCCCATAAGACACGTTGTCGACGAATTTTCCGACCGATTGATCGAAGGAGAGATTATCGCCCGAGCCAAAGCCGCGGATAAATGTCCGAGGCTGGATGGTACCGTAGGAGACAGTTAGGTTAGGGAGTGTGGTCACAAGGTCGACCATCTGCGTGATGTTGCGATGCGTGAGGGTGTCACCCGAGACTGCCGTAAGCGCGACCGGCACATCGCGAAGATTCTCGCTCCGCTTACGCGCCGTGACGACGATGTCCTCCAAGGCACCTTCGGTCGAGCCTCCCGGTCGAGAGCTGTCATCCTTCGTGGCACCGACACCCGATGCCACCGATGACGCGGGCGCGTTCGTGGCAGTCTGAGCGCACGCTGCGCTCATCGGGTATGCAGTGGCGAAAAGGCCGATCGCACTCCCCGCGAGCAGGCTCCTCATGTTCGGATGTCTCAATCAATCCTCCCTAGACATGCGTTATTGCGTGTTCTCTGGGCGAGATTATTCGGAGGGCAGCGCTGGCGCTTGGAGAAACCGGGCTGCATTATTTGTAGCTTTGCGCCGTCAAGAATTGCGACCGGGGAACGGCCTGGAGGGTCAGTATCCAGCAGCGCCGAGCGGGAGTTCATTTGGAAAAGCTTGTCGCCTTGCGGTCCAAAGGAACCCGGGCGGACTCAAGCGCCGGCGAGCATCCGCGATGCTCGCTCGGAGACACCGCGAATCCCACCACTCCCGCCGTGTGACGTCCTCTCTTCTCGCAGCGACCGGGGCCAAGCGAAGTCAAATTCGCGGGCCGGATTTTCCAAGTTCGACGGTGACATCGACCGTAAACTGGCGAACCGGGATCGAGCGAAAATCCCCTGACAAGGATAAATCCGCCGGGAGAGGCCATGGAAATCTTCAGTACATTTTCAATCCGAAATCTCATTTCGGTCTCGGTAATCAGCGCATTCTCGCTTCTTGAGAGCGCGCGCAGTTCGTCGTGCGGCTCATTCGCGTCGGCACGATCTTCCTAGGTAGCACCAGCCGGTCGGCACCAGGCAGGAGCTATGGCCGAGCGCTCGGTCGGTCCAGATCTCTGCGGAGACAATATATATGCCAGACTATGTCATTATCGGGGGCGGCTCGTCCGGAGGCGTGATCGCCAGTCGTTTGTCGGAAGATCGGGAAACGACGGTATGCCTGCTCGAAGCTGGCGGATCGGGTAATTCCCCGCTCGTTTCGACACCAGGTGCCTTTGCGGCACTGATCCAGGATTTTGCGATCAACACGCACAACTGGCGCTACAATACCGAGCCAGTTACGGCGCTGAATGGCCGCCGCCTCTATAATCCTCGCGGTAAGATGCTGGGCGGGTCGAGCGGGATGAATGGCATGGTTTACATCCGTGGCGACCGATCCGATTTCGACAATTGGCACGACCTCGGCAACCAAGGTTGGTCGTACAACGACGTTCTGCCTTACTTCAGAAAGGCGGAGCGCAATGTCCGGGGCGAGAGTCAATATCATGGCGCCTTCGGTCCGCTTCACGTATCCGAAGGCGATGCTTCCTTCAAAGCCTATGGCGCCTTTATCGAGGCCGCTGCATCGCTTGGTCATCCACAGAACGAGGATTTCAACGGCGATACCCAGGAAGGGATCGGTGTCTACCAATTCACCGTCAAGGACGGCCGGCGGGCCGGTGTGAAGCGCTGCTATATCGACCCGATGCTCGACCGACCCAACGTCCGCGTTGAGGTGAATGCGCGCGCGAGGCGGATCGTTTTCGAAGGCAAGAGGGCGGTTGCCGTGGAGTTCGTCCAGGACGGCCAAGTGCGGCGAGTCGATGTCCAGAAGGAGGTCATCGTCAGCAGCGGTTCGTTCAATTCACCCCAGATTCTGATGCTCTCCGGTGTCGGCCCGCGCGCCGAGCTCGACCGGCATGGCATAGAAGTCGTTCAAGAAATAAATGGCGTCGGGCAGAATCTGCATGATCATCCCGACGTCATGATGATCTTCGAGACGCGCAAGCGCATTGGCATTGCGCTCAATCCATTGGGATTGATCAAGAGCACAAAGGATCTTCTGCACTATATCGTGCGCAAAGGCAGCTGGCTGGGCAATCCGCCGACTGCCGCAGGAGGGTTCCTGCGCTCCGATCCCGATCGGGACCGCCCGGACTTCCAACTCCACGTGATTCCGCTAGCCTATCGCGACCACGCACGCGACTATCGTTTGATGACGAAATGGGGCTTCACGGTTCTCATCAATATCGGTCATCCCAAGAGCAGAGGTGCAGTGCGCCTTCGCGATAGTTCCGCTCTGTCCGATCCCCTCATCGACCTCAATCTTCTGAGCCATCCTGACGATCGAACCGCGTTACGAAACGCCTTCAAGATAACGCAGGACATTCTTTTCTCAGAGACGATGAATGACGTGGTCAAGCGACCGCTCTACCCCACCCACAAGCTGAATGAAGATCAAGAAATTGACGCTTACCTCACTGAACATGTGAATCATTCTTATCACCCGGTCGGCACGTGCAAGATGGGAACCGACGCGCTGGCGGTTGTCGACACTCGTCTCAAGGTTCGAGGGCTGCAAAATGTTCGCGTGGCTGATGCCTCGATCATGCCAACGATCATCAACGGCAATACGAACGCCACTTGCATCATGATCGGCGAAAAAGCAGCAGACATGATCGTAGAGGACCAGAGACCTCAATGACCCCAAAGCACTGATGGCGCGTATTGGCCGCCAGCGTGACACGCTGGCTAGTCTAGATGGTCAGGCGGCTGCTTGGGAGCATTATAGAGCTATAGAGGCAGGTTAGTCACCCTGCCGCGAGCAGGAGGAAAGACTTGATCGGATGTCCTATATTGGCGCCGTATCGAAAGCTCCATTCGGCCTCGCGCTGACGAGCGTCGTCGTGGAAGCGCTTCGGTCAGTCGGGAACCATGCGGAGCTGGTCGGACTGATGGAGGCCGTCACGCGTGAAATGCTATTCCGGCACTACGCCCTAATTCATCACGAAGACCTGCGACATCGCCCACCCCACCTCGTCGACCTCAAGGACTATCCGCCAGCGATAATTGAACGTCTAATCGGCGAACAAAGGTATCGTCGAGGGCTCTGTTGCAAACATTCGGGACCGCCGAGCGGCACCGCGCCTTTGTTGGGATCAGGCCGCTTTGTTGAAATGCTGATTGAGCATGGCCATGGCCTCGGTCATGGCCGAGGGGCCAATGCCAAATGATCTTTCGATCAGACGCACCTCTCCCCTGATCCCTGGCTGCAGGCACCATGCCCGGGCCTGCCCTTTGCGCAGGGCGCGCATCACCTCGAAGCCCTTGATCGTGGCGTAGGCTGTCGGCATCGATTTGAAACCACGCACGGGCTTGATCAGCATCTTGAGCTTGCCGTGGTCGGCCTCGAGCACGTTGTTCAGGTATTTCACCTGCCGGTGTTCGGTTTCTGGGGCGAGCTTTCCTTCTCGTTTCAACTCGGCGATTGCGGCGCCGTAGCTTGGCGCCTTGTCGGTGTTGAGTTTCGTCGGCTTTTCCCAGTCCTTCAGACCGCGAAGGGTTTTGCCAAGAAAGCGCTTCGCAGCTTTGGCGCCGCGGGTCGGCGACAGGTAGAAATCAATCGTGTCGCCCCGTTTGTCGACCGCCCGGTAGAGGTAGGTCCATTTGCCCCGCACCTTCACGTAAGTCTCATCGAGACGCCAGCTCGGATCAAAGCCGCGCCGCCAGAACCAGCGCAACCGCTTCTCCATCTCCGGCGCGTAGCGCTGCACCCAGCGATAGATGGTCGTGTGATCGACATCGATGCCACGTTCCGCCAGCATTTCCTCGAGATCACGGTAGCTGATACCGTACCGGCAGTACCAGCGGACCGCCCATAGGATGACTTCTCCGGTAAAATGCCGCCCTTTGAAATCGTCCATCACAACCGACCTTACCAAGACAAGGCCCAACGTTGGCAACCGCATCAGAGTTTGCAACAGAGCCGATGCTTGCGCTTCGTCATGCCGTTTCCTGTCCACAAAAGGTCATCTGGGCCTATGGACAGCGAGGAGTAAAGAGACATAGTATGTGGACGGATATGGGTGGGGCGCAGCGGCTGCCCTCCATAGCGTCCACAGAACGACCGTTGGGGAGACGCACGGCATGGGCGATATTCTGGGCTATGCCCGCGTCAGCACCGGCGATCAGGATGTTTCGGGCCAAACCATGCGACTGGAGAAGGCGGGCGCCATCAAGGTGTTTACCGACGTCATGTCGGGCAAGAGCATGGAGCGGCCCGGTCTGGCCGAACTGATCGCCTATGCGCGTAAGGGTGATACCCTAGCGGTGGTCCGCCTCGATCGGCTCGGGCGCTCGTTGGCCGAATTGCTCGCCACGGTCGAGACGCTACGCGGCCAGGGCATCGCTCTTCTGAGTCTTGAGGAAAAGATCGACACATCGTCGGCCGCCGGCGAACTCATCTTCCATGTGTTCGGGGCCATTGCCCATTTCGAGCGACGGCTGATTTCCGAGCGGACCAGGGACGGCATCGCTGCCGCACGCGCCAAGGGCAAGCAGCCTGGCCGTCAGCCGCTCGACATGTCCAAGGTGGATGCCGCGATCAAACTGGTTGAAGCCCGTATCTCGCCGACCGAAGCGGCGCGGCAACTCGGCATCGGCCGATCGACTATCTATCGCGAAATGCGCCGCCTTGGCGTGGAAAGGCCTGCCTGAATGTCCAGACCGAAATCCGCTCACGATCTTTCCGGATTGATGAAGTACTTGGGCCGTGCGCCCTGGGACGAGATGATGGACGAGATGCTCGTCGCGCATCTTGGCCCGGCCTGCGATGCGATGGATCTTGAGCCTGATGATATATTCGACATCATCGGCGATCATTGGGAGGCGCAGCTGTGGGGCTGTGCTTTCGAAGACTTGCTCACACAGGAACTCGAGCCTGAAGGCCTCAATCTCGTCGATGAGTATCTCAAGCGCCGGGGCTGGAACGAGAAAGCGCCGAACAAGGCTTACATGCGCGCACTGCGCGATACGGTGATGTCGCTCTATGAGGTTAGCGAGGTCGTCCCCGGGCAGTCGATGACCTTGCGGGATCTTCTGCGCGATATTGCGCCGGTCACGGTGCGCGAACATAGCGCAACGCAGACCCTTGTTAACTGGGACAAGATCGCCGCACGGGTCATCGAGGTGAATGGCCGCCATGGGATTTCCGGCGCCTTATTACCGTTCAGCGCGGACGGCGCCGGGCGAGTGATCGAGGCCTTTTCCCAACTTGAAGACGATGGGCCAGGTACTGACCGACTGTCCCCTCCCGAAAGGGAGGGCCTCCTAAAAGCGTCAGGTCCGATTTTCACCAATATCTGGCTGCTTGATTGTCTGGGCAAGGCCATGTCCGGCAGCGTGCCGGAAATGGTCAATGCCGATGGCGATGATCTTGTGTTCCACCGTATCGTGTTCCCCCTGGCGAAGGGCGTGATCGGCAAGAGCGTGGTTCGCAGGCTGAACGCGGCGCAATGGCTGGAACCTGCGAGCGATACGTTCTGGAACTGGCTGGCGCCAGTGACGAAGAACAGGAAACCACGAACGACCAAAGGCGGGCAGGCTTTTGTGACAACCATGGAGGACGGCACACCTGTTTTTGCCAATGTCGAACTGGTGGGTCGCAAACTGATCGTTGAGGTCAATAGCGCCGCCCGCGCGGAGCAAGCGATCACGCAGATGCGCGAATGGCTCGGTGATTGCGTGAGCACACCTATGACCGAAATTCGGACTATGGCCCAGTTCATGGCCGATGACGCCGCCCGCGCTCCGCAGGAAGAGCCGCTCGATATCCCGTCGGACGAAAGGGAGCGCATCGTTCATGAGATGCTGACACGCGAATATACCAAAACGCTTGATGAAGCGGTGCCCGCCCTCGGCAACAAGACACCGCGGGCTTTGGCCCGTACAAAGGCAGGCCGGGCGAAAGTTGCCGACTGGCTAAAATATATAGAGAATGGTGCGGCAAAATCCGGGACTGGCGAGCCAATGGCCACCTATGATTTTACGTGGATGTGGCAAGAGCTGGGGCTGATCGACTTCCGCCGTTGACCGCCCTCACATCGCCGTTCTGGTATTGTTCGGGCTTAGCGTTGTCTGGCGTACCATCCACGCGATGCCCTCCGGTCGCGCGCATCCTCGGGCAGGTCGGCGTGAAAGCGGGCGCGGCGACGACCGGTGAGAAAGCAGTTCTTCATCACGGTCCGGGTCCAGGCGGCGAGGCTTGTTCCCGCCGCGAAGCTGGCGCGCGCGGTCCAGCACCGAAGCATGGTGTCCTGCAGAAGGTCGTCGGCATCGGCGCCCCCTCCAGTCAGTCGCCGCGCATAGGCGCTGAGCGACGCCGCCTGCTCGATCAGCGCTGCTCCGAACGCATTGTCGGGCATGGCGATCGGCAAGGGAACACGGGCAGGTATATCGGACGGCATCTCATTCTCCGGGCAGGGCTCTCCTGCCCCTCAAGCGATATAGGGTGCGGGCGCCGATGTTTCCGGCCAGACCGCTTCAAGGCCCGCTTCGTCCCGTCCCGGTCGATCGGGGCTGCGCCCGTGCTATAAGGCTCCCATATCGCGATCGGAGAGAGACGATGGAGCGCCTGTTCCCGCGCGCCTTGATAGCGTGCATTCGTGAGGCTCGGCCGCCGACGCCGCAGGAGCTTGCATCGATGGCCGAGAAGATCTGGCACGAGGCTTTTCCAGAGCGTCCATTTCGACGCGAGCGCGCCATGACCATCGCCGCCGTAGCGCTCACAGGCGAACGCCAGACGTGCAAGGGACCGCCGGCATCCTGTCCCGCTGAACCATTTCCGGCTAGAATGCGGAGCGCTACGGTCGGCCGATGGTCGCCAGGGCTGTCGTCCAGGAGAGGATGCGCCGCTTGAGCCGGCAACATGCTGGCCGTAGCACCGGCCGGTTTCTTCAAGCAGCCGATGTGGCGGTGGCGGCTCAAATCTCGGTGGGCACCGGCTTGTAAGGCACTCCGATCCGGGTTTCGGCCGTGCCGCGCCGCCGCAGGGTCGCGGCAATGTGGCGGTCGGCCGCCGCGCGATCGATGAAGGCGTGCCGCTGGGCCTGGCCGTGTGAGCCGATCCGGCCCCAGCGGGTTTCCACAACGATCATGCCGAAAAGATCGAGGCTCGCGGTGATGCTGTAGCGCCGGCGGATGTTGCGCGCCGGATCGAGCGCCACCAGCTCGATCGGCTCGGGCAAGGACAGGTTCGCGCCATTCATGGCGCGGAGCCTACGAATTATGCCTCTCCAAGTCCGGCGACTTTCTTGAATCAATGGCACGCCGGTGATTCAAGAAATCGATGGTTCCTCGAAGCGTTACCGCGTCTGCGGGAGTGCGCGACGCTTCTGGCGCTGTTCGAGCCAGGTGGTGAACGCCGACTGGGTGCAAACGTCCAAGGGTTCATAGGTGCCCGGCGCAACACGCCGAAACAGCATGGGGCCGGTCCGAACGGTGCTTCGGCCGAGAGACACCTGGCAGCTATTCCCGGTCATTCCGCACCGGCCACCTATGTTCATCACCGGACTGGTGCGGATGCGAATTGGTCCCGAGACGCGGCCCTTCGTGATGCTGATAACGCGCGCGGGGCGGCTCTGCTCGATCTTATGCCCGGGCCTGAACCATGGTCGTGCTCGTCCGTCCGACCCGCACCAGAAACTGCGCGGTGCCGTCACCGGCGCCCGCCCTATCTCCAACTCACCAACAAGATCGGCTTTGGTGAACGCCGCGCGTCCCGCTGCCTCGATATTGTCGGGCAGGATGCAGGAGCACGCCATGGCGGGCGTGGACGCGCTCAACGCCGCACCGGCCAGAGCCGTGCCGATCGCTCGCGATAGCGACACCATCATCATACCGGGAGGCTACGCCCGCACGGCTGAACGGAGCATGGCCTGAGTGCGCCTATGGAATCGCTGTCGGATCGGCGATGCGCCCGAAAAACAGCACCGCGCCGCTCTTTCGGTCTCGCAGGGTGGCAAGGAAAGGACGATCGACCACCATCTCCGGCACCTGAGGCTCTATCCGCGCACTGGTCACGACGATCTTGACTGCGGTTGCCGCCGCCGCCTCGGTGCCCTCCTCATCGACGCGCAGGAAGGTCGCGTGCGCCACGTCATCGATCGCGAGGCGCGCACCGCTGGCGAGCCCCGACAGGTCCGCACGCTGCTGGTCGAAGGCGCTTGGCATGCCCGCTGCGATCAGCGCTGCCTTCACGCTCTCATCGAACCTCGCTTCGAAGCGGGGCAGAACGATCCGCATCTCGCGAGCCTGCTCCGCGGACAGGTCGAAACGATCATTGCCGCCCTGCTCGCCGGCGAAGAAATCGACACCCTTCAGCTCACGCTCCCAGCGGCGCAGGGTTGCCGCGTCACGTGGCAGGAAAATCTCCATCACGAAACGACCGTTGCGACCATAAGGCAGCGCGATCGCTTGCCCTTCCCGGGTCTCGCGGTAGTCGAACCGGCCAATCCGCTTCATCATCGTGATCGGGATGCGCGTGCCGTCGCCACGCGTGAAGGACCGCGTTTCCGTCTCCTCGAACGGCACCTGCCACTTCGCCTTGAAGTAAAGCGCGTTGGTCAGCACAGCGGCGGTGTCATCCCCGAAGCCGCTCGGAGAGACGATCTCCGAAATCCTGCCCTTCGTCTCGCGCGAAACCCAGCCATTGATCCGCTCGGCCGCTCCGGTGGGATCACCAGCATAATCGACGGTTTCCGGAGCCGCTCCGAAGCCGGCATGCGCCTCGGCGACATACTCGTCCCGGACCGGCAATCCCTTCGCCAGCCACAGCGCGTTCGCGATGCCGAGCGCGGTATCGGCATCGCCGGTGTCGTTAAGCTGGGCATTGTAGGATTTGATGAGCGCAGGGACGTTGCGGGACGAATCCCAACCAAGCACGCGGCCAATCTCCTCGCGCGTGGCGCCCCGCGCGCCAAGGTAGGCGAGCCCCAGGCCCTGCGACAAGCTGACCGGGGAGATGAACAGATTGGCGTTTGCATCGGCCTTCGCTGCCAGGTGCGGGTAGACCTTGACGGTCATTAACGCCGCGCCATAGGTCAGGTCATGCGGCAAAGCCTCGGCGTCGGGCCGGGACAGGCTTGTAGGAAGCGAGCCGGGACTCGGTGCCGGGTCGCGCGTCGCACAGCCACCAAGCGCGAGGATGGCAAGAAGCGGGTATGACAAGGCTGTTTTAGGCATGGCTCTCCCTAAAGGCTTGGCTGCTGATCGTAGAAATCGACCTGCATCCGCATGGCTCCGAGCGGTTCCACGAAATGCGGCTGTTCGGGCAAGATCAGCCCTGGCCGGTCAGGTGTAAGGACCACCTCCGAGGCCGGGTCGAGATAGGTGAGCTTCAATCTCCCTTCGATGACCCGGATCACGCCCCACACACCGGCCTTGGTGCGATGTTCGGAGCGCAGGGCAGCGGGCAATGTCGCCTCATCGAATATGGGCGTCGAGCGGTAGGGAATCACCATTATCTCTTCACTCCCACCTGGATCGTGCATCGCACCGGCTGATCCGCCTTCCTTGCCGCTTGCCGGCATCCTTCGATCTTTTCACGATTGTCGCGCAGCAACCTGTCGGCCGCGACGATCGCCTCCCAGCTCGCCGGTGACGCGCTCGCCATCAAATGCTGCCCGGCATCCCACGGTGTCGCCTCGGCAAGAGCCCGCGTCGCCATGCGTTCGGGCCATTGCCAGCTCGCCGGCGCGATCTCGCGCGCGACCATACCGGGAAGGAAGGACCAGAGGAGGATGCCGATAAGCAACCCGCTCAACCCGAACCATAGTTGACGGTCCTTCTGATCCCGCGCCGTCAGCGCCGATTGAACGACGGTGCGCAGCTCGCGCCCCTGCTGCTTCATCTCGTCGGTGGCGGTCGCGAGGGCGGCATGGTCGGCGCTGCGAAGGTCGGCCGCCGCTCGATTGATCTGCGCCGAAACCTGTGCAGGCGTCATCGCCAGCGCCGGCGACTTCACGATGGCCGTCGTAACCTGGTCCAGGCGTCCGTTGATGCCGTCCAGCCCCTGGACGACATACCCCAGCGTCTCGGAATAGTCGGGCACGTCGATGCTGGCGCGCTCGGCCGCCAGTCCCTCGATGGCGCGGCGCATCAATGCCAGCTCGCCGCGCTGCTGCTCGACCGCGGCGCGCACCTGCTCGAATGCTTCCGCCGCCGCGTCGCCGCCTTCCTCCCATTCCTCGTCCGCCATTGTCTCTCCTTATCGGCTCAACCCTCGATCGCGGCCGATTTCCAGCGAACGGGTCAATTCCTGGCTGATCGGACGATCCCGGCGCATCTCCAGCCCCAGTTCGGGCGCGCGCCGCCGCAGCACGGATTCGAGCTGCGGATCGCGATGCAGTCCTCCCGCCAAGCCATCCATCTTCTTGGCCGTGCGCTCCGCGCCGGCACGATCGCCGCTGCGCGCGAGCTCGGCCCGCTCGCGCGCCATACCTTGCCAGCGCTCCACGAAGCGGTCGGCACGCAGTTCGGGATTGGAACGGACCTGGGCTTCCTCGGCCATTGCCCGCGCCGCCCCGCCGGCTTTGCCTTCGGCCGCGTCGCGCACCAGTGCGGGGTTGCGTTCGAACGCGGAAGCCAAATCCCGAGCCGCCTGGGGGCGCAACCGATCGAGCGCGTCCCCGGCCTTCGCCAGCGCCTCTTTCTGGTGCGGGAGCACAGGCAAGCCCTTCTCGCGCATCCGGTCCATATCGGCCTGGACGCGCGCATAGCGTTCGATCGCCTTGGCCTGATTGGGCGCGGGCGATCCCCGCTCGGAGCCGGTGTTGATCGGCCCCCCTTTGCCGTCGCGCACCGGCTCGGGCGACGTCGGTTTCGGGCGGAAGCCGGCGAACATGCCCTTGGCCTTCGCCTGCACCTTGGCGACCATCTCCCGCGCGAGTTCCGGGAACCGGATCTCGCGCCGCTCGGCGAACGCACGCACCCGGTCCTGCTCGGCCGTAGCGCCCTCACGCCCATAGTCGCCGGCCATGTCCTTTGCGCGGTCACGCGACAGGACACGGGCGAGCTGACGCTGATCGGCAAAATCATCACGCCCATAGTGGAGCTGCGCCCCGTCACGGTGCCGCGACATGCCGACATAGGCCGAATGACGGTCCATCCCCGGCGTCGCCAGCACATGCGCCTGATCCACCGTCACGCCCTGCGACTTATGGATGGTCGCGGCATAGCCATGATCGACATGGGCATAGTCCTTGAGGTCGAACGCGATCCTCCGGCCATCGTCGAGCTGCACCGCCATGCTGTCGGGCGAAACGCGCTCGACCTTTCCCAGCGTGCCGTTCTTCACGCCAAGGCCGCGCTCGTTTTTCAGGAACATGATGCGGTCGCCGCTGGCGAAGTCGCGTGGCCCCCGCTCGGCCGACACGCGCACGTCCGCCCCCAGCTCGCTGGCGTCGCGCAGACGTTCGCGCGCGGCCTGGTTCAAATCGCGCACCTCAGCATTGGTGTGGGTGAGGATGATCCGCGTCTTGTCCGGATCGGCAAGCCGCTGCGCGTCCCAGCGGCCCACCAGCTCGCCCCGCGCAGCTTCGCGCGTGTCGGCCGCGTGGACCATGCCGTGCTGCTCATAGGCATGGATCGCCTCGCCGGTGCGGCCCGTCGCCAGCGCCTTCGTGGCGTCGCGCTGCCAGTCCTCATGCTGCCGGCGAACGTCGCTGATTTCGGCCGCGCCGTGGCGCTCGGCCAGCGCGCGGAACGCCGCGCCGGCCTCGATCGCCTGCAACTGCTCGGCGTCGCCGACAAGAACGACCTTAGCCCCTGCCCGCTCGGCCTCTGACAGCACGCGCTCCATCTGGCGCGTGCCGATCATGCCGGCCTCGTCGATCACCAGCACGTCACGCGGACCTAGCAGCTCGCGCCCCTGGCCCCACTGATATTCCATGCTGGCGATCGTGCGCGACTGGATGCCGGAGCCGCCTTCCAAGCCCTCGGCCGCGATCCCCGACAGGGCCGCGCCGCGCACCTGATAGCCGGCGCGCTCCCATTCGTCGCGCGCAACGCCCAACATGGTCGATTTGCCGGTGCCGGCGTAGCCGACCACAATTGAAAGATCGCCCTTGCCGGTGATATGTGCCAGCGCGGCCTGCTGTTCTGCCCCGAGTGTCAGGCCCCCACTTCCGGCGGCGGCGTCACGATTCCACGCTGCCGCCGGGAGACCATGCCCCTCCCGTCCAGCAAGCCGATCGCCGGCGCGTTCCAACCGCTGCTCGGTGTCGATCATATCGCGCGAGGTAAAGCGGTCCTCGCCGCGTCCGTCCTTGCCCAGCGCCACCAGCTCGGGGCTGGTCCGCACCGCGCTCATCACCTGGTCGAACTGGTCCTTGCCGTCGCTGTGCCGGAACGCGAACTGCGCCAGGTCGCGCCGCGTGAACGTCGCCTGTTGCCGCGTGATACCGTCGAGCGCGATTTCCGGATTGGCGATGATCTTCTCGCCATTCTCGCGCGCGATCCGCGCATGATCCTCGACCCGCTCCGCCTCAAGGCCCTGTTCGGGCATACGCGATGCCGCTGGCCCGATCTTGTGCTGCGGCTCCAGGTCGATCCCCTGTGCCTCCAAGGTGCGATGATCTATGCGGGCATCAATATCCAGCTCGGCAAGCCGCTCGTTGACATGGTTCGCCCATGCCTCGCGCCACCTCTCCAACAGCTCGGTTCGGTTCCACTCGCGGACCTTCTTCCCGAACCCTTCCCCGTCCACCTCGCGCATCGACAGCATGACATGCGCGTGGGGCTTGGGCATCCCATCCTTGCCCATGTCCCAATGGACATTGAGGTCCGCGACCATGCCGCGTTCGACAAACTGCTTTTCGACAAATTCGCGGGCGAGCGCGACGCCCTGCACCTGATTCATTTCGCGCGGAATCGAGAACTCTACCTCGCGGGCAAGCTGCGCGTCCTTCCTGACCTCCCCCGCCTCGACCTCGTTCCACAAGGTCGTGCGGTCGTTTAAACGCTCCGGCGCACCTTCGGGCAACAGGATTTCCGAATGAACGACGCCGGCCTTGTTCGAGAAATCATGGTCGCGCCCGAGCCGGTCGTCGTGCAGCCGTTCCGCCGCACGATAGGCAGCCGACGCAACGGCGCTCGATCCGTTGGCGCGACTGATGACCTTGGCCGAGAAATGGTAGATCGCCATGACAGCCGCTATACTGCCCTTCTTAGCGCACGTCGGCAACGACGTATAAGCGCGCACTCACCACTCTCTGCCGTTCGCGTGATTGACTTGGCCGCATTTCATGATGGAACCGCTGTCCTGCCAGCGCGATCGTGCTACTGTGCGGCTCCTGTTCGACGGGCGCGAGGGAGAGAGTGATGCGAAAAACGCGCGACTATGACGCCGAATTGCGGGCACTGAGCGACAAGGCCAAGTCTATCAAGGCCAAGAAGATCGAGCAACTTGGGTTACTGGTGACGGCAACCGGGGCCGATGCGCTCGATCTCGACACACTCGCCGGCGCGCTGCTCGCTGCCGTGGAATCGGCCGACGCTGGCGAAAAGGAGGCGTTGCGCTCGCGGGGCGCGGCCTTCTTTCAGGGACGCGGGCGCAAGGCTGGGCGACGCTCTGGCGGCAACGGCGAAAGCGGAAACCAGACTGGCGCAGGCGAGGCACAGGGTTGAAGCCGCCAAGCGCCGCACCGATACGAGAGGATGGGTCGTGCAGCGCCGCGAACGCACCCGCCATCTCATAGAGCTGGGCGGCCTCGTCCAGAAGGCCGGCCTCGTCGAATTGGCCGACGACGATCGCGCAACGCTCTACGGCGCGATGCTCGATCTTGCCGCCCGCGCGCGTGATGATGGCAACGCGCTCGCGCTCTGGAAGCGGCGCGGCAAGCGGGCGTTCGACGCGGAAGCGGAAGGACAGGACAGCAAGGAACAGACCGCCCATGACTGACGACACCTCGCGCCTTTCCTGGCAGCTCCTGATGGTCGGCCCCGGCATCGACCACATCACCCCCGATATTCAGGACAAGCTCGCAACCCTGCTCGATCTGCTGCCCGCCACGGCGATCATCAACGTCCAGACCGACGCCGGCTATGTCACCGTCTCACGCGACTGGCCCAGCCATCGCATGGAAACCGTCGATAGCCTGGTGGACGCCATCGCCGCCGCTCAGGGCATCACCGCTATCGACCTGCCCGAAGCGCGCTGACCATGCGCGCCGGCCTCGATCATCTTCCCGCCGCCAAGCGCCGCGAGCTGGAACGGGTCGCCCGCGTCCTGTTCGATGAATTTGAGGATGCCGTCAAAACCAAGCTCTCCGACAAGCGCAAGGGCGGCCGCATCCTCAAGCTGATCCTGTTCGGCTCCTACGCGCGCGGCGATTGGGTCGAGGATCGCGCCAGCGGCTATATCTCCGACTATGATCTGCTCGTCATCGTCAACTCCGAGACCTTCACCGATCTGCAACATGGTGGGCTGTCGCCGACGATCATCTGGTGCGCGAGCTGACCGTCACCCGCCAGCTCGCCACGCCCGTCAATTTCATCGTCCATTCGCTGATGGACGTGAACGACCAGCTCGCGCGCGGCCGTCCCTTCTTCGCCGACATAGCCCGCGATGGGATCGCCCTCTACGAAGCGCCGGGACAGCGCCTCGCCGTGCCGCGCCAGCTCGACGCGCAGGAACGCCACGCCGAAGCCAGGGCGCATTATGACAAGTGGCTCCCCGATGCCGCATACTGCCTGACGCTCGCCGAATATGCGATCCGCGACGGCGAGACCAACCATGCCGCGTTCATGCTCCACCAGGCCGTCGAGCGCGCCTATCATGGCCTGCTGCTCGTCCTGACGCTCTACGCGCCCAAATCGCACCGCATCGGCATCCTGCGCTCGCTTGCCGAAAATCTCGATCCCCGGCTGATCGAAGCCTGGCCGCGCGATACCCGCGCCGCCCGCCGCCATTTTGCGCAGCTCCAGCGCGCCTATGTCGAGGCGCGCTATTCCCATGCCTATGAAATCACCCCCGACGAACTGGCCTGGCTCGTTGACCGCGTGAAGCATCTCCACACGATCGCCGCCGCGATCTGCGCCGAACATCTCGAAAACGACAGCGGGAGGGAATCCTGATGATGGAATGGTTCCGCCAGCTCGGCCGCGCGATCCGCAACCTCGCGCGGCTCGCGCGCGAACAGCCGATATGGGCGATCACGGCCCTCGTCACCAGCCCGGTCGCCCTCATCCGCCACCTGTTCGGCGTCCTGGTCCTGTTCCTCATCACCGGCCTGGTGCTGGGGCTTGGGGTGCCGCTCATTCTTGGCAGGCTGCTCGGCCTGGCCCACGATTCCCATATCTATCAGACCGTCATGATGCTGACGGCGATCGTCGTCATCCTCGTCGCGCTGCGCGCCCTCTTTCAACCGCTGATCCTGCGCTACGGCGGCCCTGCCGGCGATGCCACGCACGGCTCGGCCCGCTTCGCCACCGATCGGGAAACTCGCCCCCTCGCCCAAAATGGCGACGGCCTGCTGATCGGCCGCGACCGCAAGAACGGCAGGCTGCTGCGCTATGCCGGCCCCTCGCATCTGCTGACGATCGCGCCGACGCGCACCGGCAAGGGCGTGGGGACCATCATTCCCAACCTGCTCGACTATCCCGGCCCGGTCGTCTGCATCGACCCCAAGGGCGAGAATGCCCGCATCACCGCCCGCCATCGGGCAAAGTTCGGCCCGGTCCATGTCCTCGATCCGTTCGGGGTGACGGGCCTTCCCGGCGCTGCCTTCAATCCGCTCGATCGCATCGACCCTGCCGGCCTCGATCTCGCCGACGACTGCATGACGCTGGCCGACGCGCTGGTCTATGACGCTCCCGGCGAAGCCGGCGAGGCGCATTGGAACGAGGAAGCCAAGGCGCTGATCGCCGGCATCCTCCTGTGGGTGGCGTGCGACCCGGAATCGCGAGGCCAGGACCGCACGCTGGAAGCGGTGCGCGACTGCCTCACCTTCGCGCCCGATAATTTCCAAAGGATGCTGCGGGAAATGTCGCGCAGCACGCAGGCGCGCGGCCTGATCGCCCGCGCCGCGAACCGCCACCTCGGCAAGTCCGATCGCGAGGCCGCCGGCGTGCTGTCGGCCGCGCAGCGCCATACCCATTTCCTCGATTCGCCGCGCATGTCGGCCGTGCTGGGGCGCTCGGATTTCACCTTCGCCGATGTGAAGGCGCACGCCACCACCGTCTATCTGGTGTTGCCGCCCGATCGGCTCGCCACCTATGCCCGCTGGCTGCGCCTGATGCTCGCGCAAGGGCTGACCGATCTGGCGCGCGCGCCGGCCTCCCCTGCCCGCTCCGTCCTGTTCCTGCTCGATGAGTTCGCCGCCCTCGGCCGCCTCGAACCCGTCGAGCGCGCGATGGGCCTGAT
>JAHFPU010000154.1 GCA_023266635.1 Sphingobium sp.
AGCTTGGCTATCATGACAAGCCCTGCGGCCTGCTCGACGTGGCGGGCTTCTACACGCGCATGTCCGGCTTCATCGACCATGTCGTGGACGAAGGCTTTCTCAAGCCCAACCACCGCGCCATCCTGCTGATCGAGCGCGAACCGGAGGCGATGCTGAACTGCATGGCCCGCTATCTCGCTCCACCGACCGAACACTGGATCGACGGGAAGGATGTGTAGAGCGTTACAAGATCATCCCAATCAATTCCGTTCGGGCTGAGCTTGTCGAAGCCCTGTCCTTTTTCGTAACGTTGAAAAGAAGGACAGCCCTTCGACAAGCTCAGGGGGAACGGATTTGATTGACCGCTCGATGCTCTAATCAGTTTGTCCCGCCATATAAGCGTCGATCCGCGCCAGGTGCGCGGCAATGGCCTCCTCCGGCAGGAACGCGCCGGTGAAGCTGTTGCGCGCCAGCGTCGCTATCTGCGCCTTGCTCAGCTTGCGTGCTTCCGCAACCGCGCGATAATTGTCCGCCACATAGCCGCCGAAATAGGCCGGATCGTCCGAATTGACCGTCACGCGCAGGCCGAGGTCAAGCATCCGGTCGATGGGGTGGTCGCCAATGGCGTCGATCACGCAAAGCTTCAGGTTGGACAGCGGACAGACGGTCAGCGTCATGCCCTCCGCCGCCAACCGGGAGACAAGGGTGTCGTCCTCAAGCGCGCGATTGCCATGGTCGATCCGGTCGACATGCAGGCCGTCCAGCGCCTGCCACACATAGTCGGGCGGCCCTTCTTCGCCCGCATGCGCGACGAGGCGCAGGCCATGACCCGCCGCCGCCGCAAAGACCCGCGCGAATTTCTCCGGCGGATGCCCGACTTCGGAAGAATCGAGGCCGATGGCGCTTATCCTGTCCAGCCACGGCCCGGCCGCCTCCAGCGCCGCAAAGGCGTCCGCCTCGCTCAGATGCCGCAGGAAGCACAGGATCAGGCTGCTGCTCATGCCATGCCGACCCTGCGCCTGCGCAATCGCGGACAGCAGGCCCTCGATCACCACGGCGAAGGCTATGCCGCGCTCCATATGCGTCTGCGGATCGAACATGATCTCCGCGTGGACGACGCCGTCCTGCGCCGCCCGGTCGAAATAGGCGGTCGCCAGATCGTGGAAATCCTGGCGCGTCTGCAGAACCTGCGCGCCGGCATAATAGATGTCGAGAAAGTCCTGCAGATTGCCGAACGCATAGGCCGCGCGCACCTCTTCGACGGAGGCATAGGGAATGGCGACCTCGTTCCGCGCGGCGAAGGCGAACATCTGCTCGGGCTCCAGACTGCCCTCGATATGGATGTGCAGCTCCGCCTTCGGCAGGCCGATGATGAAGTCGTCCATGCTGCTCATCTGTTCATATCCCTGTCCCACGCGCATTGCCCCATGATGTAGGTACGGCGGATGGCGCGGTCATCGCCCAATATTTGCAGCGCGAAAAGCCGCTCGGCAAGCGAGACGCCCTGCGTGCGGCGCGCCAGCAGCGGCGTGGCCGCACTGTCGAGCACCACGAAGTCCGCCTCCTGGCCCGGCTCCAGCGCACCCACGCGATCCCCGACATGCAGCAGCGCCGCGCTGCCCGCCGTGGCTAGGTACAGCGCGCGGAAGGGATCGATGCTTGTCCCGCGCATTTGCCCCGCCTGATAGGCCAGCCCCGCCGTGTGCAGCATCGAGAAGGTCGTTCCCGCCCCGATATCGGTGCCCAGCCCCAGCCGTACCCCATGCGCGTCCGCCTGCGCAAAATCGAAGCAGCCGGACCCGAGGAAGAAGTTGGAGCTTGGGCAGATCGCGATCCCCGCGCCACTCTCCTCCAGTCTTGCGCAGGACCGGTCGGGCAGGTGGACGCCATGCGCAAAGACCGACCGTCCGCCCACCAGCCCGAACCGGTCATAGACGTCCAGATAGTCCCGCTGTTCGGGAAATCGCGCGGCGACGGCGGCGATCTCCCTTGGGTTTTCCGCCAGATGGGTGTGGAGGAGCGCTTCGGGATGCTCCGCCAGCAAATCTCCGGCCACTTGCAACTGCGCATCGGTGGAGGTGAGGGCGAAGCGCGGCGTCACGGCATAGCCCAGCCGTCCCCGCCCGCGCCAATGGCGGATCAGCGCCTCGCTCTGTGCGCGCGCCGTTTGCGGCGTATCGGCCAGACCGTCCGGCCCCAGGTCCATCAGCACCTTGCCGGAGACGATGCGCATATTCCGCGCGAGCGCAGCCTCGAACAGGGCGTCGACCGAATGGGCATGGACGGTGGGAAAGACGAGCGCGCTGGTCGTGCCGTTGCGCAGCAGCTCGTCCAGGAACAGCGTCGCCACGCGCTGCGCATGGGCCAGATCGGCAAAGGCCATCTCGGCGGGAAAGATATGGCGGTCCAGCCAGTCCAGCAGTTGCTCGCCATGCGCGGCGATGCGGTCCATCTGCGGATAATGGATATGCGCATCGACGAAGCCGGGAACGATCAGGCCCGGCAGGTGCTGGATCGCTAGGCCGGGATAACGGCTTGCCAGATCGGCATGGTTGCCGCGGGCCACGACGATGCCATTCTCGACGACCAGCAATCCGTCAGGATCGTGCCGCACCGCATCGGGATCGTCCCGTGGATCCCGGGAGACCGACAGATATTCCCCACGGAAAGCTTGCAAGCTCATGACGCGTTCAACTGCAGCAACTGGGCTAATGTAATAATAGCAATGACGTCAGGCTCCGCTGGCAGGAAGGATGGCATGCCGACCGGCATGGTCAGCCGGCTGCGGCCATAGGCCGATATGCCGTCGCGTTCGAGATGCGCGTCGAACAGGTCCCGCTTCTCCGCCATGCCTTCCAGCCCGACATAGGCGATGGATTGGCGGGCAAGCGCGGCCCGCGCAAGTCGATAGTCCAGCGCCTGATCATGGGTCAGGATCAGGATCGCGGCGTCGGCAGGGGCTTCGGCGATACACTGTTCCAGCGCCGCTTCGGGAACGATCACCACACCCTCGATCGTCTCGAACACAGGCCGCGTGTCGAACCAGGCCAGCTGGAGCGGCAGCCTGGCGGCATGATAGGCAAAGGCCTGCCCGGCATGGCCCGCTCCGAACAGATAGAGCGGACGCCGATATTGCCCCAGCCGCTCGGCAAAGCTCGCGCCTTCTCGCGGCTTGTCCCCGCGCGCCGACAGGGAAGATGGAAGGGCATGGTCGTCGACATGCCGCTCTATCCGCCCCGGCATCAGCGTGGACACCAGCACTCGCCCGTCCGCCGCATGCCCTGCCCATCCCAGGCTGGCTGGATCGACATGCTCGATCAGCAGGCGGACGCGGCCGCCGCAGCTCTGCCCCAGCAACGGCCCCAGCGGATAATCATGGATCTGCCAGCTGCCCCTGGCCTGTTTCAGCAAGGCGCGCGCCTGCTCGACGGCCTTCAGCTCCAACTGCCCGCTATCGATCGAGCCATGCAGAGCATCCTCGGTCACCAGCATCCGCGCACCTGCGCCGCGCGGCGTCGATCCTTCGCAGGCGAGGATATGCACAAGGGCGGCGGGCGCCTTCGCTGGAATGTCGCGCAGCCATGGCAGCCATTCGATCATCCCACGCAACGCCCCGGGGCGACCACGATCATCCTCAGCTGCCCCGATAGGTCGAATAGCCATAGGGCGAGACAAGCAGCGGGACATGATAATGGGCGTCCGGCTCGGCGACGCCGAAATCAATGGCGACGATGTCGAGAAAGGGCGGCTCCGGAAGGATGACGCCGGCGTTGCGAAAATAGCCAGCAACCGAAAAGGCGATGCGATACACGCCGGGGTTGATCGCCGGCAGGCCGGGACAGCGACCGTCGCCATCCGTCTCTCCGGAAAACAGAAGGTCGCCTTCGGCGGTCGTCAGCGCGATCGCCACCCCCGCCGCCGGGCGACCATGGGTGGTGTCGAGCACATGGGTGGAAAGACTGCTCATGCCGCTGCATCCTTCTGGCGGGGCCAATCGCCAATGAATTCCACCTCGTCATAGGCGATCAGGTCGGCGATCAGCGTGTCGCGATCGTCCAGGAACAGTTGATCCGTCACGCCCCGCAGCAAACGCGGCAGCGCCGTCTGCAGGCCCGATAGCGCGGACGCCGACAAGCCAAGACTGATCAGCGCTGAATAGTTGAAGGCGAAAATGCCGTGCAGGTTGTCCGCATCCGCGTCGCGCTTCGGCAGCACTTCAAATCCCGCGCCAAGATAGGGATGCGCGTCGATCAGCGCGTTAGCGCTGCCCGGCGGCGGCGTGAACCGGTCGGACCAGCGCGCGATCCGATCGGCGACCAGCGCCAGTTCGGGCCGCAGCCCGGGGTCGCTTATCAGGCCGGTCGACAGCACCACGAAATCAAAATCGTGGACGCTCTGCGGCGTCGTCACCCGCACCGCGTCGCCGCTTGTCTCCACCGACAGCCATGGCGCGCCCAGGTGCAGGGCAAAGCCCGTCCACGCCGCCGCACGATCGAACGTGTCGTTGGTCGGCGGCTGGTTGTGACCCAGGAATGACGTCATGACAGCATATTTCTCTGCGTCGCCCAGCGCCGGATAGCGTCCGGTAAAACCCACCTGCTCCATGAAGCGGATCGGGTTGATGCGTGGCAGCGTCTTGCGCCGGATGAACACATGCGCTTCCCCGACGCCCAGCGTCAGCGCCGCATTGGCATTGTCGAACGCCGATGCGCCGCCGCCCAATATGCCGACCCGCTGGCCCTTGAGCGCGGCATAGTCGACCGGCTCGCTGGTGTGGGCATAGAGGTGGCGGGGCAGGGCGTCGCGGATCATCGCGGGCGTGTGCCACTCGCCGCCACCCTGTATGCCGGTCGCCAATATGACCTTGCGCGTGACCAGCGGCGGCTGGCCATCCAGATGCAGCCTGTGCAGCCCATCGCCCAGCGGCTCCACCAGCGTCAGGCGCGTGTCGTTGCGCACCGGCAGGGCCAGCACCCGGCGATACCAGCGCAGATATGCCATCCAGTCGCTCCGGGCGATCTTGCCGACCGCCGCCCATCCGGCCGCGCCATGCTGCGCCTCCCACCAGGCGCGGTAGGTGAGCGCCGGCACGCCGAAGTCGATGGGCGTCAGCTCCTTGGGCGTACGCAGCGTGATCATCCGCGCATAGGTGTCCCAGGGGCCTTCAAGGCCCGCCGGATTCTCGTCGATGACCAGGATGTTGGACACCCGCTCTCGCATCAGGCCGAACGCCGCCGCCAGTCCGCTCTGCCCCCCGCCGACGATGACCGCGTCATAGGCATTCGCGTCGCTATACCCATGCGGGCGCGTCCAGTCCGGCCCGCCATGGCCGATCAACGCCAGCTGCCGCGCCAGCTCCGCCTCCAGCGCCGGGAGGCCGATCGCGCCGGTCACGCTATATCCTCCAGCCGCAGGCGCACGATCTCCCCGATTTGGGCGATCGCCGTCGCCACCTCCTGATCGCGGTCATTGTTCAGTCGCGCTTCCATCGCCGCCAGGATGCCCGCCTTGTCGGTCAGCCGCACGCAGATGATGAACGGAAAGTCGAAGCGGTCCTTGTATCGGTCGTTGAGGTCCTGGAACCTTGCGAACTCGTCCGGCGTCAGGCGGTCGAGCCCGGCGGACGCCTGTTCCGCTGCCGATGCTTCAGTCAACGTGCGGTCGATGGCCGCCTTGCCCGCAAGTTCAGGATGTGCGCGGATCAGGGCGATCTGCTCGGCCTCACTCGCCTCGTGCACTGCGCGCATCAGCCCCGCATGAACATCAGCGAAGGGCCGCAAACCGGCGGCGCGTTCGGTCACCCAGGGCGAATGCTCGAACAACGCGCCGTAGCGCAGGACAAAACCCGCCTCGTCGAGCGCATTGACCTCCTCCAGCGTCAATGGCTGCTCCCTTCCAGGCTGACATGGGCGGAGACGACCTTCCAGCCATCGGGGAATTTCACCCAGCTCTGGGTCTGGCGGCCGCGCCGTTCGCTATTCTCGCGAAAGAATTCGGCGTCGGCAGTAGCAAAGCTGTCCCCGTAAACGGTGATGGCGACCTTGCCGAGCTTGCGCTGGGGCGATCCGCCGCGTCCCTTCCGGAACTCCCGGATTTCCTCGATGCCGTAGAGCACTTCGCCCACGCCATAGCGGTTCGTGGTCGGCGCATCGTGGAACAGCAGGTCCATGGCCGGAATATCGTCCTGCATCAGCGCGCGCTCATAGTCCTGAAAGGCGGCGGTCACTTCGGCAAGCAGGGCGGGGTCGTCGATGGTCATGCGGGATATACCTCCATCCAGTGGCGGGCAATGTCGATGCGGCGGGCGACCCAGGCGTCGCCGGCGGCCATGACATGGTCGAGGAAGCGGGCGAGGGCGCGGGCGCGGGCAGGGCGGCCAGCGATGCGGCCATGCAGGCCGACGGACATCATCCGCCCGCCTTCCTCGCGAAGCTGGTCGAACGTGTCTCGCAAATATCGGAAGAACTGTTCGCCCTCGGTGAAGCCGTTATAGGCGACCATCTTCATGTCGTTGACGTCGAGCGTATAGGGCACGATCAGTTGCGCCTTGCCGTGGCGATGGTCCCAATGAGGAAGATCGTCGGCATAGCTGTCCGCATCATACAGGAAGCCGCCTTCCTCCACGACCAGCCGGGCCGTGTTGGGTGAGGTGCGGCCCTGATACCAGCCGAGCGGCCTGCTGCCCGTCACGCGCTGGTGGGTGGCGATAGCCTCCGCGATATGCGCGCGTTCGACCTGTTCCGGCACGGTCTGGTAGTCGATCCATTTCAGGCCGTGGCTGGCGATCTCCCAGTCCGCCGCCAGCATAGCCTCGACGGCCTGCGGGTTCATCGCCAGCGCATTGGCCACGCCGAAGACGGTGACGGGCAGGCCGCGCCCCGTGAACAGGCGATGCAGCCGCCAGAAGCCGGCGCGGCTGCCATATTCATAGAGGCTCTCCATCGCCATCGCTCGGTCGGGATGGCTCTGCGCGCCCACCATTTCGGACAGGAACGCCTCGGACCCCTTGTCGCCGTTGAGGACGCTATTCTCCGCGCCTTCCTCATAATTGACGACGAACTGCACGGCGATGCGCGCGCCACCGGGCCAGCGGGGGTCGGGCGGGCTACCACCATAGCCTACGAGGTCGCGCGTCAAGATTGCGTCTCCCGTCCAGAAATCCGTTCGTTTCGAGCGAAGTCGAGAAACCTCGCGCAACCGTTCCTCGACTGCGCTCGAAACGAACGGGAGGAGAGGCGGGAACTCATACGTCCCATGCCGCCATCGCCGCCGTCACCGCCTCGCCGGCCGGCAGCGCAAAACCTTCCATCCGCAGGCATGCCTCCAGAGCCCCCAGCGCGATCAGCACCTTATGCTTTGCGGCATTGTATCCCATCGCACCGATCCGCCAGATGCGCCCCTGCAACGGGCCGAAGGCGGAGCCGATCTCGATCTCGAAATGGGTGCGCATCGCCGTCCGCACCCGCTCGCCGTCAATGCCTTCCGGGATGTAAACGCCGGTCACATTGGTCATGCGATGCGCATCGTCCCCGAATATCTTCAGGCCCATGGCGCGCAGTCCCGCCGTCATGGCGCGTCCGGCGGCGGCGTGACGAGCATAGCGCGCCTCCAGCCCTTCGCTCAGCATCACGCGCGCGCATTCCCGCGCCGCGTAGAGCATGGAGGTGGCCTCGGTATGATGGTTGAGGCGCTTGTCCGACCAATAATCCATGATCATCGCGAGATCGAAATAGTT
>JAHFPU010000155.1:0-6688 GCA_023266635.1 Sphingobium sp.
CTTGGCTTCACGGCCCTGCTCATCCTGCGCGGTTTCTCACCAATCACGGCGCTACTCCTCGGTATCGCCATTGGGTTCGGGCTGCCGCACAAGGCGATTAGCATGATGATCGGCAAGCGGATCGCCAAGTTCACCGCCAAATTCCCCGACGCGCTCGAGTTGCTGGTGCGCGGCCTGCGGTCCGGACTTCCCATCACCGAAACGCTGGGCGTCGTCGCATCCGAAATTCCCGGCCCGGTGGGCGAGGAGTTCAAGTTGGTGACGGAGCGCATCAAGATCGGCAAGACCATGGATCAGGCGCTGATCGAAACGGCGGACCGCCTGGGAACTGCGGAAATCCAGTTCTTCGTAATCACGCTCGCCATTCAGCGCGAAACCGGCGGCAACTTGGCCGAGACGCTTTCGAACCTGGCCACCGTGCTTCGTCAGCGCTCACAGATGAAGCTCAAGATCAAGGCCATGTCCTCGGAATCCAAAGCATCGGCCTACATTATCGGCTGTTTGCCGTTCCTGGTCTTCGCGATGATCTGTTCGATCAACTATGAATATATGTCGCCCTTCTTCACGCCAGACCCGGAACGCCTGTTCGGTCTTGGCCTGATGCAGATGGTGGGTATCGGCGGACTCTGCTGGATGAGCATCGGCGCATTCATCATGGCCCAGATGATCAACTTCGAAATTTGAGCGGGAAGGACTGAAACAATGCAACCCGTCTCACATACCGGAGCAACCCTCTTCGGCCTGACATCCACCGACATCGGCACTCTAATGGCCGCCGCTGCTGCCTTCGCCGTCCTCATCGCCCTCTATGCCGCGACCACGGTCCGCAACCCCATGGCGCGGCGTGTAAAAGCGCTGAATGAGCGCCGCGAACAGTTGAAGGCGGGCATCACTGCATCGACGGCCAAGCGCCGCGCGAAGCTGGTCCAGAAGAACCAGACCACCGACCAGATGCGGTCGTTCCTCAGCAGCCTGAAAGTGCTGCAGGACGACCAGTTGAAGGACGCGCAGATCAAGCTGTCTCAGGCTGGCATCCGGTCGAAGGACTGGGCTGTCGCCGTCATTTTCGGGCGCATGTTCATGCCGATCATCATCGGCGGCGGCGCGGCGCTCTATCTCTATGTCCTGGGCGGATCGCCGGACTGGGGGCCGCTCAAGCGCTTTGGCGTCTTCGCGGTGGCGTTGATGCTGTCCTACAAAGCGCCAGACCTCTTCATCAACAACAAGATTTCGAAGCGCTCGGCGGCGATCCGCAAGGGTCTGCCGGACGCCCTCGATCTTCTGGTGATCTGCGCCGAGGCGGGCCTGACCGTCGACGCTGCCTTCAACCGCGTGGCGCGCGAATTGGGCCGGGCCTATCCGGAACTGGGCGATGAATTTCAGCTAACCGCCATCGAACTCAGCTTCCTGACCGAGCGGCGCATGGCCTTCGAGAACCTTGCCACCCGCGTCAAGCTGGACGCGGTTCGCGGCGTGGTCACGACCATGGTTCAGACCGAAAAATACGGCACGCCGCTTGCCTCGGCATTGCGCGTCCTGTCGGCCGAGTTCCGAAACGAGCGCATGATGCGCGCGGAAGAAAAGGCCGCGCGGCTTCCCGCGATTATGACCGTTCCGCTGATCCTCTTCATCCTGCCGGTTCTGTTCGTGGTCATCCTCGGCCCGGCGGCCTGCTCGATCAGCAAGGCCTTCTGAACGAACATGCGCGGCGCAGGTCCATCGGGCCTGCGCCGCAGTTCATTCCAACCTCATTCCCGCAACAGACGGTCTACGCGCCGTGCGAGGTCGTCGACGGCAAACGGCTTGGTCAGCACTTCCATGCCGCGTTCGATATGGCCGTGGTTTAGGACGGCGTTCTCGGCATAGCCCGTGATGAAGAGAACCTTCATCTCCGGTCGTATCGCCCGGGCGGCGTCGGCCACCTGCCGGCCATTCAGACCGCCGGGCAACCCGACGTCCGTAACCAAAAGGTCGATCGTCCGGCGTGACTGCAGGATTTTGAGGGCTGCGGGACCATCGGCGGCTTCGATGCAGGCATAGCCCTGTTCCTCCAGCGTATCGACCAGCAGCATCCGGATGGTCGGTTCATCATCGACGATCAGTACCGTTTCTCCCGATCCGGCGGCTGGCGCAGCCGGCGCTTCGAAAACGGTCTCGACGACCTCATCGCCCAGATGCCGAGGCAGGTAGATGCACACCATCGTGCCCTGCCCGACCTCAGAATAGATGCGCACATGCCCATGCGACTGGCGGGCGAAGCCATAGACCATCGACAGGCCAAGACCTGTCCCCTCCCCGAGCGGCTTGGTCGTGAAGAAGGGATCAAACACGCGATCAATGATCGATTTTTCGATGCCCGTACCGGTATCGCTCACGCAGACGGTGACATATTGCCCAGCCTCCAGCCCACGCTCGGCGGCAGTCCTGCGATCGAGCCATTTATTGCCCGTCTCGATGGTGATCTTGCCGCCGTCCGGCATGGCATCCCGCGCGTTGATGCACAGGTTGAGGATCGCGTTTTCCAGTTGGTTCGCATCGACGAGCGATGGCCACAGGCCGCCTGCGGCGATCGTCTCCACCTCGATCGAAGGACCCACCGTGCGCTGGATCAATTCCACCAGTTCGGCCATCAGCCGGTTGATGATGATGGGGCTGGGCGAAAGCGTTTGCCGGCGCGAAAAGGCCAGCAGGCGATGCGTCAGCGCGGCCGCGCGACGTGCGGCCCCCTGCCCCGCCGACAGATATTTCTCAACATCGCGGCTGCGGCCTTGCGACAGCCTCACCCCTATCATCTCGAAAGCGCCGGAAATCCCGGCGAGCAGATTGTTGAAGTCATGGGCAAGACCGCCCGTCAACTGACCGACCGCCTCCATCTTCTGGGACTGGCGCAGCGCTTCTTCCATCGCGGCCAGCCGTTCCTGCTCCATCAGGCGTTCTGTCACGTCATAGACGAACTGATAGGCGCCGATTTGCCGCCCATCATTGTCCCGCAGGACGTTGAAGTGCATTTCCAAGTGCCTCGGCGCGCCCTCACCCATGGGGAAGCTGTCGATATCGACATACTCCTCGCCCGCCATAGCCCGCGCCCATGCGGCCTGCACCCTGGCAAGACTGTGTGGGCGGGTGGCCAGCACGTCCGGGAGGTAATCGCCGACATTGGGGCGAACGCCAAAAATCTGCTCGAACGCGTCGATCGCGGCGGCATTGATGGCCAACCAACGCCAGTCCCGGTCCATGACCTGGACCAGAGCGTTCGTCCCCTCCACCGTATCGGCAAGCACCTTGCGTTCGGAAAGCGCCGCCGCGACCCGCGCTTCAAGCGTTTCGTTCAGTGTAACCAGCGACTGTTCCGCCTGACGGCGCTTCGTAATGTCCTGGAAAAGCACCGCCACCTGATTGAGGCTCGGGGGCTCTATGCGAAAGGCGGAAAGCGTAAGAAATCGGCCCGTCGCCTCCAGTTCCCGTTCGAACCGGATGGGGATGCCGGTACGCAGCACGCCACCGTAACGCTCGACCCAATCGTCGGCTTCGTCGCCGACCATCTCGCGCAACCGCTGCCCGACAACATTGGGGATGCCGGCGTTTGCCGCATAGGCCGCATTGGCCTCTATATGCACATAATCGCTGAGTGGACCGTGCGGGCCGTCAATGAACTCAATGACGCAGAAGCCCTCATCCATGGACCCGAACAACGTGCGATAACGCTCATCCTTCTCCCCCTGCTGCCGGAGCGCCCGACGCAGTTCGAACTGCGCCATGACCTGGCGGGCAAGAACCTTGAGCGATTGCTGCTGCAGTTCGCTAAGTGTCTTGGGCTCGAAACCCAGCACGCAAAGGGTCCCAATCGGCAGCCCGTCATCAGTCTTGAGAAGCGCGCCGGCGTAGAAGCGCAGATGCGGGTCGCCGGTGACGAGAGGATTGCAGTCGAAGCGCACGTCCTGCGTCGCGTCGGGGACCAGCAGGAAATCATCCTCCAGGATTGCCTCGGCGCAAAAGGAGGAATCGAAGGGCGTTTCCCGAACCCCCAGCCCCACCTCCGCCTTGAAGAACTGGCGCCCGTCGCCGATCAGGTTGACCACGCCGATGGGGGTCCCGCAAATGTCAGCGGCCAGACGGGCAACTTCGTCGAAGGAGTCTTCGCGGGGGGTATCGAGAATATCGTAGTGAAGAAGCGCCTCCAGCCGGCGCGCTTCCCAGTCCTCCACATGGGGGTCATTCATCGATTTGCAGCGCCTGTTCTCTTCCCGGATGGAGCGCTTATAACGCTATCCGTCCAATTCGGCTGCATCAAACGGCAATGTTATTTGGGAGTACAAACACGCGGGCGGCGCATTTATTCCGCCAGGATGAAATCCACCCCAGCCTTTGCATGGATGGACGTGCAATCGTAGATCGGCAGCACATTGGCTTTCACGTCGACGATCAGTTCCAGCTCCGTACAGGCCAGGACGACCGCCTGCACATCCTCCTTGGCGATGTCAGTCAGTTCCGACTTCATGTAGCGTTCGGAGTCCCGACTGATCTTGCCGACGACCAGTTCGTCATAGACCATGCGATCGATCCGGTCGGCCAGTTCCATATCGGCGGGCAGCAGCGACACGCCATGCGCGACCAACCGCTGACGATAGAATTTCTCGGTCATGACGTTGCGCGTGCCTATCAGGGCAGCGGTCTTTATTCCGTCTGCCTTCATCTTGGCGCCTACGACTTCGGCGATATGGATGATCGGGACTTTGACGGCGTCCTGTACGCGCTCATACACTTTGTGCATTGAGTTGGCGCAGATTAACAGCGCCTCGGCCCCCGCCGCCTCCAGTCGCGCCGCCGCGCCGATCAGCTGCGCAGATGCGCAGTCCCAGTCATCCTGCGTGGCGCAGCGCGCGACATCGGCGAAGTCCAGGCTCTCAACCAGCAGGGGCGCGCTGTGGAAGCCGCCCTTCACCTTGTGAATCGCCTGGTTGATGATCTCGTAATAGCGGGCGGTGGACGTCCAGCTGAGACCACCAATCAGACCAATTTTACGCATGAAGTCCCCTGGGCACAAAAAAACCGTTCGGTTCGGGCGAAGTCGAGGACCGGCATGACAGCGCGGCGTGTCTCGACTTCGCTCGACACGAACGGGGTTAGGGTATCGTCACGCCGAGGGGCAACCCTTTAGTGGGCCAGACCCTTCACAATCTCCTCGACCATCTTCTTGGCGTCGGCGAGAAGCATCATGGTGTTGTTCATGTAGAAGACCTCATTGTCGACGCCGGCATAACCAGCACCGCCCATGGAGCGCTTCACGAACAGCACCGACTTGGCGTTAGCGACGTCGAGGATCGGCATGCCGTAGATCGGCGATGTCTTGTCCGTCTTGGCCGCGGGATTGGTCACGTCATTGGCGCCGATGACGAAGGCGACGTCGGCCTGGCCGAACTCGCCATTGATGTCCTCCAGCTCGAACACATCATCATAGGGCACATTGGCCTCGGCCAGCAGCACGTTCATATGCCCGGGCATACGGCCCGCGACCGGATGGATCGCATATTTGACGCTGATGCCTTCCTTCTTGAGCAGGTCGCCCATCTCACGCAGCGCATGCTGCGCCTGGCTGACGGCCATACCGTAGCCCGGAACGATGATGACGCTTTCCGCCTGCTTCATCAGGAATGCCGCATCCTCGGCAGACCCGCGCTTGTACGGCCGGTCGACGACCGGGCCGCCAGCGCCCGCAGGCCCTGCGTCGGCGCCGAAGCCGCCAGCGATGACGCTGATGAAGCTGCGGTTCATGGCCTTGCACATGATGTAGCTGAGGATTGCGCCCGACGAGCCCACCAGCGCGCCGGTGATGATCATCGCGCTGTTGCCCAGCGTGAAGCCCATAGCGGCGGCTGCCCAGCCCGAATAGCTGTTGAGCATCGACACAACGACCGGCATGTCAGCGCCACCGATCGGGATGATGAGCAGGAAGCCGATGATGAAGCTGAGCGCAATGACGGTCCAGAACAGCCAGGGCGCGTCGATGGTCGGCGCGACCATGGCGTAGAACCAGGCGATCAGACCCAGGATCGCTGCCAATGTACCGAGGTTGATGACATGGCGACCCGGCAGCATGATCGGCTTGCCCGACATATTGCCGTTAAGCTTCAGGAACGCGATGACGGACCCGGAGAAGGTGATCGCACCGATGGCGACGCCCAGACCCAGTTCGATACGGCTGGCATTGTGGATCTGACCGGCGGCATCGACGATTCCGAACGCCGCGGGCGTCAGATAGGCTGCCGCGCCCACAAGAACAGCGGCAAGGCCGACGAGGCTGTGGAAGGCGGCAACCAGCTGCGGCATGTCGGTCATCGCGATCTTGCGCGCGGTGACGAAGCCAATGATGCCGCCGATGGCGATCGCGCCGATAATCTCGGGCAGGTTCGCAATGTCATGCGTATACAGCGTCGTGCCGATGGCGATGGCCATGCCGGCCATGCCGAAGCGGTTGCCCGTGCGGCTGGACGCCGGGCTGGACAATCCGCGCAGCGCGAGGATGAAGAGGACGCCTGCGATCAGGTAGGCGAGCGCCACGAAGGGCGGGACTGCAGCGACTTCGTGCATCACTTGCGCTCCTTCTTCTTGTACATGGCAAGCATGCGCTCGGTCACGGCAAAGCCGCCGAAGATGTTGATCGACGCCAGCACCACGGCCAGCAGGCCCA
>JAHFPU010000155.1:6698-7698 GCA_023266635.1 Sphingobium sp.
GGTCGCCCCAATCGCCTCAGCCGAGGCGACGAGCGCGCCGACGATGATGACGGACGAAATCGCGTTGGTCACCGCCATCAGCGGCGTGTGCAAGGCCGGCGTCACCGACCAGACGACGTAGTAGCCCACGAAACAGGCCATTACGAAGATGGATAGAATGGATACGAAGTCCATATTGACCCCCTAGTCGTCGCCCGAGGCATACCCCGTAGCGACTGGAAAAATCAGAGCAACCGCTCGTTGACGACCTTGCCGCCCTGCGTCAGGCGGATCGCATTGCCGATCTCCTCGTCGAGCACCGGCGCATTCTTCTCCTTGTCCCAGAAGGCGGACAGGAAGTTGTAGAGATTGCGCGAGAACAGGGCCGAGGTATCAGCGGCGAGGCGCGAGGGCACGTTGCGGTGACCCACGATCTTGACGCCATGCCGCTCGATCACTTCGCCAGCGACGGCGCCCTCGACGTTGCCACCTTGCTCCACCGCCAGATCGACGATGACGCTACCCGGCTTCATGCTGGCGATCTGCGCGTCGCTGATGAGGCGCGGCGCGGGACGGCCTGGGATCAGCGCCGTGGTGATGACGATATCCTGCTTGGCGATGTGCGCGGAGACCAGCTCCGCCTGCGCCGCCTTATACTCGTCCGACATCTCGGTCGCGTAGCCGCCGGTGCCCTCCCCCTCGATGCCCTTCACGGCCTCGACGAAGATCGCCTTGGCGCCGAGCGATTCGATCTGCTCCTTGGTCGCGGCGCGAACGTCGGTTGCCGACACCTGCGCGCCCAGACGGCGGGCGGTTGCAATCGCCTGAAGCCCGGCAACGCCGACGCCCATGATGAAGGCGCGGGCGGCCGAGACCGTGCCCGCTGCCGTCATCATCATTGGGAAGGCACGGCCATATTCCGCCGCAGCGTCCAGCACCGCCTTGTAGCCCGACAGGTTCGACTGGGACGAGAGGATATCCATCGACTGCGCGCGGGTGATGCGCGGCATGAACTCCATCG
>JAHFPU010000156.1:0-2480 GCA_023266635.1 Sphingobium sp.
CCGCCGCCCTTGGAGATTAGCGACTTGTCATAATCGTCCCAGCTCGAACGGGGCAGGGCGAACATGCGCGCGCGCTCCGTCCATGCCGCCGCCGTGTCGGGATCGGGGTCGAAGAAGATATGGCGGTGGTCGAACGCGGCGACCAGCTTGATCGCCTTGCTCAGCAGCATGCCGTTGCCGAACACGTCGCCCGACATGTCGCCGCATCCGATGACGCGAACCGGCTCCTTCTGCACATCAATGCCCATTTCGGCGAAGTGCCGCTGCACGGAAATCCACGCGCCCTTGGCGGTGATGCCCATTGCTTTATGGTCGTAACCATTGGAGCCGCCGGATGCGAAGGCGTCGCCCAGCCAGAATTTCCGGTCCAGCGCGATGGCGTTGGCAACGTCGGAGAAGGTCGCCGTGCCCTTGTCGGCGGCCACGACGAAATAGGGGTCGTCACCGTCGCGGATAACGACATGGGCGGGATGCTTGACCTTGCCGGACACCAGATTGTCGGTGACCGACAACAGCGCGCGGATGAAGATGCGATAGCTTTCGGTGCCTTCCGCCATCCAGCCGTCCCGGTCCGTCTGCGGATTGGGCAATTGCTTGGGATAGAAGCCGCCCTTCGCGCCGGTCGGCACGATGACGGCGTTCTTCACCCGCTGCGCCTTCATCAGACCAAGCACTTCGGTACGGAAATCGTCACGCCGGTCGGACCAGCGCAGGCCACCGCGCGCGACTGGTCCCGCACGCAGATGGATGCCCTCGACGCGCGGCGAATAGACCCAGATCTCGCGCCAGGGGAGCGGCGCGGGCAGGCCCGGCACCTTCGCGCTGTCCAACTTGAACGCCAGCGCCTCGCGTCCGGCGGGCACGAAGAAATTGGTGCGTAGCGTGGCTGTGATGACCGCGCGGAACAGCCGCAGGATGCGGTCTTCGTCGATCGCGGTGACTTGCTCCAGCCCTTCCTCAATCGTCAAGCCCGCTTCGGCCGCGCGTTTCTCGCCATCGGCAACGCCCGAATCATGGAGAGCGGAGAAGAGCGAGACCAGCGCATGGGTGATCCCGCGCTCGCGGCGCAGCGTGTCCGCCACGGTGTTCATACCGTAGGACAGGCCCGTCTGGCGTAAATAGCGGAACAGCGCACGGAACAGTACAACCGCCTGCGGGTCAAGGCCGGCGGTGACGATCAGCTCGTTAAAGCGATCATTCTCGGCGACATTCTCCAGAACCTGCGCAATCGCCTCGCGCACAATGTCGGCACGGGCCAGCACGCCCGCCGCCTCGCCTCCGCCCTGCAGGTCGAGGATGAAGCGCTGGATATAGCCCAGCGCGCCGCTCTCGACTGGCGTGGTGATCTCGTCGATGGCGCGGAACCCGAAATTCTCGAACGCAGGCACGGCTTCGGACAGGGCAACCGGTTCGGAACTGTAGAGCTTCAGACGCAGGCGCGCCGGGCCATCTTCGTCATTGCGGTACAGCCGCACGCTGCGATCGTTCCCGCCTGAGAGGCCATAGAGCTCGGCAATGTCGAGCGCCGCTTCCTGCGCGCCCGCCCCATTGCGATAGTTCATCGGCAGGGCATTGGCATAACGCTGGGCGAGCGCCGCCGCGCGGCCCGGATCCTCCAGCGTCGCGAGCGCCGCCTCCACGGCGGGAACCCAGCCGCGCACCATTTCCTTCAATTGCCGGTCGAGCGCCTCGTCGTCTGGCGCCGCGCCGCCGTCGCGCAGGTCGAGCGTGATGCGCAACAGCGCCAGGCCACCCTCCTCAAGCGCGATCGACCAGCTCAGCACCGTCGCATTCGCTGCGTTCGCCAGCATGTCCTGCACGCTGACGCGCCGTGCCGTCGTGACTTCGTCGCGCGGCAACCAGACGAAGGCGTAGAGGTGGCGCGACAGCGCATCGGTCGCCAGCGCCAGCTTCGGCCGCGGCCGGTCCGCCAGCGACATGAAGGTCAGCGCCAGCCGTTCCAGCGCCTCGCGGTTGAAACCGATCAATATGTCGTGCGGTAGCGATGTCAGCGCATGCACCAGCGCCTTGCCCGCATGGCCGCCGGGATCAAACCCGGTCTTTTCCATGAGCGCCAGCAGGGCGGAACGTAGCACGGGTATCTTGTCCGGCGCTGCCGACAGCGCCTGGCTCGTCCACATGCCTGCGTGTATCGACAGGCCGGTAATCTCCTTGCCCTCGCGCACCGGCACGATGACCAGATCGACCAGCACATTGCGATGGACGCGGGAAACCCGGTTGGACTTGATGATCAACGGCACCCGGCCGCCTTCCTCGAACCAGTCGAACGCCGCCGTGATGGTGGCCTTCGCCAGCAGGTCCTCGCCCGCCATGGCGCAGATGCCCGCCTTGTTCGTGGCCTTGCCGTCCCGGTTGCGGATTTCATGTCCGGTCTGGGTCAAATTCTTCGACAGGAACCAGCGCAGCAGCGCGGCGCTCTCCTGATCCTGCAGATTATCGGCGTCGGTGCGCAGCGCCTC
>JAHFPU010000156.1:2490-7693 GCA_023266635.1 Sphingobium sp.
GCCTCCTGCAGCTTGGGCCAGTCGGTCACCGCCGCTCGCACATGCGCCAACGTCTTGACCAGATCCTGCTCCAGCGCGCGCCGCGCCTTGGCGTCTGCGCGCTCGGCTTCGATGTAGATCATCGATTCGCGCCGCGCGCCGGGCTCATCGGCGGCGAGAATGGCGGTCAGCGCGCCCTCTGCGTTCCGCTCGACCGACAGCACCGGATGGATGAGGCGATAGATGGTGATGTTCGCAGCCGCCAGCGTGTTGGCGATCGAATCGACCAAGAACGGCATGTCGTCATTGATCAGCGCGATACGCATGAAGCGTTCGCGGGCGCCTTCACCCAGTGTTTCCAACGCGATGGTGGGTTCGCCGGGCTTCCGCGCGGCGGCGGTGTCAGCCAGGAAGGCTGCGGCGCGTTCCGTCGCGCTTTCGTCGAAACCTTCGATCTCTTCGGGAAGGGCGCCCTGCGCCAGTGCGACGCGCAGCGCGTCCCTCACGGTTGCTACACCGGGTTCCGCCAGCATCGTCATTGCCTCACCTCGTCTTCGTTCGGCCCGCCGGGGCTCTCTATAGCCCCGCAGACGGGCGAGGCTCAACCTCTTTCTGGAAAGAAAGTTTCATAAGACTGCAATAATATAATAGAGTTGGATGACCGATCACTCTGCAGCAGCGTGCGTAATCACCTGTTGCGTCAACTTCGCGTCCTGCGGGAGCGCCGCGACGATGCTGATAGACCCATCGGCCTCGCGACGGGCGACGACGACAGCCAAGCCATCGGTATCGGTCGAAAGGGTGGAGAGTGCGATAGCGGGCGCAACGCGCAACTTCGCCCGCGCCTCCACGGCGCGATCGGCCTTGGCCGGCGTGTCGACGCGGCGGGAGTCCCGCACGTCCCGCACCAGTCCCTTGATGCCGCCGACATAGGCTTCCAGATGGTCGGCCAGGCTTCCGGCAGGCATGATCAGCGACCGGGCATAATCCAGAATCGTCGCATATTCGGTCAGGCGCGTCTTGTCATAATCCGCCCCGAAGACCAGCTTCACGACCGCCGTCATCGGGCTGCGCGCTTGTACGGTGATGCCGGCATCCTCCAGCATGTCCGCATAATCTTCCGGCGCATCCCGCGTGGCGAGGGCGAAATCATAGGCGAGGCCGATAGCGCGATACAGGGCCGATCGGGTGCGCGCGTCGCTGTTGCCAGCTTCCTGCGCGAAGTCGCGCGCCAGCGCCAGTCGGTCGGCGAGCGCGGCATCCTCGTCCAGGCTGTCCATCATCTCGTCGCCGAAATCACTGGCGCGGGATGCTTCGCCGGACGGACCGTCTGCCCAAACAGGACGGCTGCCCAGGGATTGCGGCGCGCTGCGCAGCGCCTGATCGACTTCCTCGACCAGCGCATCGGTCAGGTCGCGGCTCGCCATCTCCTTCCAGTTGATGACGCCATAGATGAAATCGATGGTGTCGCCATCGGACGAGAAGGGCATCAAAATGCCGCGATAGACGATTTCCGCGCCGCGCTGGTTGATGAATTCCGCCTCGAATCCGATCGGCGCGGCATTGGCCAGAATTTGCAGATAATGGTCGGTGAGTCGCGACAGCAGGGAGCGCGAGGGTACCTCGCTGATATGGTCGATGTGGTCCTGTATCTCGCATTCGCGCCGCAATGCGCCGCCCAGATAGGCGACGGCCGGATCGTCGATGCCGACAGTGAAGTCCAGCAACACGCTATGTGGCCCGAAATCCTCGATCTCGGAAGGATTGAGGTCCTCGATGGACGGCAATGATCGATCGCCAAGCAGGGACGCCCAATAATTATAAGCGCGCACATGCATCCGGCGCTCGTCGCTGCCGATTTCCGGCGGCGCCTCGATCGCCGGGTTTTCCACGGCGTAGTCGACCTCATCATGGTCGTTAGCGATATCGCGTCCCCGCAGAGTATCCATGTCCTGGCCTTGTCCCAAATGCCTGCTCTGATGGCTTTCGGGCCGATGAATGGCATGGCGATGGTAAACATGACGTAAATATCTGGCGGGCGCCGTTGCACGCCTGTTACGCTCGCCCGATCACTGTCCTGTCTTGTCAGCGCCGGGATGTGCTGGTAAGCGCCCGGCTCCAGGCTCCGCCTCAAAGCAAGCCCGGCGCCGCTTTAGCTCAGTTGGTAGAGCATCGCATTCGTAATGCGGGGGTCACAGGTTCGAGTCCTGTAAGCGGCACCATCGACCTCCAAGGGGTTGAATTCACGCAAAAAGTCACGATTTCCGAGCTTTGAAGCCTCTCCGACGTACACGGAGAAGGTACAAAGTGGGACGGTTGTTGGTCGTGAAATACACGAGTGTCGATAAAAAAACCGGGCGCGTAACCTATCGCCGCCGTTATCCAGATGATGTTCGAAACATCACCGGGTGGGAACTGAAGACAGCCTTGGGCCTCGAGGGTAGTCCAGGTCTGTTCGCTCGATATGAGGAAGTCGTCGGCAACTTTGATCTCAACGTCGCTCGCGCTCGCCGTGAAGCGGCGGGTCAATACGACAAGCTCGACAGCCCGACTATCGCTTACCTAGCCGAGAAATTTCGTGCCGAGCAACTCGCTAACGATGAGGCTGCCCGTTGGGACCCAGAAGAGCGTGCCTTGTACGCGCAGGTCGCAGATCAGGTCGCTGCTCATGGTGGCGTGGCGAATGGACCTTGGAGGGATGCGCCTGCCTCCCGCTGGTCTGTGAAATCCCGCGAGACATTGGAAGGAATGTTGCCGCTCTATCGAAGCCTACGGGCGACTGGAGACCTCGACGGCATCGTCAAGTGCTGGGGTGAAGAAGCGGACGAGTTGCTGGAAGCCGCTGAGCTTTTAGTCTCGCCTAAATCGACGGAAGACTTCGCGGCTCTTTGCAGGGCGATCAACGATGCCGCGATAAGTTCAGGAGAGGATAAACTCCGAAGGCTGGATGGGGAGATCGTGGAGACGCCCCTTGAGCCTCCAATGCTTCAGGAACGCAGAGTACCTCAGGAGGTGCATGGACATGTTTCTTTGCTGGCGACGTATGATGGCTATGCAAAAGCCCGGCAGCTATCGCCCGGCGTCCGCGTGGAGTGGAGACGTTACATCCAACATCTTATTGACTTCCTCGGCAATGATGACGCTGCGCGTCTTACCGCAAGTAAGCTCCGAGAGTGGCGCGATCATCTTCTGGCGACACCTACTCGACAGGGCAAGGCGAGGACAATTACGACTGTACGCGACAAGTATCTGACACCGCTGAAAGCCACCTTGCGGTGGGCTGTGGAGGAAGAACTGCTGGCAGATAACGTGGCCGATCAGGTGGTCCTCAAGAAAGAGAAGAAGGTCAAACTACGAGACCCTAGCTTCACTGACGATGAGGCTAAGGCGATCCTCAAAGCGACGTTGGAGCCTTCAAAGAGAAAAATGTCAGCGCCCTACGTTCGTGCAATCCGCTGGATACCCTGGCTCTGCGCGTACACAGGTGCTCGCGTGAACGAGTTCAGCCAGATGCGGAGAGGCGACCTTCAGTTCCGGGAAGGAATGTGGGTGGTGCGTATCACCCCTGAAGCTGGTCGTGTGAAGACGATGGAAGCGCGAACGGTCCCCCTCCACTCCCACATCATCGACCAAGGCTTCATTGAAGTCGTCGAAGCGTTGCCTGATGGCCCCATCTTTTACGACCCCAGCAAGACGCGAAAGGAGAACGAGGCGGGAAGGCACTATAAGAAAGTTGGAGAGAAGGTTGCGGCTTGGGTTCGGGACGAGGTGGGCATTACTGACCCGGTGCTGCAGCCAAATCACGCTTGGCGGCATCGCTTCAAAACCCTCAGCTACATCCATGACATCGAAGAGCGGATGGCTGACGTAATTCAAGGCCATGCTCCCGCGACGACAGGAAGAAGGTATGGAGGGTCGCCTTTACCGGCTATGTCCGCAGCCATAGAGCGGCTTCCGCGCTACGATGTTTGAGTGTCGGAGAGCTACCCGTGCAGCCCGCCCCTGCCGGTGTCGATGAGCATCACGATGCGCTTGATCTCGACCAGCGCAGGATACACCGAGGTGTCGAAAGTGCTGTGGGGATCATAGGCCCAGTAGCCGCCCCCATCGGTCTTGTAGATTTCCCAGCCGCGATAGGTCTCCACCAAGGTACACCGGTCACGGTCCATGAGAAAGGCCAGCAGGCTGCCACATGCGACGATGATGTCGTTTGAAGGCGCGGCAGGGAATACCAGAGATTGATCCATACTGGGTGCAATCGGGATTTCTTAACGTCTCGATGAGGTTCTGTCGGTATTCGGACGATGCGACCCGAGAGGCTCCACCTGACCTTGGTGGAGTGTCTTTACTGGCCCGGCTGCTTCGGTGGTCGGGTCATTTTTCGATGAGGTCATGGACCGGTGAACAGCTACCTCATTCTGGCCGCTGCAGCCCTCGCAGGAACCCTTGGGGGCATCGCCAGCCTCGTGGTCCCGGCAGGCTCAAACAGCGCTCCTACGGCGTCCACAGCGCCCTCTACGACCTTCTCGCTGTGCCACACAGGCGGCGGCAGGAATTGTGTGGTGGACGGCGACACGATCTGGCTGGAAGGCGTCAAGATCAGGGTGGCCGACATCGACGCCCCCGAGACCCATCCGCCCCGCTGTACCGTCGAGGCGAACCTCGGGACCCGCGCGACCCAGCGGCTGCAGGAGCTGGTGAACGCCGGGCCTTTCGAGGTCCAGCAGGCCCCTGACGGGCGCGACGAAGACCGCTACGGCCGGAAGCTGCGGGTGCTGGTGAGGGACGGGCAGTCCTTGGGGGACGTGCTGGTCAGCGAGGGACTGGCGAGGCGCTGGACGGGCCGCAGGGAGCCTTGGTGCTGAAGAAAACGGTCAGGCAGCACTCGACCAATCCAAGACGACCAAGCCGTAGCGTTCAGTGCCTAGAAGCGGACGTACCACGTTAGTCAGCAAGGCACTTACCGACCGCCGCCAGCATCGCCTTTTGTTGGTCAGCAGTCGCCCCGTCCCACATGTCGTCGTGTTTCACGGGGACTGCAATGATCGACATGCCAAGCGCCGCTTGCTCAGTTGGAGAAGGCAGGACGCCGGGGTCAGCGATGTGGTCGCTCGAGCGGAGCGAACAGACCTTCGGCTTCCTAAGTCGTGGCAGGGGCATTCTGCGGTTATCGAGAGACAGCACTATCCGCACCTTTTCGGGATGCTCGGTGGCGAATAGCATG
>JAHFPU010000157.1 GCA_023266635.1 Sphingobium sp.
GCACGGCAGATCTCCAATATTATGTCTCAACAACACAATCTTGGCAGATTCCCCAGGACTTTGCTGCCGTGCAATCCAAAACAGCAAAAAAATCCCGGACAGTTGTGGGGTCATGCCCGGCATGACGGCGAAAGAGGAATGTTCGCAATGGGTGGACGACGGACTGTCGGCCTTTACATCCATTTTCGACCTGAATTCCTGCCCTGTCCTAATGCTTTTCTAAGCATCCCCGATCTACCGGACAGCGCTGCCCGACATCGTGCGCGGGCGCGTGGGTGGGCAAGACATTCGATATGATACAAAGAGCCATTCTCTGTTGTGTCGCGGCGTCGCTATGCAGTTGCGGCGCGCCTGCGGATACGGCTTCGGCTGTGGTCCCGTGCATGAGCAAGGGTGAGTTTGGGACGGTGACGTCCGTGCAGTCCATCCCGCACAGATTCCATGTTCCTGATGATACCCATGGCGATATTCATGTGGTCGTGCGGACCTATGTCAATTTCCGGATGACGAACGGTGCGAGCCGGGTTTGCGAATCCTCCGAAGGCGCAATGGCGCTATCCAATGGCGACAGGATGTCGGCGAACACGATGGTGCTGACCAACCTTGGTGTCGTGGAGAGCGAGCCGACCGTCGAATAGGTGAGCGCCAGATATTGGCTCCCGACCGTCATGCCAGCGAATGCTGGCATCTCAGGCCTTAGAATCCGACCAAGCCTCATGAGATCCCAGCCTTCGCTGGGATGACGGCTACTGTCCGCTATCCCGCACACACACACACAGCGGTCACCCGATGGCATCAATCCAGTCGGGCAGTTCGGCCAGCCTACCGAGTTGACGGAAGCGGGGATGATGCGAGGGTGGTTCGGCGCTTTCGTGCGCCCAGGCGCCCGGTTGCGGGATGAAGGCCGCCCATGCGCCGGCCTCCAGCGCGGGCAGGACGTCCGATCGCATCGAGTCTCCGGCCATGATCGCGCGGTCCGGCGCGACGCCGTGGCGGGCGAAGATGCGGGCGAAGGTTTCCGGCTTCTTGTCGCTGACGATCTCGACGCCGTGGAAGCGGTCGCCGAGGCCCGATGCGGCCAGTTTGGCCTCCTGATGCAGCAGGTCGCCCTTGGTCACCAGGACGAGATTGCCGCGACGGGCGAGTGCCTCCAGCGTGTCGGCGATGCCGTCGAACAGCTGGACGGGATGAGCGAGGAGGGTGCGTCCGGCGTCGAGAATGTCCGACACCATTGTCCCCGGCAGCGGCTCTCCGCACAGTTCCGTCGCGGTCTCGATCATCGAAAGGGTGAAGCCCTTCGCGCCATAGCCGTAGAGGCCGAGGTTGCGGGTTTCGCACGCCTCAAGCTTCTCGCGCACGATATGTGCGTCGGCGAAGGGGCGGAGCATGGCGGCGAGCGCATCCTCCGTAGCGGAGAAATGGCGCATATTGTGCCAGAGCGTGTCGTCGGCATCCAGGCAGATCAGGTCGATAGGCATGGTGCGAGGATAGCAAGGGGGAGAGGGGGAGGGCAATGGATTGCGTGGGTTTTGCCACCGTTTCGTGGGCTTTGCCGCTGCTTCAAGTACCTATGAACTCGTCATTCCGGCAAAAGCCGGAACCTATCTCGCCTTTGGCAGGCGATTGGTTGTGGGGAGCGATGGGTTCCCGCCTGCGCGGGAATGACGAAGGCCGGAATGACGAAAGGAGGGGCAGCGCATTTCGCTGCCCCTCCCTTAATCTCGTCCAACTTCGCGCCTATCTTCCCAAAAAAGAAGAATGACGGGAGTATTTGGGATCAGTCCTCGGCCGCTTCCGACTGAAGCTGGATGTAGTTCTGGATGCCCATGCGCTCGATCATCTCGAACTGGGTTTCCAGCGTGTCGACATGCTCTTCCTCGCTGTCGAGGATCTTCTGGAACAGGTCGCGGCTGACATAGTCGCGCACGCTTTCGCAATGGGCGATCGCGTCGCGCAGCGGCGGCAGCGCCTCATATTCCAGTTCGAGGTCGGCTTTGAGGATTTCCTCCACCGTCTCGCCGATCTTCAGGCGGCCGAGCAGCTGGAAGTTGGGCAGGCCGTCGAGGAACAGGATGCGCTCCGCCAGCTTGTCGGCGTGCTTCATCTCGTCGATCGATTCTTCATATTCGAACTTGGCGAGCTTGGTGACGCCCCAGTGATTGAGCATGCGGTAATGCAGGAAATACTGGTTGATCGCGGTCAGCTCATTCTTGAGCGCCTCGTTCAGAAATTCGATGACCTTGAGGTCGCCCTTCATGGGATAGGCTCCGGAGCTGTTGGTGTCGGAGCGGGGTATAGACCCGAAAGCCTAATTTGTTAAGGTTGAAAATGGCGGATTTCCGCCGTTTTTTGGCGTGCAACTGCTAGGCAGTCGCACGCTCGGCGGCGATAATGGTTCGCGCGAAAGATACGCACTGGCCGCACTTGGGACGGCGGCCAAACCGCGCATAGGCGCTGCACGGCGTGTCGGCACCGTCGCGGGCGGCCTCTCGGAGGTCCTTTTCCCGTATGGCATTACAGACGCAAACGACCATGCACGCTCTCCTGTCCCCACGAGATAGCGATAGTGATAATAGGTCGCAATAGTAAATAATGGATAATGCGATGAATTGCGTCAGGGTGAGACGCTTTTGCGCATCTTTTGCAGCTTTCCGCGCGCCAGACTGCGCCAGAGCCATTCGAGCGGTCCGTACGCGAATCGGTCGAGCCAGGGCTTTGACCAGAGAAGCATGAGCGCCCAGCCGAGCAAAACGAAAAGATAAAGCGGCGCGCGATCGATCTTTCCGAACAGGCCGAGGCCCCAGCCATAGAAGAGGGCGCACATGACCAAGCTGGTGCCCAGATAGTTGGTGAAGGCGGTGCGTCCGGCCGCGCCGACGCGGGCGATGAGCCAGTGGTTCTGCATGCGGCCGATGATCCAAAGGAACAGCGCGGCGTAGCCAACGGTCAGCGGGATGCGGAAGGGGAAGGACCAGGCGATGAACGCGCCGAAGGTCGTGACCGTGTCGAAGCCCGAGGCGATCACCCAAACTGCCAGCGCAATCATGGGCAGCAGGCCGATGAGGAAGCAATGGCTGGCGGTGCGGCGATATTGCTCCATGTCCCAGCCGCCAGTGAGGAAGCCCCCCTTCAGCATCGCCATGCCGAGCAGCATGAAGCCCAGCGTATCGAGGCTGAGATAGAGGAACATGGCAGTGAAGGTCTCGCCGAAGGTGGCGAACTGGTGCGCGACGATGCTGGCGAAGCCGGAACGGTAGGTCGTGACCTGATCGACGATCGCCTGCGTGCCGGGCTTGCCGAGCGCGGTGGCGAGGGTGGCATAGCCGTTGAGCGTATCGGCGGACGCGCCCGGCTGGGCCGCGGCATTTTGATAGGCGTAGATCGGCCCCATCAGCGCCGCGACGATCAGGAAGTGCAAGGCGAAAGCGGCGAAGGCCAATTTGACGAGCGCGATCGGCTCCTTGCCGACGAACAGCAGCGCGACCAGGCTGACCAGCGCGTAGAGCATCAGGATATCGCCCCACCATAGCAGCAGATAGTGGGCGGCGCCGAATGCGAACAGCCAGAGCGCGCGGAACAGGTGCGTGCGGCGGCCGTTGCCGCCCGCCATCTCCGCCCGGTCGATCACCAGCAGCATCGACGCGCCGAAGAGGAGCGAGAACAGCCCGCGCATCTTGCCGTCGAACAATATCCATCCGATCGCCCAGGCGATGATGTCGGCAATGCCCTGCCCGCCCCAGGCGGCGGGGTTGATATAGGCCTGCTCCGGCATGGCGAAGCTGACGATGTTCATCAGCAATATGCCCATGACGGCGAAGCCGCGCAGGGCGTCGAGGGCGAAGATACGGTCGGTGGCGTGCATCGGGCGGGGCTAAAGCGCTTTGATGCGGGCCGCAAGGCGGCGGGTACTGGAAATCGGGCGCGGCTTCTGTCAGGCCCTTTGCTCATGAGCCCGACGCGCAAAGACAGGATCGGCGCCGCCTTCGGTGCGGCGACTGCCGGCTATGAGGACCATGCCGGGGTGCAGAAGGTCGTGGCGAAGACGGTTGCCGATCTCGCGGGGTTGCTGAAGGTCCCTGATGGCGCCCGGATATTGGAGATCGGCTGCGGCACGGGGCTGCTGACGCGCGAGATCGGCTTGCGCTGGCCGGGCGCGGATCTGGTGGCGACGGACCTGTCGGCGGAGATGGTGGGGCAGGCAGCGAAGGGGGCGATGATCGCCGGCACCTTCCTGCCGATGGATGGCGAGCATCCCTGGTTCGAGGGCGCGCATTTCGACCTGATCCTCTCCAGCCTGGCGTTCCAGTGGTTCGATGATCTGCCCGGCGCGGTGACGCGGCTGGCGCGCTTGCTGCGGCCGGGGGGGAGCCTGATCTTCTCGACGATGGCGGAACGGAGCTTCGCCGCGTGGCGCGCGGCGCATGGCGCGTGCGGCGTCGTGGCGGGGGTGCCGGATTATCCTTCGCTGGGGGATGTGCAGGCGATGCTGGGGGCCCAAGCGGACGCCTTCGCCTTCGACGAGGATTATGTGCTGGAATGCGGGAGCGCGAAGGGGCTGATCGCGCACCTCAAGGGTATCGGCGCGGTGGTGCCGGTGGAGGGGAGGGCTCCGCTATCGCCGGGGGATTTGCGGCGGGTGATGGCGGCGTTCGACGCGGGCGGGGCGCGGGACGGATATCATGTGGTGTTTGGGAGAGTGACGCGGGTTTCGTAAAATCCTCCCTGAAGGGGAGGGGGACCACGCGAAGCGTGGTGGAGGGGTTTTAGCGCAACGCAGGAGACGGTATGCTAAGCGGACCGGAAAGCGCCAAGGCCAATGCGCGCAGGCTGCGCCGGGACATGAGCCTGCCGGAGGTGCTTCTATGGCAGGCGCTCCGAAAACGGCCCGATGGCGCGAAGTTTCGCCGCCAACACCCTGCGGGCATATATGTGCTGGATTTCTATTGCGATGAATTGCGGTTGGCTGTTGAGGTGGATGGCGAGGCGCATGGTCGGGGCGATCGGCCTGCACGGGACAAGGTGCGTGATGCGTGGTTGGAAACGCAGGGCGTTACGGTACTGCGCGTGCCTGCGGTGGATGTGTTGCGCGATCTGGACGCGGTTGTTGGCGGGATTGTCGCGCGGGTGCGGGCGTTGCGCTGAACCCCTCCACCACCGCTTCGCGGCGGTCCCCCCTTCAGGGAGGATTTAGCCGTCCATCAACGCGGGGAAGAAACCTTCGTGCGCTGTACGGAGGTCGGCGAGGGGGATGCCGGCAATCGTCGTGCCGCTGGTAACACCAAGCTTCGTCGCACCTTGTATCTCCACGCCGGAGGTGGCTGTCACGACATAGCGTCCCTGATCTTCTCCGAACGCCTGGACAGTGCTGAGCGTCACGGAAAGGTCTGCGCCGATATTTCCCGCGAGCGCCATTTCCGCCAAAGTGACCAGCAGGCCGCCATCGGCAATGTCATGGACAGCCGTTGCTTTGCCTGACAACACCAGATCGCGGACCAGCGCGCCGTTCGCCTTCTCAACTGTCAGGTCGACCGCGGGAGCGGGACCTGCTTCGCGGCCGGCCACTTCGCGCAGCCAGATGGACTGGCCGAGATGCGTACCCTCGCCGCCAACAAGCCAGATGATGTCGCCCTCATTCTTGAACGCAACCGTCGCCATCTTGTCGACATCCGCCAGCAACCCGATGCCGCCGATCGCCGGCGTCGGCAAAATCGCGCTGCCGCCGCCGGTGGCCTTGCTCTCATTGTAGAGCGACACGTTGCCGCTGACGATCGGGAAGTCCAGCGCGCGGCAGGCGTCGCCCATGCCGTCGAGGCAGCCGGTGAGCTGTGCCATGATCTCCGGGCGCTGCGGGTTGGCGAAGTTGAGGCAGTTGGTGACGGCGAGCGGCGTTGCACCGACCGCAGACAGGTTGCGATAGCATTCGGCGATCGCCTGCTTGCCGCCCTCATAGGGGTCGGCATAGCAATAGCGCGGCGTGCAGTCGGTGCTGATCGCGATGCCCTTGTTCGAGCCATGGACGCGCACGACAGCCGCGTCGCCGCCAGGGCGCTGGACGGTGTCGGCGCCGACCATGTGGTCATATTGCTCCCAGATCCAGCGGCGGCTTGCGATGTCCGGCGAGGCCATGAGCTTCAACAGGTCGGCGGCGATGTCCGTGCTTTCGGGGATGTCGCCGAGCGGCTTCACGCCGGCCCAGGCCTTATACTCTTCCTTGCTGGCGGCGGGGCGGTCGTAGAGCGGCGCGTCGTCGGCCAGCGGAGCGAGCGGGATGTCGCAGACGGTCTCGCCATGATGGACAAGGACCATGCGGCCGGTGTCGGTGACTTCACCGATGATCGCGAAGTCCAATTCCCATTTGTGGAAGATGGCCTCGGCAAAGGCTTCGCGGCCGGGCTTCAGGACCATCAGCATGCGCTCCTGCGATTCGGAGAGCATCATCTCATAGGCGGTCATGCCGGTTTCGCGCTGCGGCACGGCGTCCATGTTGAGCAACAGGCCAACGCCGCCCTTGCTGGCCATCTCGACGCTGGAGGAGGTGAGGCCCGCCGCGCCCATGTCCTGAATGGCGACGATCGCGTCGGACGCCATCAGTTCAAGGCACGCCTCGATCAGCAGCTTCTCCGTGAAGGGATCGCCGACCTGCACGGTAGGGCGCTTGGCGTCCGAATCCTCGCCGAAGTCGGCGCTCGCCATGGTCGCGCCATGGATGCCGTCGCGGCCGGTCTTGGACCCGACATAGACGATCGGGTTGCCAACGCCGCTGGCGGCCGAGTAGAAAATCTTGTCCGTGTCGGCGATGCCGACGGTCATGGCGTTGACCAGGATATTGCCGTCATAGGCGGGGTGGAAGTTTACTTCGCCGCCGACGGTCGGCACGCCCACGCAATTGCCGTAGCCGCCGATGCCGCGCACGACACCGCTGATCAGGTGGCGCATCTTGGGGTGGTCCGGCCGGCCGAAGCGCAACGCGTTCATGTTGGCGATGGGTCGCGCGCCCATGGTGAACACGTCGCGCAGGATGCCGCCTACGCCTGTCGCCGCGCCCTGATAAGGCTCGATGTAGCTGGGGTGGTTGTGGCTCTCCATCTTGAAGATCGCTGCCTGTCCGTCGCCGATATCGACGACGCCGGCATTCTCACCGGGGCCGCAGATGACCTGAGGCCCCTCGGTCGGCAGCTTCTTGAGGTGTATGCGGCTCGACTTGTAGCTGCAATGCTCCGACCACATCACCGAGAAGATGCCGAGTTCGGTAAGGTTCGGCTCGCGCCCCAGCGCGTTCAGGACGCGGGCATATTCCTCTTCGTTGAGGCCATGCTCGGCGACGATTTCCGGGGTGATCTGGGTGGCGGTGCTGGACATGTGCGCGCGTTTAGCGGGGTGGGTCGATTAGGGCAACCGGGCGCGCGGATTTCCGGACATGAGTTGGGTTAGCGCATGTCTTTCTAGCGCGTCATCCTGAACTTGTTTCAGGATCCAATGGCTCAAGGTTGCATGACTGCATGTAAGCTTGCGCTCATGGATCCCGGATCAAGTCCCACAACTGTCCGGGATTCACAATTTGAGTAGCAGTTGTGGCGTAAGGGGCCGTTTTGCGGGTGGTGTTGGAGGGGGCTTGGCGCGTCCTGA
>JAHFPU010000158.1 GCA_023266635.1 Sphingobium sp.
GCGGCGGACTGGTGCGGGTTCTCGCCATAGCGCAGTGTCGAGGCAAGCTTTGCGCCGGTCGTCAGCGTCTCCGGGAAGGCGACGCCCTGATCGGCGAAGGCGAACCAGCTTGCGATCATCGAGTCATAGGCCGCCGTCGCCGCATAGGCCTTTGCCGCCAGCATCCGGCGGAAGTCGTAGCTGGTCGCGCCGCCCTGCTCCGCCATTTCCGCGATCAGCCGCGCATAGTCGGCCGGGTCGGTCAGGATGGCGACGCTTTCATGGTTCTTGGCCGCCGAGCGCACCATCGACGGGCCGCCAATGTCGATATTCTCGATAATCTCTTCCCGCTCCGCGCCCTTGGCGACGGTCTGGGCGAAGGGATAGAGGTTGACGACGACCAGGTCGATCGCGCCGATCGCATGCTCATCCATCGATGCGACATGGTCCGGATTGTCGCGCACGGCGAGCAGGCCGCCATGCACCTTCGGGTGCAAGGTCTTGACGCGGCCGTCCATCATTTCCGGGAAGCCCGTGAGGTCGGAAATGTCCATGACCGTCAGGCCGGCGTCGCGCAGCGCCTTCGCCGTGCCGCCGGTCGACACCAGCTCCACCCCATGGCCGGCCAGCGCCGCGCCAAGTTCGGCAAGCCCAGTCTTGTCGGACACCGAAAGGAGCGCCCGCTTAATCTTCACATTTCCCACGTTTTCGACCTTATGCTAGTTTCAGCTCATGCGCTTGAGCAGCCAGCCGATGCTGCTGCCGCCCGGCTCTGCCTCTGCGCTGACAATGAGTTGCTGGCTCGGGACCGGACGGCCATTGCCGTCGACCCAGAGGCTTTCCTCCACCGAGAGCTGCCCGCCCCCGGCCCGGAACTGCCACAATGTGCCGCCTTCCAGCCGCAGCAACACGCCCTGCCCGTCCGCCGTCACCGTCGGCTCGACACCGGGCGCGAGGTGGAAGCGCAGCACATAGGGCACGGCGGCCGGCTTGCGGCGGCGCGGGGCGGGGAGCAGCATGTCCTCACCCCGGATTTCCTTGCCCTCCGCCGAGAGCATCAGCAGGCGGCGATGGACATAGCCCAGGCGGCGGACATAGCCGTCATGGCTGAGTTCAAGCCGGCTGCCGCTGTCCATTTCCTGCCGGTGCAGCTCCACTTCCGTGACGCCGCGACCGAGCGTGCCGTCGCCGAGGATCGCCGTCGAATTGCTGTCGGCGAGGGTCAGTGTGCTGTGCGCGGCGGTGGTGCGTAGCGCCTGCGCGAGGGATTCGGGAAGCTGGGCGCCCGCGAGCGCCGCGCCGCCGCAATTGACGAACAGGCGGTGCGGGCCATCGCTGACCTCCAGCGCGCCGGTCGATGCGCAACCGGCATCGGCGAAGCGGGAAACGGGCGGCGGCGCGGCGTCGACCAGAACGACCGTGCCGCCGGCTGATAGCCGCTGATAACCCCAGTCGCGCGCCTGACGCAGCGGGCGGGTGCGCACGCCGGTGGCGGTGATGACGGCGTTGACGATGTCCGGCGACGTCGCGCCGCCGCCCTGCCAACTGCCAAGGCCACCATCGCCGTGCGTGACGCCGAGCAAGGCCGGCACGGTGCGGGACATGGCCTCGTCAAGAAAGGCGGGCGGCTCCTCACGCCGGGCATCGTAGACGGCGCGCAGCATGGCAAGGAGCGTGATCCCCTCCAGTTGCGCCATCGGCGCGCGCGAAATGACACCGCCATCGCCATGGAAGGCGCTGTCGAGCGCGCGGCGCAGGCCGGCCTCTCCAAAGATGCGGCGCGGACCGCCGCCGGGGATCAGCAGCGACGCCGCGACGATACCGCCCCAGGCTACGAGGCGCTGGACGCCGACGGGGGCCTTGTCGGCGCTCTGGTCGAGATGGCGGGCGGTGCGGGCGATGCAGTTGAGGACCAGCGAGCGATAGACGAGATCGCTGCTCGACAGAATGAGCGGCGCCTGGCTGGTCCAGAAGAATAATCGCCAGCCCGCATTGTCCGCGCGCCATGCCGGTTCGCTCGGCTTTTCCGAATGGGCGGCGAGCCATTTGCGCATGATCGCCTCTGCGACCGGCGCGCCCTGATCTCGGGTCGAAACGGTGGCGAGGTCGCGCAGCCAGCGGAAGCTGTGGATATAGTCGCGAAAGGCGGGCGCGACGTCGAGAGTCGCAAAATCCAGCGTCTCAACCGACTGCTTCATGCCGCGGAACAGGAAGAAACCGGCCCGCAGCGCATTGCCCGCGCGCGGATCGCCGGGAATGTCGTCGTCCGGCACGGCCAGCAGTTTCAGGGGATATTTTCCCTTCAGCCGCATCGCGTGGATCGGCGTGCGCCAGGTCAGGCGATAGAAGCGGTTGGCGACTCTTTCGGCCAGCGACAGCCCCTTGTCATCCGACACACGGATGAGCCTCTTGCCCTCCTCGATCCCGTCATCCTCGGTCAGAGGCGCGGCATGGGGCGGAAGCCGGCTGTGGTCGTTCACCCGCCCCGCAACCTCCGGATATTGTCGGCATAGGCGGAGGGGCCGCCCTTGAACGTCGCTGTCCCCGCGACCAGCACGTCAGCGCCCGCAGCGATCGCCTGCGGCGCGGTCTCGAAATCGATGCCGCCGTCGACCTGCAGGCGGATGTCGCGGCCGCTCTTGTCGATCATCTTGCGGATCGCCTCAATCTTTCGGAGTTGGCTCGTAATGAAGCTCTGTCCGCCGAAACCGGGATTGACGCTCATCACCAGCACCAAGTCGATATCGTCGATCAGATAATCGAGCATCTTGGCGGGCGTGCCGGGGTTGAGGACGACGCCGGCCAGCTTGCCGAGCGACTTGATGTGCTGGACGGTGCGGTGGATGTGCGGGCCAGCCTCCGGATGCACGGTCAGGATATCCGCGCCTGCAGCCGCAAAGGCGTCGAGATAGGTATCGACCGGCGAGATCATCAGATGCACGTCCATCGGCTTGGTCGTGTGCGGGCGCAGCGCCTTCACCACCATTGGGCCGATCGTGATGTTCGGCACGAAATGGCCGTCCATCACATCGATATGCACCCAGTCGCAGCCGGCCTCGTCAATGGCGCGCACCTCTTCACCGAGCCGGGCGAAATCGGCGGACAGGATGGACGGTGCGATGCGGACGGATGATGCCATGGGTGACTGGCATTAGCGGTGCGAATCGGGCGGCGCAACCATTGTCCGCGCCGATTCGCGCCTCAGGTCCGACGAAAGCGCGCGATGAAGAATCCGTCGACGCCGCCCTGCCCCATGAGCGTGGCTGGAAGGGTGCGGATGAAGCCCTCGCCCGTGGTCGAGACGCCATCGGGCAATGCGGCGGCGTCCAGGGAAAATGACGCGAATCCAGGATTACGGGCGAGAAATCCGCGCGCCTGATCTTCGCCCTCGGCATGTTCCAACGAGCATGTTGCATAGAGGAGTACGCCGCCCGGCGCGACCCACTGGGCCGCCCGATCGATCAGCAACGCCTGCAGTTCCGCCAGTTCGGCAATTTGCCGGGGGCCGATCCGGTGCAGCACGTCCGGATGGCGGCGATAGATGCCGGTCGCGGTGCAGGGCGCGTCGAGCAGCACGGCGTCGGCAGGCGCATCGGGCGACCATGTGCGGATGTCGGCGGTCAGGACATCGGCGGAAAGGCCCGTGCGTTCGAGGTTTTCCGACAGGCGCTCCAGCCTGCGCTTCGACTGGTCGATCGCGGTGACGCGCCAGCCGGATGCGGCGAGCTGCATCGTCTTTCCGCCCGGCGCAGCGCACAAATCCAGGACATGGCGACCCTCGCCCGCGCCCAGCAGGCGGGCGGGGATGGAGGCGGCGAGATCCTGCACCCACCATGCGCCCTCGCCGAAGCCGGGCAGTTCCGTGATCGCGTCATGATCGCCGAGACGGACATGGCCGGGCGCGAAGGATGTGCCCGAAAGGCGTTCGGTCCATAGCGCCGTGTCGGCGGGATCGCGGAGCGACAGATCGACCGGCGGGCGGATGGCAAAGGCGCGGGCGGCACCCTCCACCATGTCATCGCCCCATTGGCCCTGCCAGCGCGCCGCGACTTCGGGCGGGAGTGCAGGCACTTCGGGCAGGCGCGCCTCGCCCCGCATGATCGTGCCGAACACGCCATGCACCAGCTTGCGCGGGCCGCCGTCCACCAGCGGCAGGGCGGTAGCGATGGCGGCATGGGGCGGCGTGCCGAGGCCGAGCGCCTGGACGAGGGCGATGCGCAGCACCATCCGCGCCTTTGCGTCGTCGGGCAGGCGCTGACGCGTTGCGCCGTCGATCAGCGCATCCAGATCGGGCAGGCGGCGCAGCGCCTCCGCCGCGATGGCGTGGACGAGCGCGCGATCGTTCCCGGCGGGAATGCCCTGCGTCGCGCCGTGCAGCGCCAGTTCCAGCGGTTCGCCCCGGCGCAGGACGGCGTCGAGGAGCTTGAGCGCTGCGCGGCGCGCAGGGAGACCTGCGGGCGGCGGCGGACTGGCGGGGTAGCGGGAGGTCGGTTGTTCTGGGGACATCGGCGCGCTCTAGGCCATTCACCGCGCGCCGTCATCCCCGGCTGTCATCAGTCCCGGCGCAGCGGATCAAGCGCGCTGGATCGGCGCAGCTTGGCGACGCCGTTGGGATTGAGTGCGGAGCCGCGAGGCGCGGCGACGGACGGCGCTGCATAAGCGGGGTTCAGCGCAGGCGCCTGCCCCATGTCCCGCGCCATGTCCTCAAGCGCGGCGATGCGGCTTTCGGTCGCGGGATGGGTGGAGAACATCTGGCTGACATGGGCGGGCACGATGTAGAGTTGCGCTGCAGCGGGATTATTGTTGGCCACCGGATTGGGAATCCGCTGTGCCATGCCGGAAATCTTGGCGAGGGCAGACGCGAGCGCGCGGGGATTGCCGCTGATCTCCGCGCCCGCCCGGTCCGCGCCATATTCGCGGGTGCGGCTGATCGCCATCTGCACGATCATCGCGGCGAAGGGCGCGACGATCACCGCCAGGATGCTGGCGACCATATTATGGTGGCCTTCATTGTTGCCGCCCCGGAAGAACAGGCCGAAATTGGCGAGCATCGATATCGCGCCCGCGATCGTCGCGACCATCGTCATGATCAAGGTGTCGCGGTTGCGGACATGGCCAAGCTCATGCGCCATGACCCCGGCAATCTCGTCCCGGCTGAGCATCGACAGCAGGCCGGTCGTCGCGGCAACGGCGGCATTTTCGGGATTGCGGCCCGTGGCGAAGGCGTTGGGGTGCGGGGAATCGATGACATAGACGCGCGGCATGGGCAGGCCGGCGCGCTGCGCGAGTTGCTGCACCAGCGGATAGAAATCGGGGGCGCTCGCCGCATCGACTTCCCGCGCGCCGTGCATGGACAGGACGATCCTGTCGGCATTCCAGAAGGTGAAGAGATTCATGCCCGCCGCGACCAGCAGGGCGATGATCGCGCCGCCCCCGCCGCCCAGCGTATAGCCCAATGCCATGAAGAGCGCGGTCAGCGCCGACAGGAGCATCATCGTCTTGAACCCGCTCACGGTGCGAAACATCCTTTTCATCAACGGTCGCCAGCCCATATAGCATGGCAGCAGTGAATGTGGGATGACGCCGGGCCGCCTTCAATCCGGCGTAACCGTTGGACATAAGCGAGAAATGCAATGGGCAAGCGCCCCGATCATGTGAAGCCGCCGGCCCATCTTTCCAAAAGCCCGCCAGTGCCGCAGCCCGACCCGCTGGACAAGGCGCCTGAGGCGGAAGAGGGCCTTAGTCCGACCCGCTATGGCGATTGGGAGAGAAAGGGCATCGCGATCGATTTCTGATCCGATTCCCGTCCACAAGCTGCGGGCTTTGCACGCCTTTTTCGTAACTCATGCTCCGTTCATCCAAAATCCTGCACGGCTTTTCCCCATTCCGGGCGGCGCCGGGTGCAGAGTGCGCCCTGTCGTCGCTAGGTGGGGATTGGCGTCTTGGTGGGTCACACCTTCGTCTGCATGCCAAAGATGTGCGTTGAATTTGAGGGATAAAACGGGTTCCATGGGTCATCTTCCATTGTTTGCCGAGATCGAGAAACCCGAGGAGGCAACGCTAATGTATGGCGTCGGCCGTCTCATCTGCGCCTGGGGCGCGCTGGAACAGGGGCTGGAGCAGAAGATATGTGCCCTACGCGAGGCGGCGGGCGATGTGCGCAACACCAGCATGCGGACCAAGCCGGGCATGGGTCGCCTGATTGCCGAACTGCGCGCGACAGTGTCCATGCGGGATCGGCGAGATGTCAGCGCATTGTCACAGATCGCCGATATTGAGCGCGACATTCAGCGGATAGACCGGTTCCGGGGGTTGATCGTATCAGGCTTTGGCGCGCCCGAACCGGGCGGCTTCTTGTGCCGGGACCAGAAGAATAACGAAATGCATGTGTCGATGGAGCAACTGGATAACGAAATCGGCCAACTGGAAAATATCAGCGGTCGGTTGATGGCTCTGTAACCTTCTATCCTCTATTCCCGATCCCTCGCAGGCTTGACCTTCCCGGTTCGACCCGCGATGATGCAGTGCAACATTTCCTGAAAACCAAGCAGAACAGGGCAGAATGACGAAGAAGATACGCAAGGCCGTGTTTCCCGTGGCGGGGCTCGGTACACGTTTCCTCCCGGCGACCAAGGCTGTGCCGAAGGAATTGCTGCCCATCGTGGATCGGCCGCTGATTCAATATGCGGTGGACGAGGCGATCGAGGCCGGCATCGAAGAGATGATCTTCGTCACCGGACGCGGCAAAGGCGCGATCGAGGACCATTTCGACATCGCTTATGAGCTGGAGGCGACGCAGCGCGAGCGCGGCAAGGACATGTCGGGCCTGAAGGGCACCCGTCTTGCGCCCGGCAATGCGATCTTCGTGCGGCAGCAGGAGCCGCTGGGCCTGGGTCATGCGATCTGGTGCGCGCGCCACATCGTCGGCGACGAGCCCTTCGCCATCATCCTGCCGGACGAATTCATGTATGGCGGCAAGGGCACTGGGTGCCTCAAGCAGATGGTCGACGCCTATGACGCGGTCGGCGGGAATCTGATCTGCGCGCTCGACGTGCCGATGGAGCAGACGCCGAGCTATGGCGTACTCGATCCCGATGGCGAGAATGGCGACCTGACGGTCATCAAGGGGCTGGTCGAGAAGCCGGCGGCGGGCACGGCACCGTCTACCCTGATCATCGCCGGACGCTATATCCTGCAGCCCGAGGTCATGACGATCCTGGAGACCCAGGAAAAGGGCGCTGGCGGCGAGATCCAGTTGACCGACGCGATGGCTGCGATGATCGGACAGCAGGCATTCCATGGCGTGACGTTCAAGGGCGACCGCTATGACTGCGGGTCGAAGGCCGGCTATATCGAGGCCAATCTGGCGCTGGCGCTGGAGCGGGAAGATATCGGCGCGCATATCCGCCAGTTCGCGAAAAAGCTGGTCGGCTAAACCCTGCTGACGTTACAATTACCCGTTCGTCCTGAGTAGACCGTATGATCGTTGGGTGGAGTTGGCCCACCCTCGTAGTAAGCAAGGATCGGGGGTTACGCCGGATGGGCCGGCGCCTATCCCCATGCTTATGCGAGGGCGG
>JAHFPU010000227.1 GCA_023266635.1 Sphingobium sp.
TATGGTGGACGTCAATATCAAGGGTGTTCTCTACGGCATCGCCGCCGCCCTTCCGCGCATGAAGGCGCAGGGGTCTGGCCAGTTCGTCAATATCTCGTCCATCGGCGGCCATCGCGTCTGGCCGACCTGCGGCGTCTATTCCGCGACCAAATTCGCCGTCCGCGCTTTGTCGGAAGGGTTGCGGCTGGAACATGACGATATCCGCGTGACCATCATTTCCCCCGGCGTTGTCGAATCGGAACTGGCGAACACGATCACCGATGAAGGCTCCGCCGCCGCCATGGTCGATTATCGCGCCATCGCCATCAAGCCGGACGCCATTGCCCGATCGATCGCCTTCGCCGTTGGCCAGCCGGCGGACGTCGATGTGAACGAGTTGATTGTTCGGCCGACGCGCACGGTCGAATAATTACGGCCGAATAATCGTGCGAAGCCATGGGGCAGGGGGACGATAGCGTTCGCCTGCCCTGTTGCAATGCAGCGTTCCAGTCCTACCTTGGCACCACAGCGACAGGGGGTACGCCGCGTGGCATCCATCATTAAAATTTCTGGTCTGACGAAAAGTTACGCATCCGGGCACGTCGCGCTCAAGCATGTCGATCTTGAGATAGAGGAAGGCGAGATTTTCGCCCTGCTCGGCCCCAATGGCGCCGGCAAGACCACGATGATCTCCATCATCTGCGGCAATGTGAATCCGACCAGCGGCACGGTTACGGTCGCGGGCCATGACATCGTCCGCGATTATCGCGGCTCCCGCTCGACGATCGGCCTTGTCCCGCAGGAACTGTTCACCGACGCGTTCGAGCGGGTGATCGATACGGTCACGTTCAGCCGGGGTCTCTTCGGCAAACCGCGCAATCCCGCCTTTATTGAGAAGGTGCTGCGCGATCTGTCGCTCTGGGACAAGCGCAACTCCAAGATCCTGGAGCTATCGGGCGGTATGAAGCGCCGGGTGATGATCGCCAAGGCCCTGTCGCACGAACCGCGCGTCCTGTTCCTCGACGAGCCGACCGCAGGCGTCGATGTGGAACTGCGCCGCGACATGTGGCTGCTTGTGCGGCAACTGCGCGAGATGGGCGTCACTATCATCCTCACCACCCATTATATCGAGGAAGCGGAGGAGATGGCGGATCGCGTGGGGGTCATCAACAAGGGTGAATTGATCCTGGTCGAGGAGAAAGCCGCGCTGATGAAGAAGCTCGGCAAGAAGACGCTGACCGTGGTCCTCGCCGAACCCCTTGCCGCCGTTCCGCCGGAACTGGCCGATTGGGAGGTGGCGCTGAAGAATGAAGGGCAGGAGATCGAATATATTTTCAACACCCAGGCGGAGCGCACCGGCGTGTCCTCGCTACTGCGCACGCTCGGCGAACTCGGCATCGCCTACAAGGACCTCAACACAGAACAGAGCAGCCTGGAGGATATTTTCGTGAGCCTCGTCCATCAGGAGAAGGCGGCATGAGCGGCCTCAACCTCCACGCGATCAAGTCGATCTATTTCTTCGAACTGAATCGCTTCCGCCGCACCCTGCTGACCGGCCTCATGGTCCCTGTCATCACCACCTCGCTCTATTTCGTGGTGTTCGGCGGCGCGATCGGCTCGCGCATGACGGAGATTGACGGCATCCCCTATGCCGCCTTCATCGTCCCAGGTCTCATCATGCTGTCTATGTTCACGGAAAGCATCTTCAACGCCAGCTTCGGCATCTATATGCCCAAATTCACGGGCACGATCTACGAACTGCTCTCCGCCCCCGTCTCTGCGACGGAAACGATCATTGCCTATGTCGGTGCGGCGGCGACCAAGTCGCTGACCGTCGGGCTCATCATCTTTGCCACCGCGCATCTGTTTGTGGACATCCATGTGGCGAATCCGTTCGCCATGATCGCCTTTATGGTGCTGATCGCGATCAGCTTCTGCCTCTTCGGCTTCATCCTGGGCATCTGGGCGCAGAGCTTCGAGCAGCTTCAGGTGATCCCGCTGCTGGTCATCATGCCGATGACCTTCCTGGGCGGGGCTTTCTACTCGATCCATATGTTGGCCGAACCCTGGCGGACGATCACGTTGTTCAACCCGATCGTCTATCTCATCAGCGGCTTCCGCTGGACCTTCTTCGGCCGGGGTGACGTGGGGATAGAATTCAGCCTGCTGTTCATCGCCGGCATGCTGCTGGTCTGCCTCGGCATCATCGGCTGGATGTTCCGGACGGGCTATCGGCTGAAGAAGTAGGGGCTTGGCAGCCCGCCTTTAGATTGATGAGATTGCTTCAGGCGGTCTTGTGCTCGCCCTTGACCCAGCGGACAGTGCCGGTGCTCGCCCGCATCACGACGCTTTCGGTGGTCAGCTTACCGCCGGGGAGCCGCTTCACGCCATCGAGCAGCGACCCGTCGGTCACGCCGGTTGCCGCGAAGATGCAATCGCCGATCGCCAGTTCCTTCAGGTCATAGACCTTGTCGAGATCCGTGATGCCCCATTTATAGGCGCGCTGCTTCTCGTCCTCGTTACGGAACAGCAGGCGCCCTTTGAACTGCCCGCCGACGCAGCGCAGCGCAGCGCAGGCCAGCACGCCCTCAGGCGCGCCGCCCGAGCCCATATACATGTCGATCGTCGTTTCCGGATCGGTCGTCGCGATCACGCCCGCGACGTCGCCGTCGGGGATCAGCATGATGCCGCAGCCTATGGCGCGCAGTTCCCCGATCAGCTTTTCGTGGCGCGGCCGGTCAAGCACGCAGACGATGATGTCGCTCGGCGCAACGCCCTTATGGCCCGCCACCGCCTCGACATTGTCTTTCACCGATTTTTTCAGGTCGATGATGCCCTCGGGATAGCCCGGCCCGATCGCCAGCTTCTCCATATAGACGTCCGGCGCGTTCAGCAGCCCGCCCTCCTCGGAGATCGCCAGCACGGCCAGCGCGTTCGGGCCGGCCTTCGCGGTGATGGTCGTGCCCTCCAGCGGGTCGAGGGCGATGTCGATCCGCGGACCGGTGCCGATGGCGTTTCCGACCTTCTCGCCGATGTAGAGCATGGGGGCTTCGTCGCGCTCGCCCTCTCCGATAACCACGGTGCCGTCCATATAGAGGTCGTTGAATGCCAGCCGCATGGCCTCGACAGCCGCCGCATCGGCAGCTTTCTCATCCCCCCGGCCGATCAGCTTCGACGCGGCAATGGCCGCCGCTTCGGTAACCCGCACCATCTCGAGGACCAGTACGCGATCAAGGGCCGAACCTGCCTGCGCCATATCGAAAATCCTCTCATTCTTGTTTTCGCCGTTCCGATAGGCGGTCGGGATGGCCTTGTCGAGCATGCGCGCATCCCTCTCTGTTCCGTTCTGGTGCGAGCGAGGAAACAGTTTCGCGCGAAGCGCGTTGGCATCGGAAGGAAGGGTCCGATGATCACGTTCATGCTCGCCATTGCCGCCACGGCTTCCGCCAGTTCAGGTGGGCATGTGCGACGTGTCGAGGACGTGCGCCCCTGCGCGCTTACCCGGACTTGCCTCGATATGCACAGTGGAGGAGATGAGCTTCGGCTCTCCCAGACCACAGGCTCGGGGGAGGATCGCAAGATGGAGGCCTACCGCATTTCCGGTCGCCCCTGTGGCCTAGTCGGCGGCCTGAAATGTCCCGGGAAGGGGCGTCAGATCTGGCGGCTGGGCGAACCGATCCGCCAGACGATCGCCCGCAGCTTCGGTATCGACTGACGCTCAGTCCAGAATGTGCATCACCATCGGCGTATCGAGCAGGCTATCCGATCCCGCCAGCCGCGCCAGGGTCTCGGCGATCCAATGCTCTTCGCCCTCGTGCGTGACGATCGCCACCAGGACGCCGTCCGTCTGACTGGCCCCGCGCTGGATCATGCTTTCGATGGAGACCCCGGCATCGCGGGTAGCGGCGGCGATCTCCGCAAGCACGCCGGGGCGATCCCTGACCTTGAAGCGCAGATAGGCCCGGCCGAGGCGCTTGCCCGCGTCTGCCTTATGCTGGGCCAGCAGGGATGCGACCGGCATAGCGAAGGGGTCGCCATATTCGTCGCGCGCAACGTCGATAAGGTCCGCAACGACAGCCGATGCCGTCGGGCCGTCGCCTGCGCCCCGGCCCTGAAAGAACAGCCGCCCGACGAAATTGCCGTCGGCGACGACAGCGTTGAGCGATCCGTCGACATGGGCGAGGGGGTGGTCGACAGGCACCAGCATTGGATGCACCCGCTGGAACAAGCCTGCAGCGCTGTTTTCCGCCATACCGACCAGCCGGATGCGGAAGCCCAGCGCAGCCGCCTCAGCTATGTCTGCCGCTATGACGTGCCGAATGCCCGTGATGGTCACGCCGGCAAAGTCCAGTTCCGTGCCGAACGCCAGGCTGGCCAGAATCGACAGCTTGTGCGCCGCGTCCACCCCATCGATGTCGAAGCTGGGGTCGGCCTCGGCATAGCCCAGATCCTGCGCTTCCTTCAGCACCTCGTCGAACCCGCGACCTTCCTTTTCCATAGTGGTCAGGATGTAGTTGCAGGTGCCGTTGAGGATGCCATAGACCCGGCTTATCTCGTTGGCAGCGGCGCCTTCCCGAAGGCCTTTGATGACCGGAATGCCGCCGGCCACCGCCGCCTCATATTTCAGCGCGACGCCGGCCTTCTCCGCGATCGTCGCGAGCGACAGGCCATGATGGGCGATCATAGCCTTGTTGGCGGTGACGAAAGGCTTGCCCGCCGCCAGACATTGCCGGGCCAGGGTAAGGGCGGGGCCGTCCGATCCGCCGATCAGTTCGATGACGACATCGATATCCTCACGCGCGGCGAGGCTCGTCATGTCGTCTACCCATTCATAGCCGGACAGGTCGACGCCCCGGTCCTTGGACCGGTCGCGGGCGGAAATGGCGGCAACCTCGATCGGACGCCCGGCACGACGGGTAATCAGCGCGCGATTGGTCTCTAGCAAGCGGATGACTCCGCCTCCGACTGTACCCAATCCCACTATGGCCAGGCGTAGTGGCCGCTGATCTGTCATGCGCCGTGTCCGATCCGTTGAAAAACTTGCGAGCGAAGGGCCGGCTGATAGACGGACGACCGGCCCTTTCCAAGGTCCGTCATCACGAAATCGCCCCTGCGCCCCTCGCTATCTGTCAGGTTTATGCCGGCGTGCGGGTCCGCCCGCATTGCCCAAGTCCGGAAATGACGACTGCATAGTCCCGTTTCGCAGCTTCGGCGTCGATCACGCCCAATGTGCGCGTGGAGGCGGCGGGCAGCTCGGCGGGCAGGTCGCAAGCCAGGCGATACCAGAGCAAGGTGCCGCGCCGCGGAGCAGCCGCAGCCTCATCCACCACTTCACCGAGAGCCACGGCCCACTGCGGCTGCTGGCCTGGACGGCTGATGATCGACAGCGACACAGGTTGACCATCTGCGGTTTTCAGGAAGATTTGCGTCTCTCCCTCGCCGGCGATCGTGCCTGCAACATGGAATGCGTCGCCGATTCCTACGATTCGCGGCGGAACATTCTGGCCCAGAAGTTCGGACACGACCGCCTTCACCGACGAATCGGCTGTCGGGGTCCAGTCGATCTGCGCATCGCGGGCAACCAGTTGCAACTGGCCTGGCTTGGCGCCAGGGCGGGAGAAAATCAGCACCTGCCGCTTCTTCAGCTTGGGTGCCTTGCCCTTCCGGTCGAGAGGTGCGTCGTACAAATAGGAGATAGTGGGCGATATCCCGTTGTCGCCGCGAATCAGTCCGATCACCTTCGCTTCGATATAAAATCGCTTGAAGCCTGCCGGTACGCCCGTTGCTTGCCGTGCGCCGAGCGCAGTCGCCTGTGTGATTTGTGCTTTTGCTACCACGGGGGCGGCGGTCGCCAGGTCTGCATAATCGGCATAAGAAAAGATTAACGGCGCTGCATTTGCCGCATTTGATTGGGCCGAAGCAGACTGGATTCCGTGGTTTGAGGCTAAAATGAGGCACCCGGCTATCAGAATGCGCAGGGTGGATATGGTGGATATTTGCATAAGGTTCGTCCTGCTCATTGGGCGTGGCGGCAATGCCACAGGCAAGTGTTTTCCTAGTCGTATAGTGAACGAGGTCATCATAATCGATAAAGCGTTTGCGTCACGCGATTGCCCGCGATAGGAGTTGCGCAGATAGCAAACAAGCGGACGAGGGCCAAAAGATGAACGGGTATACCCGCTCACCTGTTGGCCTTTTATGGCCGGTGGTCGCCAATTTATTGAGAAGTCGTGTTAAGGAGTGTCGTTGCTGAATGGCTTACGCTGATCACTCAGAATCTTCGAGTCGTACGATCTCGATCGTCATCGTTGCCATTATCCATGCGGTATTGGGCTACGCTTTCGTGACCGGTCTTGGCATGAAATATGTCAAAAAAGCGGCAGAACAACTGAACGTCATTGACGTGAAGGAAGAACCGCCGCCCCCCGACGAGGAGCCGCCCCCCCCGCCGCCCGAAAAGCAGGTGGAGCCGCCCCCCGTGGTAGCACCTCCGCCGATCGTGCAGACGCCAGTGATGGCTCCACCGATCCAGACGGTTCGTACGCCTCCGCCGGTATTTAATCCGGTTCCGGTCGCGGCGCCGCCTCCGCCGGCCCCTCCCACGGTCAGCAAGGCCGCAGGTCCGAAGGGTGACGCAACGCGTTGGTTCTCGTCCGATGACTATCCTGCCTCGGCACTGCGTGCAGAGGCGCAGGGTACGACAGGTATGGCATTCGACATCGATACGTCGGGCAAGGTGTCCAATTGTCGGATCTCCCAGTCCAGCGGAAACGCTGACCTTGATGAGACAGCATGTCGTCTCATGATGCGTCGCGGTCGTTTCTCGCCGGCTCTGGATCAGAACGGCTCGCCTATCGCTTCGTCGGGTACCCGTCGCGTCACTTGGCGACTGCCTGAGTAAGCAATCTTTCCTGAGCGGTCTGGCCCGAGGAGGCCGGACCGTTTCAGGCGCAGTTTTATTACCTTTGAGAGGGAAGTGTTCAACATGTTGATCGAAATTGCAGCAGCTGCCGCACCCAAGGCGGCTAATCCGTACGGCCTCATGGAGGCTCTTGAGCAGGGCGGTCTGATCGCCTGGTCGGTGTTCATCATCCTGGTCGGTATGTCGATCGGTACTTTCTACATCCTGTTCACCAAGCTGATCGAACAGCAGAAGGTCATCAACCAGAGCAAGAAGGTCCGTGCGACGTTCTGGCGCGCCGGTTCGCTCAAGGAAGGCTCTGCCAAGCTTGAGAAGAACAGCGCCTACAAGCAGATCGTCGACGACGGCATCGCCGCTCAGGAACAGCACAGCAAGCTGACCGACCCGGTCGAAGCACATGACTGGCTGCACGGTTCGCTGGCGCGTTCGGAAGCTGCGATCAACTCGAAGCTGGGTGGCGGTCTCGCCTTCCTCGCGACCGTTGGTTCGACCTCGCCGTTCATCGGTCTGTTCGGTACGGTT
>JAHFPU010000159.1:0-6963 GCA_023266635.1 Sphingobium sp.
GCCTTATATCCAAGCGCGCGTAATGCCAGTCCGAATGCGCCCAGCCAGAACAGGCATTGCGCTGAATAACGCGTCCAGTTGGCCGCCAGGTCTGCCGCAATCTCTGCAGGTTCATCCCATTTGGGCGGCAGCACGGCAAGCCAGCGCAGGCTGAGGCCATTCCAGAACAGGGCGCAACTGGCGACCACGATCGCCATCCCGATCCAGATCGCCCACCAGTCCTCCTTGACCCAGAATTCCCGCCACGCCGACGAAGCGCCTGAATTGATAGCCGCCGTCATGTCATCCCCCCGAAAACCACCTGACCGAACAGGCGTCACCATTTCTCTGGGGAATTACAAGCCTCATCGCGACAAGACCGCGTCTTGCCCGATTATCTCATAAGGTCATGAGCGTTCATCAATCCATTTCAGCCCGCGTCTATAGCGCGCGTCTGCCGGTGATCAGCTGGAACACCACGACGATGACCGCAATGACGAGCAGCAGGTGAATGAGGCCACCGGCGACATGGAAGGCCAGAAAGCCGAGCGCCCAGAGCACCAAAAGAATTACCGCGATAGTCCAGAGCATATCTCTCTCCTTGGGATGTCGGCGCACGCCGCGTCCGTTGCCGATATAATCGCCGGGAGGGCAAATGGTTGCAGACGTCAGAATGGGGTGGCCCGTCGGCAAGAGCATTGCTGTTTCCTCCCGCATGGGGAACAAGGGGGGTCATGGCAGAGATCATCAACCTGCGCAGCGCCCGCAAAGCGCGCGCCCGCGTCGAGGCGGAAGCGGTCGCCGCGCGTAACCGCACCCTGTTCGGACGGACGAAGGCGCAGAAGGCTGCGCAGGATGCAGAGCGCGCCCGCGAGGCCCGGACGCTGGACAATGCCCGTCGCGAGCAACCGCTGTCCGACGAAAGCGCCGATTAGGGTGCATCGATCGGGAGAGAGAGTCGATCTGGCGGTCGATATCACCATCCTGCGGCGCGGCAAGCAGGTCCGGGCGCGAATCGGCAATCTGTCCGCCACCGGCGCCAGCGCCACGGCCGCCTTTGCGCCGGGTCCCAAGGAGGCGATCCACCTGTTATGGAACGGGCAGGCGATCGGCTGTCATGTCATATGGGCGCGCAACAACGTCTTCGGACTGAAGTTCGACCGGCCACTGTCGGCCCCCATTCTGGCATCCATGGTCGAGGCCAAGCCCCCGGGCGATTGAGCGTGCGATTGACCGGGGCGACTGAACGGCGTTGCTTTCGCGCGTCGATGGCCTAGGCTCGGATTTTTCCAACCGGGGTGATGCATTGGATAAATATAAGATAGCCGCGTGCCTGGGCATCATGCTCAGCACGGCCGGGACATTGCTGGTCTTTGTTTTCGGGATACCCAAGCGGCAGCGCGAGGATGGGCGGGAGTTCATGGCGGGCGTCGTCGAACGTCGCAAGCCGATCGCCGATCCGCGCGAGGAAGCGCGCAATGAGCGGTTCGGCCGGGCCGGCATCGCCTGCATGGTTCTGGGCGCTTTCCTTCAGGTGATCAGCATCGTCGCCACCATATAATTTTTTTGAAGACGGGCGGAACGCGGTGGAACCAGATCGCGGGAAGGCCGTTCTCCCTATACCAGCCCGGGCTTCCTTTTGCCCCCCGCTCAGGCCCGGGCTGGTGAGATAAAGGCCTCGCCAGTTCCCCCCGCTGGCGAGGCTATTTCTTTATCAGCGACGCTCTCGCCTTCCCGCCAGTCTCGGTCTAACCACGCTACAGGCGGGGGACATTTGGGAAGATTGCGATGCTGAAACTGCGCCTCGGCCGCCATACCGTCTGGATTCTCTGCGTCGCGCTGTTCGGCATTGGCCTCGCCTTGCATCCGTCGGGCTTCTGGGGCTGGACTCTGGTCGTCATTCCCGGCCTGCTGACGCTCCTCGGCTTCTGGGACCTTATCCAGGGCGAACATGCGGTGCTGCGCAATTACCCCGTCATCGGCCATGTCCGCTGGCTGGTGGAAATGGTCCGCCCGGAAATCCGGCAATATCTGCTGGAGGACGAGGATGAGGCGACGCCCTTTTCCCGCGCGCAGCGCTCGCTCGTCTACCGCCGGGCAAAGGGCATTTCCTCCGACCATCCGTTCGGCACCCTGCAGGACGTCTATGCACGCGATTACGAGTTCATCCAGCATTCGATGCGCCCCGCCGATCCGGTCGACCCGAAAAGCTTCCGCATCACCATCGGCAACGATCAGTGCGCGCAACCCTATTCGGCGAGCGTCTTCAACATCTCCGCCATGAGCTTTGGCTCCTTGTCCGCCAACGCGACCCGCGCGCTTAACAAGGGCGCGGCGCTCGGCAATTTCTACCATGACACCGGCGAGGGCAGCGTCAGCCCCTATCATCGCGAACATGGCGGCGACATCGTGTGGGAGGTCGCCAGCGGCTATTTCGGCTGTCGCACAACCGATGGACGCTTCGACCCGGACAAGTTCGCGGCGCAGGCGACCCAGCCGCAGATCCGGATGATCGAGATCAAGCTGAGCCAGGGCGCAAAACCCGGCCATGGCGGCATCCTTCCCGGCAAGAAGGTGACGGCGGAAATCGCCGAGACGCGCGGCGTGCCGGTGGGGGAGGATTGCATATCCCCCGCCCGCCATTCCGCCTTCACCACGCCGCTGGAACTGATGGCCTTTATCGACCGGCTGCGCGTGCTGTCCGGGGGCAAGCCGGTCGGCTTCAAGCTGTGCATCGGCCACCCTTGGGAGTTTATGAGCATCGTGAAGGCGATGCTGGAGAGCGGCACGGTTCCCGATTTTATCGTGGTTGATGGGGGCGAGGGCGGCACCGGCGCAGCGCCCGTCGAATTCAGCGACCATATCGGTACGCCGATGCGGGAGGGGCTGTTGTTCGTCCATAACGTCCTGGTCGGGACCGGCCTGCGCGACCGGGTGAAGGTCGGCGTGGCGGGGCGGCTGGTTAGCGCCTTCGATATCGCAGCGGTTTTCGCGATCGGCGCGGATTGGGCCAATGCCGCGCGAGGCTATATGTTCGCGCTCGGCTGCATCCAGTCGATGAACTGTCACACCGACCGCTGCCCGACCGGCGTCGCGACGCAAGACTTGTCGCGCCAACGGGCGCTCGTCGTGCCGGACAAGGCGGAGAGGGTGCGCCGCTTCCACGACCGCACCGTCGGCGCGCTGGCGGACATGCTGGCGGCGGCGGGCCTCAGCCATCCCGACGAACTGCGGCCGCACCACCTCGTCCATCGCGTCAGTTCAACGGAAGTCCGTCAGTTCGGTCAGGTCCACCGCTTCCTCGAACCGGGCGAATTGCTCTCGGGCGAGTGCCGCCTCCCCTATTTCCGAGACAACTGGAACAGGGCACAGGCGGGGAGTTTTGTCGCGGCGTGATGGGCAGGGCTATAATATTAACCCGTCATCCCGGACTTGATCCGGGATCCATGAGCATCAATCGTCGTGTGAACTCTCTACAATCGAGCCAATGGATGCCGGATCAAGTCCGGCATGACGGCGTAGAGTAAGTAAGTCCGGTTGCCCGAGCTAAACCAACCCGTCCAGCCACTCCCCGATCATCGCCCGTCCCGCGGCAACTGCGCCCGGCCCATGCGCGTCATGTCCCGCGCGCAGGCTTTCTTCGGTTGGGCCGCACCCATGGAAATCGTCTCGGAAATGCGTCAGCCACTGCTCGAAGCGCGGGTCCTCCCCCATTTCCGCATGGAATTGCAGGGCGAGCACATTGGCCCCGCGCCGGAACGCCTGATGCGGATAGGTGTTGGTCGAAGCGAGCAGTTCCACATTATCAGGCAGGTCGAACGTGTCGCCATGCCAGTGCAGCACCGGTGCTTCGGCCAGATGGCGCAAGGGCGAGGCCGCGCCCTTGTCGCTCAGCGTCACCGATGCGAAACCGATCTCGCTGCGCCCGCCCGGATAGACACGCGCGCCCAGCGCCGCCGCCATCATCTGGCTGCCAAGGCAGACACCTAGCGTCGGGCGGTCCTTGTCCAACCGCGCGGCCAGCTTCTCGATCTGCAGGGGTATCCAGGGATAGGCCTCCTGCTCATACACGCCCATCGGCCCGCCCATCATGATGAGCAGGTCGGGCGTGCACAGGTCCGCCTCCACGAAAGCGGCGTCGGCGACGTCGATCCGCTCGATATGATAGCCCGCCGCCTCGATGGGCTGCAGGAAACCGGCGGCGCCCTCGCGGGGGACATGTCGGACGATAAGGGCTGTCTTCACAGGCACGTACCTAGGGTGGGAATCGGGGTCGCGCCACACAGCCATTCTTGCCGTTGCAAAAATCCCGCTATCGGCTTGGCGGCGCAGGGCCGCCATGCTCTAACCGCTGCATGACCCTTATAATCCGCTCCCTTCCGCCGCTCTTCCGGAGCATCGTCATCGCCAGCCTGCTGGGTGTAACCGCCGCCGGAGCGCATGATGCGCCGCCGCCGTCACAGGCGCCGGTGGATGCCGTCGATCCCTTTATCGGCACAGCGGGGGAGGGGCATGTCTTCCCCGGCGCGGTCGCCCCTTTTGGGATGGTGCAGCTCAGCCCCGACACCCATGTCGGCGCGGCGCGCAAGACCTATAATTGGGCGGCGGGCTACCGGCATGAGGACCCGACGATCCTCGGCTTCTCCCACACCCATTTTTCCGGCGCGGGCCATAGCGACCTCGGCGATTTCCTCATCATGCCAGTGTCGGGCGATGCCGTGCCATTGGAGGCGGGTGACGCGGCGAAACCCGGTTCCGGATACCGCTCGCGCAAGACGGACGAGGTCGCCAGTCCGGGCTATTACGCCGTCACCCTGACCGATCCCGGCGTGCGGGCGGAAATGACGGCGGGGACGCGCATCGGCGTCCACCGCTACAGCTTTCCGGCGGACAAGGCCGCACATCTGGTGCTCGACCTGCGCAGCATCATCTACGACTATCCCGGCAAAATTCTCTGGTCGTCGCTGACCCTGCATCCGGACGGCACGATAACCGGAAGCCGGGAGGTGCGCGGTTGGGCCGCGCCGCGCCGCCTGTTTTTTGCCATACGCTTCTCCGCTCCTATGACCGGCCACCGGCTGGTCAGCACGGAAGGGGATTTCGGCTATCGCGGGTTCAAGGGGCCGGGGCGTGGCCCCGAGACGCTGGACGCCATCGCCGGCCGCGCGCTGATCGCGCAGCTCGATTTCGGCAAGCTGTCCGCACCGTTGGAGGTGAAGGTCGGCCTGTCCGGCGTCGATGAGAGTGGCGCGATCGCCAACCTCGACAGCGAGCCCGGTAATTTCGATGCGATCCGCGCCGGAACGCGCAAGGCATGGGACAGCGCCTTGTCCGCCGTGGACGTCGCCGCGCCCGCGCCGATGCGCAAGACCTTCTACACCGCTCTCTATCACAGCCTGATGGCCCCCAGCGTCTGGGGCGACGCCGACGGGCGCTATCGCGGCCCCGACGATCAGGTGCACGCAGCGCAGGGCTTCACCTTCCATTCCACCTATTCGCTCTGGGACACGTTCCGGGCCGAGCATCCGTTGCTCACCCTCGTCCAGCCGGACCAGAAGAACGCCGATTTTCTGGCGTCCCTGCTCGCCAGCCAGAAGGAAAGCCCCTTCGGCATCCTCCCGGTCTGGCAGTTTGCCGGCAAGGAAACCTGGACGATGATCGGCTATCATGCCGTCCCAGTGCTGGCCGACGCCTATCTCAAGGGCGTCGGCGGTCTCGACGGCAAGGCGGCGTTGAAGGCCATGGTGGCGAGCGCGGACTACGGCCCTTATGGTGGCCTGTCGGACTACAAGGCGCTTGGCTTCGTGCCGATCGACCGCGAGCCGGAGGCGGCGTCCAAGACCGTCGAATATGCCTATGACGACTGGACCATATCGCAGGTCGCCAGGGCGCTCGGCGAGAAGGATATCGCCGCCCGTTTCGCAAAGCGCGCTCTCAACTGGCGCAACAGTTTCGACGCGAAGACCGGCTTCCTGCGCGCGCGCAAGGCGGACGGCAGCTTCCGCACGCCCTTCGACCCCACCGCCATCAACTATGGCAGCGACTATACGGAGGGGAATGCCTGGCAATATAGCTGGTTCGCGCCCCACGATCAGGGTGGCCTCATCCGTATGTTGGGCGGCGACGCAAAGACGGTCGCGAAGCTCGACGCCATGTTCGACTTCGACAACAGCAAGATCGACTATAGTCATGCGGAGGATATTTCCGGCCTGATCGGCCAATATATCCACGGCAATGAGCCGAGCCATCATGTCGCCTATCTCTACGATTATGCCGGGCAGCCCTGGCGCACGCAGGAGCGGCTGAAACAGATTGTCGACAGCCAGTATAAGCCAGCGCCGGACGGCCTCGCCGGTAATGACGATCTGGGCCAGATGTCCGCATGGATGGTGTTCACGGCGCTCGGCTTCTATCCGGTCGCGCCGGGCACGGGCGAATATGTGATCGGCCGACCCTTCGTGGATCGCGCGGTGCTGACCCTGCCGGGCAGCAAGCGCTTCACGGTGGCGGTGGACGGGCTGTCGGATACGAACCGCTATATCACATCGGTGACGCTGAACGGAAAGCCGCTGGACCGGGTCTATATCCGGGACAGCGAGATCCGGGCGGGTGGGGAATTGCGCTTCACCATGGGTGCCGCGCCGCACAAGGCATGGGCGACGGAGGTGAAGGCGCGGCCCTATTCGATGACGGGATATGGGAAGAAATAGTCGGTCTGTTCGTCGAGCGCCGGTCCGATATCTGTCTATCGGACCGGCGGCGACGGCGGGGGCATTATTGGGCGGCCAGGACGATGCCGGTCGGGGCGGACTGCGCGATCTTCAGGTCGGCCTTCGCATTGACGATCGCATCCTTGCGGCACTCGGCGACGCGGAAGCGGTTGATCTGGTCGTTGCCGCAGGCCTTGTCGGCGGCGTGCGAGATGCGACGGTCGAGGACAGCGGCATCGGCGGGCGAAGACAGGTTCAGGCCGCTGTAGGAAAC
>JAHFPU010000159.1:6973-7379 GCA_023266635.1 Sphingobium sp.
AAACGGGGATGCTGACGGTCTCGGCCTGCGCCGGGTTGGCGGCGGCGACGGACAGCAGAGCGCCGAAAACGGCGGCGGTCGCGGCGATCGAACGGTTGGCAATGGTAAGCATGTGTGGTTCCTTTCAAGTCTTGGTTGGTGATGCCAGAGACATTGCAGGGACCGTGCCAAGTGCGAAAACGGCAGAAAATCAGCGATATTTTTGTGAATGCAGCGTGAATAATCCCAACATGGAGTATTCATGGCCGAGAGTTGGGGAAATATTACGAACTGTTCAGCTTTTTGCGAGCGGCGCCGTCCGCTTGCTCATCCCGCTTCCTAAGCCCGGACGCCCGCACTATCGTCACCGCCATGCTCTATCTCGCGCTCAAATCGATCATATCCGGCATACTCATCGCTGCCGCGT
>JAHFPU010000160.1 GCA_023266635.1 Sphingobium sp.
GCTCGGCGACCGCCATGCCAACGGCCATCGCCAGGCCCTGGCCCAGCGGGCCGGTCGTGGTCTCGACGCCTTCCAGCTCGAAATTCTCCGGATGCCCGGCGCAGGGCGAGCCGAGCTGGCGGAAATTGCGGATGTCATCGATCGTCGGCCGCGCATAGCCGGTCAGGTGCAGCAGGCTGTAGATTAGCATCGACCCATGGCCGGCGGACAGGATGAAGCGGTCGCGATCGGCCCATTTGGGCTGCGCGGGATCGAACTTCAGATATTCGCGGAACAGCACGGTGGCGACATCGGCCATGCCCATCGGCATGCCGGGATGGCCGCTGTTCGCGGCCTGCACGGCGTCCATCGACAGCGCGCGGATCGCGTTGGCGAGTGTCTGTTCGGATACGGTCATGCGCCGGCGGGCTTCCCTGAAATTACGCGCCGGCAGGATGGCCGGGCAGGCGAGTCGATGAATCGGCACTCCTTTGTCGCCAGAAGGCAGAGGCGTCAACCATAGCGGGGCGGCGACACCATGGACGCCATTCCCGTTTTTCAGGCCCATCACCCCCGGGAGGGCAACGATCCCGCCGCCTTTCGGGCAAAAGGCGTCACTCCTGATGCGTACGCCGTTCACGCCATAAAGAACGTCACCACCCGTCCCATATTTGCCAGCTTTCACGGAACTGACTTGGGAATGTCATGCCCGTGACCCACCCTCCCCCTAGCGCCCAACCTGCCGGGGAGCGGGATTTTGATGCACATACTCCTCGGGCTCAGGAGGTGTTCGCCTTGAACCGGATACGCACGACGACGCTGACCGCCCTGCCCATCGCGCTCTGGAGCGCACCTCTGGCTGCGCAAACTGCGCCCGCGTCCTTCTCCCATGCCGTTCCGCCGGTGCGCGTCACGAATGGCGATCTCAGCGCGACGCCGCTTTCGGGGAAATCGGCCTATGCGCAAACCCCCTCCATCGCAAAGATCAACAGCCGCATCCCGACCGGCTTCAGGATCGCCGCGAAAACCAGTCCGCTGCAGACATCCTCCTGCGCCGACGCCTGCGAAACACAGCGCGCAGCGCCCCTGCCCGAAGGGTTCGAGGACCCCGGCCTCCATCGCACCGTAGAAGTCTATGCCGGCGACATCGCCATGGGTCGGACGGCTTCCCATCTCAGCGCGAAGATGGGCTATATCAAGCAGGGCAAGAATGCCGCCGAGCCGACCCGCCACAGCGCGCTTGCTCTGTGCGACCGGCACATCGACAATTGCCGTTCGGAGATCAACCCGCACGAAATGCAACTCAATCCGATCGCGCGGGAGGAAATCTTCAACCGCAACCGCGCCGGCAAGAGCTTTGAGGAACATGTTGGCGTCAAGCTCTCCTACCAGTTCCGCTGACCCCCGCCATTGACCCTCTCATTTTGGGGTGATTTAGAGCCTTTCGCATCGCCGCAACTTGCTGCTATGCATGGTTAATGGCGAGTGAGCGGATGATGCAGGCCATCGCGAAGATGGAAAAGGCGCTGGACGCGCTCGAGGCCTATGCGGCTGCCCCGAAGGCTCCGGAAATCCAGACCCTCGCCTCCCTTCCCCAGGCCATGAACGACGACAGTCGCGCCCGGGCCGTACAGGCGCTCAAGTCCCTCGATTCCCTGATAGCGGAGATCAAGACGCGTGGCTGACGTAGAGATTGGCGTCGGCGGACGGCGTTACGCCATGTATTGCCGCGACGGGGAGGAAGCCCATCTTGAACGCCTTGCCGCCCTGGTCGACGTCAAGATCGCGCAGGCGACAAAATCCGCGCCCGGCCTGACCGAGGTCCGCCAGCTCCTTTTCGCCGCGATCTTCCTGGCCGATGAGTTGGAGGAGGTGCGCCGCAGCGCCTCCGGCAAGCCCGCTCCCGCCGCCAATAATGACGAACCGACCGCCAAGGCGATCGAATCTCTGGCCCAAAGACTTGATTCGCTGGCGCAAAGGCTTGTGCCGGAGGCCGCGGCGTCCTAGATTGGCAAAGGCGGGTACTGCCTGGTACGAGCTTTTGCGAACATCCCTGAGGCGATATCAAAATCCACGGGGGCTGTCCCTGACCGGACCCTGGTCCGACTTACATGGTCCCCACCTGACGTTGAGGCGTCAGAGGATCTTCCAGCAAACGGCCGAGGTGGTCCCGTCACCCTTCCCGGCTCCAGATTGAACCGATCGTGAGAGCCCTTCCTTGACCGATAAACAGGCATTGCGGGACATCGCGCGGCAAAGGCGGCAGAATTTCGTCGCCTCGCTTGATCCGCTCGCACACCGGCTGGCGTTCAAGGCGATTCCCTCGCCGCTCACCCGCATGATCGGCGACGCGCAGACCGTTGCGCTCTATGTGCCGATGGATGACGAGGCGCCGGTCATGCGCCTTGCTGCGCCCCTACTCGCCACTGGCAAGCTCCTGTGCCTGCCCCGCGTCATTGATCGTCTGGGCGGCATGGATTTCCTGCCCTGGGAACGCGACGACCCGCTCCACCCCGGCCCCTTCGGCACCAGCCATCCCGATCCCGGCGACTGCCCCGTCGCACCAGACGTCATCATCGCGCCCCTACTCGGCTTCGATCGGCGGATGAACCGCCTTGGCTGGGGGGGCGGCTATTATGATCGCGCCTTTGCCCGCTATCCTGATGCGCTGCGCGTGGGCATCGCCTGGTCTGTGCAGGAATATGAGGAAATCCCCGCCGAAGTCTGGGACATGCCGCTTCAGGCGATCCTGACCGAGGTCGAATTCATCGAGGAAGTGACGGCATGACCGGCGCCCCCCAATCCCGTGGCCCACAGCCAAGCTGGCGCAAGCCCGCCGGCATGTTCTTGATCCTCGCCCTCATCACGGTCTGGGCGGTGATCGTCGGTAACCTCTCGCCCTGGATCGGCCAGCTTCCCGCGCTTGTGCAGGCTGCAATTTACGTCGTCGCGGGAATCGTCTGGATATTGCCTCTCAAGCCACTGCTGTCGTGGATGGAAACGGGCCGCTGGCGCGCCTGACATTTGCCGAATATGGTTAACCCATTTGGAATATTCATTGGACTATTTTGCGTTGGTCGCAAAATATGGTAAACGTCACAACAATCATAAGTAATCTAGCAGGGGACCAAATGTTCCTAACGCGCCGGACGCCCATTAAGGGCAACAAGCCGCTGCCCACCCCTTCGCGGGCAAGCACGGGCGGCGCAGGCGAAGCGATCATCTTCATCCTTGCAGGCCTCGGCGCCATAGGCGGCATCGGCTACGTCTTCACCATTCTGTAAGCGCCCATCCCGTGAACGCCATAGCGGGCGCATGACAGCGCGCGCCCAAGGGCGCTAACCGCCCACGTCATCGAAATAAAATCCTGGGATATTCCCACCGCCCGGCCAGCCTTTTCAGGCGTTTATCCGGGAAAATGGCGCGAGTGACGGGACTTGAACCCGCGACCTCCGGCGTGACAGGCCGGCGCTCTAACCAACTGAGCTACACCCGCGTACGGTGTGGAAGCGCGCAGGTATAAGAGGCGACCGGCACTGTCAACCGTCCTGTTCGGGCCGTGTCGCTTTATCCGTATGATCGCCCCGGTGCGGCGCGGTCAGCGTCCCCTGCTCGAACAGGAAACCCGCGATATCCGGCTTTCCCGCTGCCTGCAGCACGGTCTGGATGATGATCAGAAGCGGCACCGCAAGCAACGCGCCCGTCGTGCCCCACACCCATCCCCAGAAGCTTAAGGAGACGAGAATCAGCAACGGGTTCATCGTCAACCTGCGTCCCAGCACCAGTGGCGTGATCGCATTCGCCTCGACCAGATGGAAACCGATCTGCACGGCGGCCGGCAGCAACGCCACCCAAACATCGTTGAACACCATCAGGCCCGCTAGCGCCAGCAGCGTCGCCGCCAGGATCGGCCCGAAATAAGGCACGAAGTTCAACAGCGCGACGATACCGCCCCACATTGCCGGGGACGGCATGCCGATCAGGTAGAGCGTCAGCGCCACCGCCATGCCCAGACTGATGTTGATCGTCGCGATCGTCATCACATAAGCCGACGTCGCATCCACGACATTCTGGATGACCCGCGCGATCGCCAGCGAATCGTCGAAGCTCGCTCGCCCCCGGATCGTCCGCTTGCGCAGCGACGTCCAGCCGGAGAGGAAGAAGTAGATGACCAGCATGGCGAAGAACATCTGGATGATCACCGACGGCGCAGATGTCGCCGCAAACTGCAGCAGCGATCGGGGTGCATCCACCGCCGCCGTCTGCGCCGCCGCGACCGGGCCGGAGGCGAGCATCTGCACCGTCTCGTCCACGAATTTCTGCAGTTGGGAATAGATGTCTATCACCGGCGCCAGATTCGCCTGGATCTGCGGGATTCGCTCCGGCAGGATGCGGAACCACTCGGTCGCCGGCACGACGATCAGCACCAGCGCCGTATTCGCCACCAGCAGGAAGGTGATGAGCGCGATCAGCGCCGCCAGCGGCGAGGGCAAGCCCCGCGCCTCCATCCATTCGAGGAATGGCACCAGCGCGATCGCGACGACCAGCGCGGCAGTCAGTGGCAGGAAGAACTCCGCCCCCGCCTTCAGCGCGAACGGTATGGCCAGCGCCAGCCCGACACCGCCGAACAGCGCCACGGCTGCCAGCAAGCGGTCCCGCCGCTGGTCAATGCCCTGCCGGTCATCCCATCCGCCATTGTCCTGCTTCACGTCGCCCCTGTCCCCTGCGGTCGGATGTTCACCTTTTGCACCCACCTTGTGCGCCCGAGCGGGGCAACTGGCAAGGGCATGGCCATATTTCATGACGCTTATCGCGAAGATGGCAAACAAGCCGTTAACCAAATCTTGGCGAAGCGATCGATAGACAGGTTTCCGTAACGAACGGAAGCGAAACGGAACCATGATGCGCTCGTCTCTAGCGACCCTCTCCATGGCCATCGGCCTCGTCCCACTGGCGAACCCGGCCCTAGCCCAGACCCCTCAGCCCGTCGCTCTCTCCTCCACCGTCTTCGTCGAGAAGGTCAGCAACGACCTGAACGGCGGCGAGCGGCGCATCTTGGCCACGCCCGGGCAACTCGGCCAGGGCGATAAGTTGGTCTTCGTCCTGCGCTATCGCAATGCAGGCCCGACGCCCGTCAGCCGCTTCTCCGTCGTAAATCCGGTGCCGCAGTCGGTGCGCGTGGATACGGCGCGGCAGGATATGCAGGTATCCGTGGACGGCGGCCGCAACTGGGGTCGCCTCGATGCGCTCACCATCCGCACGCCGCTGGGCGGAACCCGCCGCGCAATCGCCGACGACATCACCCATGTACGCTGGACGGTGAACAATCCCGTTTCCCCCGGCGCGGGCGGCCAGATCGCCTATCGCGGGGTTGTGCGGTAATTTCAATCCGTTCCGGCTGAGCGAACTCATCCCCACCTCCGTTCGTCCCGAGCGAAGTCGAGGGACCATCCCCACCGCCGTTCGTCCCAAGCGAAGTCGAGAGACCATTCCCGCTTCCGTTCATGTCGAGCGTAGTCGAGACACGCTGGCACAGTGCTTGGCCCCTCGACTTCGCTCGGGACGAACGGATGCAAGTAACATCTATCCTAGCCCTTGCCCCCCACGCCACACACCCTATCCTCCCCAAAGGTTGAGGATCGGAAGGGCGAGACATCCATGCATGACGGGCTGCTGCTGGTCATAGACGAAGGCACCACGTCCACCCGGGCGATGCTGTTCGACCCGGCCGGGCAATGCCTTGGCGTCTCGCAGGCCGACATCACCCAATCCTGGCCCGCTTCCGGCCATGTCGAGCAGGATGCGCAGGATATCTGGGACAGGACCTTAGCCTGCGTCCGCGAGGTCGTCCCCAGCGCGCCCGACCCGCAGGCTATCCGCGCGCTCGGCATCACCAATCAGCGTGAGACGGTCGTCTTCTGGGATCGGCAAACCGGCAAGCCCCTTGCCCCCGCCATCGTCTGGCAGGACCGCCGTACCGCAGACGCCTGCAACGCCCTGCGCAATGCCGGTCATGAACCACTCGTCCGCCAACGGACCGGCCTGCTGCTCGACCCCTATTTCTCCGCCAGCAAGATTCGCTGGGCGCTTGACCATTGGCCCGCGCTCAAGGAAGCCGGGGACCGGCTCGCTGTCGGCACGGTCGAAAGCTATCTCATTCATCGCCTGACCGGCGGCCTGCACATCAGCGACGCGACGAACGCCTCCCGCACGGCGCTGATGGATATCCATCGCGGCCAGTGGGACGACGACCTGCTCGCCCTGTTCGGCGTCGACCGCCGCCTGCTGCCGGAGATCATCGACACGATCGGCGAGTTCGGCACAGTCGACCCCGCCCATTTCGGCCTCGCCTTGCCCATATGCGGCCTCGCGGGGGATCAGCAGGCCGCCGCCATCGGCCAGAACTGCCTGGCCCCCGGCCGGTCGAAGGCGACCTACGGCACCGGGGCCTTCATCCTCTCCCCCACCGGAACAACGGCCGTGGAAAGCGCCAACCGCTTGCTCACCACCATCGGCTGGCAGGCGAACGGGCGGCGTCACTACGCGCTGGAAGGATCGATCTTCGTCGCCGGCAGCCTGATCCGGTGGCTGCGCGATACGCTCGGCCTGCTCGGCGCGGCGGCGGAAACAGCGGAGCTTGCCCAAAGCGTGCCCGACACCGGCGGCGTCTATATGGTCCCGGCCATGACGGGCCTGGGTGCGCCGCACTGGCGCCCGGACGTGCGCGGCATGATAAGCGGCCTCAGCTTCGGCGCAGGCCGGGCACACATCGCCCGCGCCGCGCTGGAGGCGATGGCCTACCAGACCCGCGACCTCCAGGCCGCCTTCGCCGCCGACGGCGCGCCATGGACCCAATTGCGGATCGACGGCGGCATGGCGGCCAATGACTGGATGGCGCAGGACATTGCCGACATATTGGACATGCCCGTCACCCGCCCCGCCTTCGTGGAAACCACCGCGAAGGGCGCAGCCATGCTCGCCGCCGTGGGTGCCGGTCTGTTCCCGACACTGGAGGACGCCTGCGCGGCGATGGAGGGACCATCGAGCAGCTTCACGCCAAAACTGGACGGTGACGTCAGGGCGAGCCGGCTGGAGGGATGGGACAAGGCGCTGGCGGGATTGCTGGGGGGATAGGCCGCATGGCCCGCTTGCCTCCGCACAAGGAAAGCAAGGAGGGATAACGCAGTTTTCCTAGCCGCAATAACCTGCCGTCATCCCGAACCTGATCCGGGATCAATGAGCCTCAATCTTTGCATATATTCTCTACAGGAGAGCCAATGGATGCCGGGTCGAGCCCCACAACTGTCCGGGATTTTTTTGCTGTTTTAGATTGCACGGCAGCAAAGTCCTGGGGAAT
>JAHFPU010000161.1 GCA_023266635.1 Sphingobium sp.
GGCGCGACCTTCTACCTCGCGGCCCGGCGCTATGGTGGACCGTGGCGGATCCTGGTCGATGATGCGGCGTTGCGCGACGGGCTGAGCCTGTGCCCGCCCGCGCATCTAGCGCATGGGCGACCAGCCCCTGTCGCGAATGCCGCAGACCTGCCGAGTCCACAGCGCCGTTGACGACCTGCCCACGGCAGGGATCGTGACCCGCATGGGCCGAGACCCGGCACGGGGCTCGGGGCGGTCCGCCTAGAGCCCGGTCCGGCGCAGCCGGAGCCGCCCTGCCCGCTTAAGCCCCCTTCGCGTTAGCCAGATCACCGAACAAACGAAGCAATATCTCGTCCAGGCTGGCGACCTTCTCGAACCTGGATATCCGGACCTTGCGGTGGTTCGGCCGCTCATTCTTCTCGCCCTCCGCCGTGCCCTTGCTATGTTTGGCGACGGCGAACGGACTGATGTCCGGCAAAGGCTCGCCCGGCCCCGCGCCAAACCACAGATAATGGTCGAAGAGGAGATCCGGCGTCACCACGATCCAGAGCACGCACCCGCTCGGCTTCTCCATCAGCTTGAGGCTGATCTTTACCTCATCGGTCTTGCCGCCGACGATTTTGGTTTTGAACTGGATATGGCGGGTTACGCGACCTCGGGCCATGACCAGGTCATAGCCGCCCGCGTCGAATTCAGAACGCAGCACCTCGACGTCTGTCACACCCAGTTGCCAGAGCCGGCGCAGTGCTTCACCGACAAAGACATGCTCGACGATGCGCTCCCGCAGGGTCGAGTGAATGAAGTGCGGGTTCGCTTCCTCGGTAAGATCGTCCAATCAGCACTCGCGCAATAAGGGCGGGGGCGGATGCCCCCGCCGGAAGGTTTCAGCTGAACGGATCATATTCGTTGATGACGACCACGTCGCCGTCAAAGTCGTCGGCGGTGATGACGGCGAACTGGTTGCCGATCCCGATGACCATCGTTGCGATCATCAGGGTTTTGGAGAGGCTGAGCGCATTGAGGCGGGCGATCTTGATGTCGGTGAACATGTCGAGGCTCCTTGAAAGCCGGCGGGTTCATCCCCGCTCGACTGGCGCCCGAAGTGTTCGGAGGGTGGCCGCGATCACTTTTTGCCGCAGGCCAAAAGCCGTAGCGAAGCGACCGGACCCTTTACGGGTTGATCGCATTAGGCCGCGCGCCGGACCAAGGATTGCGCCTCAAAGAGCGGGGTGAAGCTGCCGGCCGCAAGAGGTCATGGCCCCTCCGGACCGATATCACCGTTTGCTTGTGTTTGCCTCACATGAGACATATATCTGTATCAGGTGAGACAGGAGCAGCAGATGGCGAGCCAGCCCGTGACGATCGAGACCCTGCTTGGGGTTGCGCCCCGCAAGGGCGACACGCGCCTGGGGCTGAGCTATTCGATTCTCGAAGGCCTGCCGGTCGGCGCACTCGACCATCTCGCCGACACCGTCGCGCCGGGCGACAGTCGCTTCAAGTTCCGCCTTATTTCCAAGGCGACGCTCGATCGCCGCAAGAAATCGGCGTCCAAGCGCCTGACCAGCGAGGAAGGCGACAAGCTGGCGCGGATCGCCAAGGTGTTCAGCTTCGCGCTCGATATCTATAAGGATCCCGCCAAGGTCCGCGACTTTCTCGGCCGCGCGCACCCCATGCTCGACAACAAGCCGCCACTCGACGTGGCGCTGGCGACGGGTCCGGGAGCCGATGTCGTCATCAACCTGCTGGGACGGGCGGCGTATGGCGGCGGGGCGTGAGCGCCCAGATCACCGACCGCGTGCTGACCTGTTTTCGGATCGGCGATCCCGATGGCGCGCATCCGATCTATGACAGCGAGGGCGCTCGGCTCTATCCGGGACGGTGGAACACCGCGGCCAGCCCGATCATCTACACGTCAGAACATTATTCGACGGCGATGCTGGAAAAGCTCGTCCATGCCAACACGGTGATGCCGCCCAACCAGCATTATATCCGCATCACGATCCCCAACGGCGTCAGCTACGAAGTCTTCCCAACCGCGAAATTCTCCGGGTGGGACGGCAAGCGCGAAGACATCTGCAGGGCCTTTGGCGAGGCGTGGTTCGCGGCAGGGCGCTCGGCGTTGTTGCTGGTGCCTTCGATCCCGGCGCGGGTGGAACGCAACATCCTGATCAATCCAGCACATCCCGACGCGCAAGCAATCAGCTTCGAGCTGCCCGAACCAATTGGTGGGATGACCGGCTCTACGGCTGATCGTGCCTGACTGGCATATTTGCGTTGATCCTTGCGAACTGCCTTATTCGCCGACAGTCGGGCCACCGGCATTGAGCAACTGCGAAACAGCGGTGACGATCTGGCCGATCGCAAAGGGCTTGGCGATCAGCACGCTGTTGGGGACGCCGTGCGATGTCCATTCATGACCGCTCGCGCCCGACATATAGACGATTGGAATATCCGCTGTCAGTTCGCGAGCGCGTCGTGCGACATCCCAACCGGTCAGCTTATTCGGTACAAGATTTACGTCGGTGACGATTGCCCGGACGGTCGAGTCCGTTTTCTCCAATGAAGCGATCGCCTCCTCGGCAGTGTGAGCAGTCGCGACGGCATAACCGGCATCTTCCAGGCCCAAGACGACGACCTCTTCGATCAATGTCTCGTCTTCCACCACCAATATCAAAACTGAGTCGGTCAAAATCGGTGGTGCGTTGTTGGTGTGCGAACGGAACGCTCCGCGCCTGTGCGATAGAATTGCTCAACGCAGCCAAGCTGCAAACTATCCGCACCCGCAGTGTAAATCTCGCAAGGGGGCCAAGCCGTGCCGGTTCAGGCTGCCTCAAGCAGTGGTGCAGCCGCCAGGGTCCGTGCTACGGAAACGGTGAATCCTGCCGGGTCGGTTTTCATCGTGACCTTGGCATCCAGCTGCTTGGCCAGAGCTGCCACGATCGTGGTGCCAAGGCCTCCATCGGCTTTCGGCGCCTGGTTGGGAGCCTTACCCACGCCGTTATCCGACACGATCAGTGTCCAGTCGTTCTGGTCGATCGTGTAGCGCACAGCGATCGCTGCTTGGTGGTGGATCTCGGGAAAGGCATATTTGAGGGCGTTGATCACGAGTTCGGTGACGATCAGCCCGAGGCTGACGGCTTTCGCCGATGGGATCATGCCAGAATCAGAAACGACCGTGATCGTAACCGGCTGATTATCGCCGATCATCGAGGCCCCGAGACCGGCAGAGAGCTTTTCGAGATAGGTGCCGACCTCGATCTGATCGATACCGTTAGTCATGTCGAGATGCTGCTGAACGACGGCGACCGACATCACGCGCTGGTGCGCGTCCTGAAGATGAAAGCGGGTTTCGTCAGATGAAACCGCGCGGGCTTTGAGCAGCAAAATACTCGCGATAATCTGAAGGCTGTTCCCTACGCGGTGCTTCATCTCCTGCAGCAACACCTCATTTTGAAGCCGCAGCTCTTCCGAGCGCTCGAGCAGCGCTTGCTTCTCGTGTTCGATCGCGCGCCGTTCGGTCACGTCGCGAAAGGCAAGCAGGATCGCCATTGTGTCGCTCTCGTCGTACAGGACCTTGCGGGCATTGAGCAGCATGATGCGGTGGCCGATCGCCGGGAAATCATGATCGACCTCGAACCCGTCCATAGCGACCCGCTCGGGCAGGATGGTTTCGAGCAACAGCCGGAGCGCGGGAATATCCCACTGCCCATGACCGAGCGCATAGAGCAGGCAGCCTTGAGTCTCTGCGGGCTCGACCTTGAAGATTTCATAGAAAGAACGACTCGCCTCGAGAACGCGGAGATCAGCATCGAGGACAAGAAACGGTTCGGGGATCGTATTGACGATCGCCTGGGCCAGCAGATTGGCCTCTTCGAGGTTTCGCACGGGAAGTGTCGTGGACATTCCGGTCAGCCCATCACTAATGGGCAAGAATCGCTCAATATCATCACCGGCCTTCCATTTGTAGGCGGAGGCACGCTCGTCCCCCGGTCACGGGACGCCTGCGGATGCCATCGAGTGATGGCTGAGATTACCATAGCAGCGCAGCCATGCCTATGCTTGCGTGATAGCGTGCCGGACAATGCGTGGAATCAGGCGGCGTGGACTAGACGCGACCTTGCTTCAGGTGGGGGGATCGCGCACCAGATCAGCGCTGAGAAACTCGACGAACGCCCGCGCAGCGATGCGGATCGCCCGCCCCATCGGATAATAAGCATGAACCGGCAGCGCTGCGGTCTCCCAATCGGGGAAGATCTGCACCAGCGCGCCTCGCTCCAGCTCAAGTCTACACGCCCAGGAGGTGGTCGAGATGATGCCGAGGCCAACCCCAATCTGCCGGCCACTTTCATGGTCACGGGGTTGGTCTATGATGTGGCGACCGGTTTGATCGAGACCGTGGTTCCACCAGCCCCGCTGCGGTCTTTGGCCGCATAAGCGACGCCTATCGCGCATCGCGAGAAAAGGTGCGCACGAGATGCTTGATGATTGTTCTTTGTTTGTTCTATTCTACGGCCATGCTCCGAGTCGATGAAGATAGCCTGGCCCTCCATCTCGAGGTGTCCCTCGCAACGGCCGAACCGGCCCTCGTGACCAATATCCGATACGGCGACGCCGTTGCGCGTCGCCGTGCGACGGCCGAATTGGCGCGACACCTCGCTATGCGTTTGCGCTGCTATGATATCCTCGCCGATGAGGCCGCGGCACGGTCCGATACATTGCCGCTCTTTCCTGACGCATGACCCACGCTACCGCCCCGGTTGAGCGCTGATGCTCGCCATATTTCTGCTGGCTGTTGCGGTCGTACCCAGCGGCCAGGCATTCATCTGCACGCCCGTCAGGGTGTGGGACGGCGATGGCCCGGTCTGGTGCCGCGAGGGACCGCGCATCCGTCTTGCCGGGATAGCGGCGCGGGAGATAGACGGTTCGTGCCGCAAGGGACACCCCTGCCCACGCGCCAGCGGCATCGCCGCGCGCGACGCGCTGGTGCGTTTGCTCGGCGGCGCCAGAGGACGTGCCGGCACTGGCCATATTCTTGTCACTGGCCCAAGGCTCCAGTGCCGATCGAACGGCAATGCGAAGGGCGATCGCACCGGCGCTTGGTGCACAGCGCCCGTCATTGGCGATATCAGCGGCGCCATGATTGCCACCGGCACGGTGCTGCGGTGGAACCGCTATGCGACGGGCCATTGCCGCTGAGGTGACGCGAAGGGCGAAATAGCGGAATTCCGTCGCGCCGTATATGTCCGAAATCTGCCTACATATTTCGGACCAGCCACATTTACTCCTGTCCGAAATTTGTGTACGGATTTCGGACATGGCCGACACTGTTCCCGATCTCAAAGCCGCGATCCTGCAACGGATCGACGCGCGCGCGCCCAAGGCGGTATGGACCCCGGCCGATTTTCTCGACCTCGGCAGCCGTGACGCTGTCGACAAGACGCTGCAACGCCTGACGAAAACGGACGCGCTGCGGCGGATCGACCGGGGGCTCTATGACAAGCCGGCCCGCAACAGCCTGACCCAGCAAAGCAACCCGCCCGATCCGCGTGAGGTGATCGACGCCATCACCCGTCGCGACCAGATCCGGGTACTGGTCGACGGGATGACCGCCGCCAATGATCTCGGCCTCACCAACGCGGTGCCTGCCAAGATCGTCGTCCATACCGACGCACGATTGAAGACGATCCAGCTCGGTCGGCTCACGATCAGCTTCCGGCTGACCGCAGCCAGCAAACTTTTCTGGGCGGGACGACCGGCGATGCGACTCGTCCAGGCGCTCCACTGGCTGCGCGACACGATGGGCAGCGATCCGCAGGATGATGATCTGGTCCACCGTCGCCTCGCAGCCCTGTTGAACGATCCCGGCCAGGGCAAGGTGCTGCGCGACGATCTGGCCGACGGCCTTCTGGCGCTGCCGGCCTGGATGCAGGCCTTCCTCAAGCCATTGCTGTTCGAGAAGGTCGCCACGTCATGATGAACCCTGCCTATGATCGCATCATCGGCGCAGATGATGCGACACGCCTCGGCGTGTTCAGCACGACGGCCCAGCGCATCGGCACCACGCCCCAGAATGTAGAGAAGGATTTCTGGGTTTGCTGGACGCTCGACGCGCTGTTCAACGGCCTCCCGCCAGGTCCAAGGCTGCTGTTCAAGGGCGGTACGTCGCTATCGAAGGGCTTTGGCTTGATCCGCCGCTTTTCCGAAGACATCGACGTCACCGTATTTCGCGACGATCTGGGGCAGACCGCTTCGATCGCCGAGCTCGAGGCGATGAGCGGCAAGAAGCGAGAAGCCGCGCTCGACGCGATCCGCGAAGCCTGCGAGGCCCATATCCAGGGGCCTTTGCAGAGCCAGCTCGCCGCGATCGTCGGCGAAGCAGCCCAGCGGATGGGGATAGCCGCCGCGCAGTGGCGGGTCGAACCCGACGCGCAGGACGCTCAGACACTTTCCCTGCGCTACCCGACGGTCACGCCGATCGATGCCTATGTCGGCAAGGCGGTGAAGATCGAGTCCGGCGCCAAATCCGCGCTCGACCCCCACGCGCTCCACACGATCACGCCCTATCTCGAAGCCGACGTGCCGGGGATCAATCTGGCCGTCGCCAATGTGACGATCGTCGACGCGGAACGGACCTTCTGGGACAAGGTGGTTATCCTGCACGGGCTGCGACGCTGGTTCGAGATCCGCGGCGCCCTGCGCGGCAATGGCCAGCGCGTCTCGCGCCATTATTATGATCTTCACGCGCTGTTGCAGTCCGACGCCGGCAAATGCGCGCTGGCTGATCCGGCGCTCGGCCGAGATTGCGTCGCCCATGCCCGGCTGTTCTTCAACCGGCCGGCCTTCGACCTGGGGACCGCCGTGCCAGGCAGTTTCGCGCTATGCCCCGAAGGCGACATGGTCGATGATCTGCGGCGCGACTATCGCGCCATGACGGGGATGATCTTCGGCGACGCGCCTGCCTTCGATGCCGTCATCGAGAGCATCGCGACCCTCCAGGACCAGCTCAATACGGCAGTTCCGTAAGAGCGTGCTTCGGGTCAGCCGACGGCCTGCGTCGCGAGATCCTTGTCCGCATCGCGCTTGAGTATCGCTGCTTTGCGCTCGGAATAACGATCGACGAGCTGATCGGCATGGCCGCGCGTGAGGGTCGTGAAGCGAACGAGCTCCTCCATCACATCGACGATCCGGTCATAATAGCTGGA
>JAHFPU010000162.1 GCA_023266635.1 Sphingobium sp.
CCGTCATTCGCGGCGTCGGGTCGACCGGCATCTCGATCGGCGACGAGCCAAACATCGCCACCTATGTCGATGGTGTCTACCAGCCAGAGTCGGCCGCCAACTGGATCGATCTCGTCGAAGTCGAGCGCGTGGAAGTGCTGCGCGGACCGCAAGGCACGACATTTGGCCGCAACGCCACCGGCGGCCTGATCAACGTGATTACCCCCGACCCCAGTTTTGACCTGCGCGGCAAGGCGTCGCTGCGTTACGGCCGCATGCGGAGGGACGCGGGCGATTATGATGCCCGCTTCTATATCACCGGCGGCCTTAGCGATAAATTGGCTGCCGATTTTGCCGCCCTCTATCGCAAGAACGACGGCTATATCGACGATCTGGTGCGCGGCGGCACGCTCGGCGACCAGCAAGTGATCAACTTTCGCAGCAAGCTGCTGTGGCAGCCTTCCGACAATGCCAAGGTCATCCTGACCGGCGAATTCTTCGACCAGAACAGCACGACCAATTCGCCCCAGCCGGTCAATGGGAATACGGCCGGCCGTCGCTTCCCGGGCGTTATACTTCCGACCGACGCTTGGCAGGCGTCACTGACCAGCATTCCTACGCTGGACTTACGGCGCTGGAGTGCGGCGCTGCATGTAAAACTCGAGTTCGACGGCTTCAACCTTGAGGCGACGAGCGGCTTCATGAATCTGCGCTGGTACCAGGAAACCGATTCGGACGCCTCGAACATCTTCCTCGGTAATTTCCCTGCAACATTTGCGACGGAATCGGGGAGCCAGGAAATCAAGTTCACGTCTGCCGACCCCGGCCGATTCCAGTGGCTCCTGGGCGGCTATTTCTACCAGTTCGGCGGTCATTCTGAGTTGGATATCGTCACGTCGCCGGGGCCTGGAATCCCTCCGACCACCCTCAACCTTGATCCCGCACTATCGGGTCGCTCGTTCGCGGGCTTTGCCGAAGGAACCTACGAGATCGTCGACGACCTGTTCATCACTGTCGGCGCGCGGTACACCACCGAGCGGCGGACCTTCGAACAGGTCGTTAATGGAAATCTGGTCGTTCCGAAGACCGCCAAGTCGTTCAACAAGTTCAACTATCGCGGCGCAGTCCGGTACCAGTTCGCACCCGACGGAAGCATTTATGCAAGCTATGGCACCGCATTCAAAAGCGGCGTCTACAATATGGCGGGCACATCGCCGAATCCGGTCAATCCCGAGAACATCAAGGCATGGGAGGCCGGCATCAAGGTCGACCCCTTCAATTGGCTCCGCACGAACCTCGCCGTTTATCACTATACGTACGACGATCTGCAAGTTCAGGCCAAAGACGCGTCGGGTCCGAGCTACGTCCTGCAGAACGCAGCGAGCGCCAAAATCTATGGCGGCGAGTTCGAGGCGATTATCCAACCGATTGACGATCTCAACATCCGCGGCTCGGCGGCCTACAGCCACGCGCGCTATCGTGATTTTCCGCTCGCGCAGAGCTTTTTCCCGCGCCCCGACGGAGGCAACACTGTTGCCCCGGCGGACGCGTCGGGTAACGTGATGACCCGCGCCCCGAAGTGGACGTTCAACCTGGGGGTCGATTGGGGCCATGAGTTCGATGCAGGGCGCCTTGGGGTCTCGGTCAACACCTTCTACTCGACCCGGCTCTATTATGACTTCCAGAATATTTTCTCCCAGCCGAGCTATACCCTTACCAATGCGTCGATATCCTTTGCCCCAACCGGTGATCGCTGGAAATTCAGCCTCTGGGCGACCAACCTCACCAACGAAAAGGTCTTCCAGACCATTCGTGTCGGGGCGCAGGCAACTGACGGCTTTTACGAACAGCCAAGAAAAGTGGGCGTCAGCGCCGAACTCCGGTTCTGACGCGCCCAAACGCGGTCCAAGGGCTTGATCCCGCGGATCGCGTGCGGCCGGGCTGCCGCCGTGTCCGCCAGCATGAGCCTCGGTGGCTTGTGCTGGCGGACTTTGTTTGCTGTCGCGTAAAGACGGTCCGTTCAACTGCTACTTGTCGAAGGATGCATGCATGACGATCACGGGACAAATGCAGCCTGCGCAACTGGCGATCGGCACGATCCTGACATATGCCGCCGCCGCGCACGCAACCCGGGAAGTGGTGTCGCGCGAAATCGGCAGCGATCGGTTGTGGCGTTATGATTATGCAGCGCTCGCCCGCCGGGTAGCGCAGGCTGCCAACATGTTCACCCTTGCCGGGATCGGGAGCGGTGACCGGATATCGTCGCTCGCCTGGAACACGCACCGGCATTTGGAACTCTTCTACGCGGTCCCGGGCCTTGGGGCAGTGCTTCACACCGCCAACCCCCGGCTCCCCGACGATCAGCTGATCTTTACCTTGAACCATGCCGAGAGTCGCATATTGGCGTTCGAGCCCAACCTCGCCGCGCTCGTCGAGCGGATTGCGCCCAGCCTCCCGCATATCGAAAAATACATCGTACTGTCCGACGAAGGCGTTGGCGTCGGCGAGGGGTTCGGGGCGCTGGCCTATGAGCCCTTGCTCGCGTCGGCACCGGTCTCGATCACCTGGCCCGAAATCGATGAAAATTCCGGGGCGTTTCTTTGTTACACCTCGGGGACCACAGGCGATCCCAAGGGGGTTCTCTACAGCCACCGGGCAGTCGTTCTGCATGCGATGGGAGCGGGCTTGGCGAGCGCGTTCGGCCTCACGTCGTTCGATTGCGTGATGCCTTGCTCCTCGCTCTATCACGCCACCGCCTGGGGCCTTCCGTTCGTGGCGCCGCTCTGCGGCGCCAAGCTCGTTCTTCCTGGCGACCGCATGGACGGTCCTAGCCTCCAGGCCCTAATCCGAGGGGAGGCGGTTTCTTTTACCGGTGGGGTGCCCACGATCTGGACCATGTATCTCGCCCACCTCGAGGCAACCGGCGGCGACACGGGAACGCTCAAGCGGATTATGATCGGGGGCTCCGCCGTACCTCGCGCGATGGCAGAAAGCTTCAAGGCCGACCATGATGTCGATGTCCTTCAGCTCTGGGGAATGACCGAGACCTGCCCGCTCGGTGTGATCGCAACACCGACGCCGGCCGTCGCGGACCTCGGCGAGGCAGCGATGCAGGATATATTGTGGACGCGGCAGGGACGGCTCCAGTTCGGCGTCGAGATGCGCATCTTGGGCGAAGACGGGCACCCCTGCCTCCACGATGGGGCGACGGCAGGCGCGCTACAGGTGCGGGGTCCGTGGGTGGTTCAGCGCTATTTTCGTCAGCCGGCGGATTGCACCGATGTCGACGGGTGGTTCGATACCGGCGACGTTGCGACACTCGACGCCCAGGGGTTCATGCGAATCACAGACCGCACCAAAGATGTCATCAAGTCGGGAGGAGAGTGGATCAGCTCAATCGACCTTGAGAATGTTGCCGCTGGGTGCAGCGGGGTCAAGATCGCCGCGGTCGTCGGCATTCCGCACCCTAAATGGGAAGAGCGCCCGCTCTTGATCGTCGAGCCTCATGATGGAATCCTTCCCGACGAAAAGGAAATTCTATCAACCCTATCCGCGGAATTCGCGAAATGGCAGCTGCCCGATCGCATCCTCGTCGGCGCGGTGCCACTTACGGCAACAGGGAAAATCGACAAGAAGCAACTGCGCGAACGCTATGGTAATGTCTACGCGGCTTGAGGGAACGGGACCCCATGGTTGGGCAGCGATCACTGCGCGGCGAGAAGCTTGTCATCGCAAGCTTCAACCAATAGCGTCTGGGCCGCCCGTCCCGTCGTTCCGCTCCCGCAGCGACTGCGCATAGCCGGACAGCAAGGCAATTGTCAGCTCGGTGACGCGCCTTGCCCGCTCGGGGTCCTTTCCGATTTGGGCTCGCACCGCCAATCCGCGGAGCACGCTCCACAGCAGCCACAATATGTCTTCGGCGTCAGACGGAGACAGGCCGGTCTTGGCAAAACGGCTGACCCAGACTTGCTCGGCCCCGACGCGTCGTTGCTGCGACATACCGCGAACATCGTCGGCGAGGGCCCGAAGTTTGTTTCCCGAGATGACGAGGTCGAGCGCGATCAAAAAATCTTCACCGTAGAAGAATGCCTCTGCATCGTCGCATGCAGCCTCGAGGAGGCCGTCATCTTCGATAGCCTTACCCGCGGCAGCGGTCGCCTTCTCCAGGGCTGCCGAAAAAACCTGCTCCAGGCAGGCGGCGACTAGTTGGTCCTTTGTCGGAAAATGGTGAAGCTGCGCTCCGCGAGAGACGCCTGCGCTTTCGGCAACGTCCGCGACGCGAAACGCCGAATAACCTTTCTCGCGCAACAGATTGATAGCGGCCGAAAGGATTCGAGCCCGCATCTTTCTACTGCGTTCGCCTTGTGGCTTGTGCGAATTGTCGTGAGCTGGGGAAATGTCCGCCACTGCGTCTGCTACACCTCTTGCCGAGACCCTCATGCGGCCGAACGTACAGATGGCATAGCTTTCCTATCGGGCTTGTCAAAGTCATAGCTGCGAGATGCAACAGGATGCCGTCCGCACCCGGCTGGCCATTCCGCCCGCCTCGTTGCGGGCCTGTTCAGCGAAACGTCGTACCGCCATCGACGGCTATCGACTGGCCCGTCACAAATTCTGCGCCGTCGGACGCGAGGTAAAGCGCTGCGGCGAGCAAGTCGTCTGCGGTCTCGTGGCGCTTGATGCACTGCATGTTCAATATCTGGGTCTTTTGCGCGGGCGTCACCGTCTCGCGCTCGATCTCCGTGAAGGTTGCGCCCGGAAGCAGCGCATTCACCGTGATCCCGTCGGCGCCGAGTTCACGCGCCATGGCGCGCGTCATACCGACCACCGCCGCTTTGGAAGCCACATAATGTAAATAGTGCGGTCGGCCCATAGTCACCACCCCGGACGAGATGTTGATGATGCGCCCATGACGATTACCTCGCATTACCGGCGCGCACGCCTTGGACACCAGCATTACGCCATCGACGTTCACGCGCATGACCTGTCTCCACTCGTCAAACGGGATTTCCTCGAAGGGCCGCATTTTCAGCGTCGAGAAGATCGCCGCATTGTTGATGGCGATGTCAATGCGGCCAAAGGCTTCCAATGTCTCCGCTACGGCGGCGTCGACGGCTGCCGGATCGGCCACATCGGCCCGAATGGCGATAACGGTGCCGGCGCCACATTCCGCTTCGACCTCGGCCGCTACCGACCGTCCGCTGTCTTCGTTCAGTTCGACGATGGCGATTTTCGCACCGGCGCGCGCGAAGCCTTTGGCGAAAACCCGCCCGATTCCTTGCCCCGCGCCCGTGATGAGCGCGACGCGCCCCGCGAAGGTGTCTGTCTTGGTCATGTCGGTCATATCGTTTCCTCTTTCTTGCTGGTATTCGGGCGAGGCAACGGGGCATATGCGAGCACCGCGCCTGACGTCATCCGCCGCTTGCTCCTCGACCTTCGGTCACGTCCATCGCCGTCAGCCAACTCCACATCCGCTCAACGACGCCGCCGGCCAGGGTCTGGCGCGCGCGTATCTCGTCTTCATCGAGAAGCCCGTGTTGAGGGCCGAACCCCATCGAGCGCACGTCGCGCTCTACCCGCGCGGCGTCTTCGAGGAAGAAGGCAAAAGTCGCAGCTTCCTTCAGGTCTTGCCCGACCGTAATCGCTCCGTTTCCTCGCATGACGATCGCACGAGCCTCGCCAAGGGCAATTGCAAGATTTCTCGCTGAAGCGTCGTCGCGCAGGAGCCTGGGATCGTCCCAAAGCGGCGGCCGGGGAGCGAAATAGGCGCCTAGGCCGTGCCGCGCCGCCGGTGTGATCCCGAGCGTCGACAACGACATGGTGGCGGCGGGCATGATGCGACAAATGCCGCCGACATCGGACCGCGCGGCATAAATCGCCTGGTGCGCGCGCACTTCGCCAAGCACTTTTTGGGGAAGGGCGCCATCGACCGAGACAATAGTACCGGGTTCGTCCTTGATAAGCCCCATGGGCATTGCGGCACAGACAAGAAAGTGCCGCGCATCGATGCGCGCACTGCAATGGCCGAACGCGTGCACGAGCCCGGCGTGCGCCAGGCCGCGCGCCGCCATGCGCACCTGCATCTGAAGTCCGGGGTCAATCGTCGCCGGCATAAAACCCTCTCCCGAAGCAGAGTGATTCGGCCATCTTCATCGCGGAGGCCATGCTGGCGTGCTGGGCGATGCCCTGTCCCGCAATTTCCATGGCAGATCCGTGCGGTACGGTCAGATGAACATAATCGAGGCCGATATAGATGGTGCACGCGCCTTCGAAGGCAGCCGTCTTGAGCGCAATCTGGCCCTGGTCATGATACATTGAGACAACGACGTCGTATCGCCCCTCCATGGCAAGACGAAATATCGAATCGGGCGACACCGGCCCCTCGACGCGGCGCCCCGCCGCGCGCTCCCGTTCGACCGCCGGCGCGATCTCGCGCACTTCTTCAGTTCCCATCGCGTGCGGATTCAGGCCGGCGACGCCGATCCTGGGGGCATTGACGCCCCAACGCCTGAAAGTCTCGTCAACGAGACCGATCAGCGACGACACCGCCGCGGCAGAGACAGTGCCCGGGACCTCGGCGATGCTGATATGCTCGGTGATTGGAACGATCCGCAACGAGGGGCTGACTCGCAATAGATAGGTTCCAGCCGGCTGAAGATCGTCGATGGACGATATTTCGCCAGACGCCTTGAGTGATTGCGAGTCGACCGGGGCCATGATCCAGCCATCGATCCCTCCATTGCGAGCCAATTGCTCGGCCAAGCGGATCCATTCGATCACCGCCCGGCCCGAAGCGGCGCCTGACCGTCCGATTTCCCATGCCTCCCTCGCCAGCGAGCCGGGGTCGAGAACGGCGATTTCGCCAACCGCGCCGGACACCTCATCCGGCGTTTCCACCTGGTAGATGGGAGGGCTAATCCCGCTCGCCGCGGCCGCGAACCGGACAGCGTCGATGCTTCCGATCAATAGGTGCCGCGCCGCGTGGTTGCCGGCGGCGAGTGCCTTGACACAGACCTCTGGACCGATACCCGCCGGATCGCCAATGACGGTAGCGATGAGTGGCTGCTCACGGCGCGGCTTGCCCGCTCCTTCGCCTGCACCTCTCATAGCAGGAAGGTCACATTGCGCATGGGCGCATCATTGTTGATCAGATAGACCTTCTTGCCCAAGATTTTGAAGCCATCGGCCCCCTGTTTC
>JAHFPU010000163.1 GCA_023266635.1 Sphingobium sp.
CGCAGCAGCCAGCCGGAGTTCACGTCGCGCATCACATGCTCGACGGTGCCGAACGCAACCAGCTCATTGGCGGCATAATGCATCGCCATGATGATGCCGGTGACGATCTGGATGACCAGTGCGAGACCCGACAGGACGCCGAAGTTCCACATATAGTTGAGATTGCGGGGAACCGGATACCCGGCGCCGATGCTGTTATAGACGAGACGCGGGAGCGGAAGACGCTCGTCGATCCACTTCATCAGCGGCGCCTTGGGGGTGTAATGTGCTGCCCAGGGGAAACTCATGGATCTTTTCCTCAGCCTACGAGAATGGCGGTGTCGGACGTGTAGCTATATTTTGGCACCTCAAGATTCTTGGGTGCCGGACCTTTCCGGATACGCGCCGCCGTATCATAGGTCGAACCGTGGCAAGGGCAGAAATAGCCGCCAAATTCTCCGCGAACCTCACCCTCGCCCGCGCCGAGCGGCACGCAGCCCAGGTGAGTGCAGACGCCCATCGTGATCAGCCACTGGGTCTTGCCGTCCACAGTGCGCTCTTCCAGCGTCTGGGGATCGCGCAGGGTCGATGCATCGACCGCGTCGGCCTCCGCTATCTCCTTGGGCGTCAGGTGACGCACGAACAGCGGCTGGCTGCGGAAGGTGGTCTTGATCGCCTGGCCGGGTTCGATGGCCGACAGATCGACTTCGCTGGTCGAAAGCGCCAGAACGTCGGCGCTCGGGTTCATCTGGTTGATGAGGGGAAGGACAACAGCGACCGCGCCAACACCGGCGAAGCTGACCGCCGCGATATTGATGAAGTCGCGCCGCCTCACACCGTCCCCACCGGATAGACCTTCGGTTTCCGTATGTTCAGCCGTCGCCATGCACTGACCCCTCTTTAGTCGTCCCTGTCACCGACGCCTTGCCTTGCTCAGCCATGATTATCAAGAGATTCGGGTCGCCATAGACACGGCATACCTATCCCCCAGGCGCGGTTTGGGCGGCTGTAGCGTTCCAATATGGGTTTTGCCAACAGCTATTTGGTCTTGTCTATGACAAATTGCCGCACTGCACTATGGGCGGGGCATGCGTGTTGCCCTGTACCAGCCGGAGATAGCCGGCAATGTCGGCGCCATCCTGCGCCTTGCCGCCTGCTTCACGACGCCGGTGGACATCATAATGCCGTGCGGATTCGCCTTTTCCGACGCGCGCCTGAAACGGGCGGCGATGGACTATGGCGAAGCGGCGGACGTCACCAAACACGCCAATTTCGCGGACTTCCGGCAGGATTGCCAAGCGAAGAGCCGCCGTATCGTCCTGCTCAGCAGCCATGCCTCCGTCCCCCTGCCCGACGCGCGCTTCCTGCCCGATGACGTGCTGCTGATGGGGTCGGAGGGCGCGGGCGTGCCTGACGACGTGCGCGACATGGCCGATCTGCGCGTGCGGATTCCCATGGCGGCGGGCTTTCGGTCCTTGAACATCGCGGTGTCAGCGGGCATCGCGCTCAGCGAGGCGTTGAGGCAAACGGGACAATATCCGCAATGATACAGCTGGATCAGGAACAGGCAGAGGCGCGCGCCTGGTTCGAATCGCTCCGCACCCGAATCTGCAATGCATTCGAGGAGATAGAGCGGGAGGCGGGCAGCGACGCCGCCTTCGACTTCGCCCCCTGGGATCGCGAGGCGGAGGGCATCACGCCCGGCGAAGGTGGCGGCGGCGTGCGCGGCGTCATGAAGGGGAAGGTGTTCGAGAAGGTCGGCGTCAACGTCTCGACCGTCGGCGGCGTGTTCGCGCCCGAATTCGCCAAGACGATCCATGGCGCGGAGAACAACCCGCACTTTTTCGCCACCGGCATCAGCCTGGTCGCGCACATGGCCAACCCGCATGTGCCCGCCGTGCATATGAACACGCGATTCCTGGTGACGGAAAAACGCTGGTTCGGCGGCGGCGCTGATCTCAATCCGCCGATTCCCTATGAGGAGGATACAGCGGACTTCCACGCTGCCTTCCGCGCCGCCTGCGATGCGCATAACCCGGCCTATTACGAGAAGTTCAAGGCGTGGGCCGACGACTATTTCTACATCCCCCACCGCAAGGTCCATCGCGGCGTCGGCGGCATTTTCTACGATCATCTGACCGGGGACTTCGCGGAGAATCTCGCTTTCACGAAAAGCGTCGGCGAAGCCTTCCTTACCGCCTTCCCGCCCATCGTCCGCCGCCGCATGGCGACGCCATGGACCGACGCCGACATGACCCAGATGTTCGAATGGCGCGGCCGCTATGCCGAATTCAATCTGGTCCATGACCGGGGTACGCTGTTCGGCCTGAAGACCGGCGGCAATATCGAGGCGATCCTGATGAGCCTGCCGCCAATGGCGAGCTGGAGCTGAGACCGCCATGTCGCTGACCCCCGTCGATCCCCGCCAGATCGCGACGATCGTCACGCATCTGGAAATGCGCGAACGGCCAAGGCCCGCGCCGGTGGCGACGTCTCCCCTGCGTCTGATGCGCTGGCGGGAACCGGCGCTGGAGAAATATCGCGCCCTGTTCCGCCGCGTCGGCGAACCTTGGATGTGGTTTTCCCGCCTTGTCATGCCGCACGCGCGGGTGGAGGCAGTCATCCACGACCCCGCCGTGGAAATCTACGCCGTGTGCGATCCCCAGGGCATAGAGGTCGGGATTATCGAACTGGACTTCCGGCAGATGCCAGACTGTGAGCTGTCCTTCTTCGGCCTGATTCCGGAGCTGTCCGGAAAGGGCATGGGCCGCTGGATGATGGGCCAGGCCAAGTCGCTGGCATGGCGCAAGGGGGTGGAGCGCTTCTGGGTCCACACCTGCACGCTCGACGATCCCCGGGCGCTCAGCTTCTATATTCGGTCTGGCTTCACGCCGTTTTTCCGGGAGGTCGAGATATTCGACGACCCCCGAGTATCCGGCTTGATGCCGCGCGACGCCGCGCCGCATATCCCGATCTTGGGGTAGCCGATCAGCCGTTGAGCTGGCGGTAGATGCGCGCGGTCATCACCTGGAAATAGATCTGGATCACCGCCGACGTCGCGGCGACGGCGAAATCGCCCGTGGCGCGCGCCGCCTCCGGCCCGCCTGCCAGGCCGCCGATGACGCCGAACACCGCCTGCACCGCCATCTGGATGATCGAGGATATCACGATCAGCACGATGATGAACGCGATCAGCCGCCACACATGTCCCGCCGTCAGCATCCACGCCGCCCTTAGGCTGGCGATCAGGCCGTCATTGCGGTCGATCACCACGGCGTTGAGCAGGATCAGCCGGGCGATGATATAGATCAGCAGCGGCACCAGCACGATCGTCGCCAGGGTCACGGCTGCGGGCGCGCCGATGACGACGGACAGCAGTCCGGCGACCAGCGACAGCAGGACGACGCCCATCAGATAGCCCAGGGCCGCGATTAGCGCCGCGCCGATCAAAACCGGCAGGCGCTGGACGCCCAGCCGGATCGCCTCGCCGACGCTGATTCCCGGTTTCAGCGCCAGCGCATACAGCGTCAGCGACCCCGCCAGCGTGATGATTGCCGTGACCATCATGCCCAGCTTCACGGTGGGCGGCAGCGGCGGTATCTTCGTCTGTCCTGGCGTCATGGCCAGATATTCGGCCGGCATCATCTGGAACAGGATGGCGAACGGCACCGCCAGGAACAGCAGCGCCACAGGGAAGAGCAACTGCCCCTCGCGCTTGACGAAGGCCACGCTTTCCTCCCACGCCTTGCCGATAGAGAGCGCCGCCATATCTTCCTTTCAGAGCATTAGCCGCCCTATATCCAGTAATCGGGGGCGGCACGAGCGGCAGACTTGATCGCTCGCCTTTCCCAAGTCAAGGAAACGCCATGAACAGCATTGACGGTTTCGAATGGCGGCGGGACGAAGCGCAGGTCCCTTATCCGCAGGCGCTGGCCGACATGGAGGCGCGCGCCGCCGCGATCGCGGAGGGCAGCGCCGGGGAGCGCATCTGGCTGCTCGAACATCCGCCGCTCTATACCGCCGGGACCAGCGCCGACCCGGCCGAAATGCTGGACCGCCGCTTTCCGGTCTATGACGCCGGACGCGGTGGCCGTTACACCTATCATGGTCCGGGCCAGCGGGTCGGCTATCTCAGCATCAACCTCGCCGCGCGCGGCAAGGACATCCGCAATTTCGTCCATAATCTGGAAGGCTGGGTGATCGACAGCCTCGCCGATGTCGGCGTCGAGGCGCGCCGGGCGGAGGGTCGGATCGGCATATGGACCGACGATCTGGACGGGCGCGAGGCGAAAATCGGGGCGATCGGCGTGCGAGTCCGCAAATGGGTGACGCTGCACGGCTTCTCGGTGAATGTCGCTCCGGACCTCTCACATTTCGGAGGCATCGTTCCCTGCGGAATCGCCGAATATCCGGTCACAAGCCTACAGGCTCTGGGCAAGGATATTTCGATGGCACAATTCGATACGGCACTGGAACGACATTTCCCCGCGTTCCTCGCACGGCTTGGCCGATGCGCGCGCGCGGCGTGAGGCAAGGCTTGCGTCCGGTTAACCTTTCGCCCATTTGTTTTCCCGCCACGGCCGCATCGCAAGCACCGGGTATGGGTCCCACGTCACTGGAGAACAGGATGCCGTCATCCTCCACCGCCACCCGCCGCATGATCGGCGCCCTTTGCCTGGCGGCCGCAATGCTGCCTTCGCTGGCGGCCTGCAGCAAGAGCGGCAGCGGCGGCAACAGCACGGTTGCGATGAAGGATATGGACGTCGTTGACGGCACCGCGACGGACGCGATGACGGACCTTGACGGCGTGAAGGCCGAGGGCACGGCTATGGCCCCCGTCACCTCCAGCAACAGCACGGCGCCAAAGGTCGCGTCCGCACCCACAACGAACAGCGCCGCTCCGGCCGACCCGGGCGCAGAAGTCGTTTCAGATCAATAACAAACGGTCGGTTCATCCTCCGTACAGCGCGCTTCATCGACAAGCGCGGGCGGCCATATAGCGCCATGCTATGCCCCGCCCCTCGCCGACGCCCTACGGGCGTAACGGCATCCTGATTTTTCAAGGAATCCGATATCGTGATCCGTATCGCCGTTCGCCGGGTCGCCCTGACCATCCTGCCATTAACCATGTTTTCCGCGCCGGCGAGCGCGCAGCTGTTTTGGAATCCGCCAGACTTTTCCGCCCCACCCGTGACCGGCGCGGAGCCGGAGATGAACCTCGGCCTGCCCGGCGCCACGCCGGAAGAATTGCGCGCCGGTCTCGTCTGGAATTTGCGTGCGGCCCTCAACGTCGCGGCGTTGCAATGCGATTTCGAGCCGACCTTGCTGACCACCAGCAACTACAACGCCACCATCGCCCATCATGACAGCGAACTGGCGGATGCGCTTAAAACGGTGGAGGGCTATTTCCAGCGCACCGCCGGCAAGGGCAAGCCGGGTCAGGCCGCCGCCGACCAATATGGCACCCGCATCTATTCGACCTATTCGACCGTGCAGGCGCAGCGCGGCTTCTGTCAGGTCGCAGGCTCCATCGGCCGCGATGCGATCTTCGCCGATCGCGGGCACCTCTATGAAGTCGCACAGAAGCGGATGGGCGAGCTGAAGAAATCGCTGACCCTCTCGGGCGAGCAATATTTTGGCACCCCCGGCTACGGCTTCCGCGCCAGCCTCCCCTCCCTCGCCGAGGGATGCTGGAAGGTGAACAAGAAGAAGGGCGACCTTCTGCTGTCCAGTTGCAAGGCCCAATGGGACGCCGAGGCGGCCAAACCCGCGGGCTGAACAAGACCCATTGCCGACGCAGCGCGTTGAGCGCACAATCCGCCCAAGGGCAGGGTCGGCAATCGCGCCGGACCGCCCCGGGGGGGACCTGTCCATGCCACATGCTCCTGTTCGTTTCGCCGCGCTGGCGCTGATCCTGGCCACCGCCAGCGCCGCGCCCGCGCAACTGTCCGGCCTTGGCGGCCAGGGCGGCCTGCTTGGCGCGGTTCTGCCCAATGTCGGGTCCGTCGGCGCGAGCAATGCGGCCGGCGTGCTCGGCTATTGCCTGAAGAACAAATTTCTGGGCGGCAGCAATGCCACCTCGGTGCTCGGCAAACTGACCGGCCAGAGCGGGATCAAATCCTCGGACGGCTATGCCAATGGCCAGAAGGGCCTGTTGCAGATGGACGGATCATCCCTGCCATTGGGTAGCCTGAAGTCGAAGCTGAAATCCAAGGTCTGCGACGTGGTGCTGCAGCACGCGCAATCTTTTCTCTAATATTCTTGGGTCCACGTCAAAACCGTTCGTGCTGAGTAGAGACTGAGCTTGTCGAAGGCTCGTATCGAAGTACCTCGCGCCTAGCTATGTCCTTCGATACGCCATTTCGACTTCGCTCAATGGCTACTCAGGACGAACGGGAAATAAAGACGGTTTCCACCCAATCCTAACGGCACTCCACCGTCACATGCTCCAACCCTGAAATATCCGCCAGCGCACTGCGCACCGCCAGCGCGTCGCCGCCCGGTACGCTCAGGATCGCGGCATGCGCCTCCGGCCCGATGCGCCAGACATGCAGGTCGGCAATGGTCGCGCCCGTCTTTTCCGCCTTCGCACGGATCGCGTCGAGCAACGCCTCGTCCGCCGTATCCAGCAACACCGCCGCCGAATCGCGCATCAGCATCACGGACCAGCGCGCGATCAGGATCGCCCCAGCCAGACCCGTGACCGCGTCCAGCCATACCCAGCCAGTCAGCCGCGCCGCGATCAATGCCGCGATCGCCATGGCCGATGTCACTGCGTCCGCCACAAGATGCAGATAGGCGGCGCGCAGATTATTGTCTTGCCCGCCCGATGGCGCGCCATGAGCATGATGATGGTCGTGATCATGCCCATGATCGTCATGGGCGTGATCATGACCGTGCGCGTGACGATGCCCCGGACCATGCACATGGCCGCCGCCGCCTTTCATCAGCAACATCGCGCTGCCGACATTCACGATCAGGCCGAATATCGCGACGATGATCGCCTCGTCATACCGCACCGCCTGCGGCTGCATCAGGCGCATGATCGCCTCCACCGCGATGCCGAGCGACGCCAGCCCCAGGATGATCGCCGATGCGAATGCCGCCAGATCCCCGACCTTGCCGGTGCCGAAGGTGAAGCGCGCATTATGCACATGCCGCCGCGCATAGG
>JAHFPU010000014.1 GCA_023266635.1 Sphingobium sp.
CACATCCTATCAGAAGGACGATCTGATCGGCGCGGCGGAGGGCGTGTTCGGAAAGGGCGCGCAGGGTCTTGCCGGGATCATCGAGAAAATCCTGAAGGAACAGGGCCAGCCCAATGCCTATATCGCCGGTCGCGAAGCGTCGGGCGCGCTGGTCGTCGGCCTGCGCTATGGGTCGGGGACCCTTACCCACAAGGTCGAGGGCAAGCGGGACATCTACTGGACCGGCCCGTCCGTCGGCTTCGACGCGGGCGGCAATGCCGGCAACACCTTTGTGCTCGTCTACAATCTCTATGACACACAGGACATCTATCGCCGCTTTCCCGCTGGCGAGGGTGCGGCTTATTTCGTCGGCGGATTCAACGCCAGCTATCTGCGCCGCGGCGACATCGTCCTTATCCCAATCCGCCTTGGCGTCGGCTATCGGCTGGGCGTGAACGCGGGCTATATGAAGTTCACCGAGAAGCGGAACTGGGTGCCGTTCTGATCGACGACTAGATGGCGAGCGCCAGTTGCCCGGCGCTCGCATCCGCCTCCGGGTCCTCCAGATTGTGCACGCCAAGGCCGAGTAGCCGGGCGCCCATGCGGAGGGGTAATTGCGCCAGCAGCAACGCCCTTCCCGTTTCCGCGATCGTTGCGGCGTCGCGGACAGGCAGCGTGAAAGAACGTGAACGAGAGATAATCGCGAAATCGGCGAATTTGATCTTCAGCGTCACGGTCCGCCCATAGGCCTGCGCCTTGGTGATCCTTTCCCACAGCCGCTCCGAAATCCGGTCCAGTTCCTGGATCAGTTCGTCCCGCGTCACCAGATCAGTGAAGAAGGTGTCCTCCACGCTGACCGACTTGCGGGCCTCGCGGTCATGGACCGGGCGATCATCCCGGCCGCGCACCGCTCGGTAATAATAGAGCGCCGATTTGCCGAAATGCTGTTCGAGAAATCGCAGGTCGCGATCGCGCAGGTCGGCTCCGGTCTCTATGCCCAGCGCCTGCATCCGCTGCGCCGTCACCGGACCCACGCCATGGATGCGCCGCACGGGCATCCGGGCGACGAAAGCCGCTCCCTCCGCGGGACGTACGACGCATAACCCATCCGGCTTGTTCTCGTCGGACGCGAGCTTTGCGATCAGCTTGTTGTACGACACGCCCGCCGATGCGGTCAGGCCCGTCTCTTCACGGATCATCTGCCGAATCTGTTCGGCGACCTGTGTGGCGGATGTCAGACCCGGCTTGTTTTCCGTGACGTCCAGATAGGCCTCGTCCAGCGACAGGGGTTGAATAATGTCGGTGAACCGCTCGAAGATTGCGCGCACCTGGCCCGAAACCTGCCGATATACATCGAAACGGGGCGGCGTGAAGATCAGGGTCGGGCACAGCCGTCGCGCGCGAGCGCCAGGCATGGCGGAGCGGACGCCAAAGGCGCGCGCTTCATAACTGGCCGCAGCCACCACCCCGCGCGGACCGCCACCGCCGACGGCAACGGGCTGTCCCCGCAAATCCGGATTGTCGCGCTGCTCGACTGACGCATAAAAGGCGTCCATGTCGATATGGATGATCTTCCTCAGCGGAGGGACATCGTCGTCCATGGCGCCTTCCCTAACAGAAAGCGCTTTCGGAACAAAGGCGGAACCTGTCGCCTATGTCTTCTTCTTGGTCGCCATAGCGAGCAGCGCCGCGAAGGGGCTGGCCTGCCCCTCGCTCAAGACGCCCGCGTCCTTCAGAAAGGCGTCGGCGTTGGGCGATCGGGGATAGGGTTCGAGCGCAAGAGCGAGGGTTTCGGCAATCGCCTCCCCTACATCTATGCTTTCGCCGGTGTAGATGACGGTGTCGAAGTCCTCTCCGTCGACCTCGATCTCATCGCCGACGGGTTCCAAGCTCTCCGGGATGAAGCGGATGGCAAAGGGTGTGTCGATCGTCTCGGGAACAGGCTCCGCCGTCGCGACGCAGGGCTGCGACAGGGCCGCGCGCAACTGCCCCCGCGCCATCAACGCCCCGTCTTCCTCGGTCAGCGCATAATCCGCCTCCATCCGGTCGAGCGCGAGCAGGCCAAAGCGGCGCGCGAGAGCGGCGCGCTCGTCGTCCGTCGGCGCAATCGTATGCGTGGTGCCCGCCTTGCCGAGTTGATCGAGCTTTATGATGCGCGAAAATTCAGGCGCGGGCGTGGCCGTCATTGCGGAAGCCCTCCCTCCAGGATCGCATCGGCCGGCATGGCGTCCAGTCCGGCCCTAAAACCACGCAGGCTTTCCTCGACATAGGCGAGAGCCGCATCGCCCGGCGTTTCGCCACGATACAGGTTGCGCTCCAGCGCAGCGCGCAGGTCGCCTGCCGGCTCCATAGCCGGGCGATAGGCGGACAGCCGTCCGCCAAGCGCGCTCATCATCTTGCCGATATGCTTGCCGACGATCATGTCACCAATGCCGATCTGGCGGAGCTGGCCGTCCATGTCCTCGACGAATATCTCTGTCAGCCACACGCTTTCCTGCTTGCGATCAGGTTCCCCCTCCAGCCGCAGGAGCACCATGACCAAAATGGCGGCGATCATGTCGAAGCGCCCGTCCAGCGTATCGGGCACCTTGCCCTCAACATACCAGTGCGGACGCCGCCCCTGCGCCACTATCGCATTATAGAGCGGCATCATTACATCGCGCGGATCACTGCGCTGAAAGAGTCGGGACAGGAAAGACATGGCGGTTTTCCGGCCCGAACTGGCCGGGACGTTCGAGTTGCGGGGTCGGACGAGGCGCCCGGCGGCGTGGCACTTGTCTGCCCCGGCGCATTTCCATATTGATTGGCATGCCCGTCAATGCAATGGCCTTGCACGGAATTGTGATCGAAGCAGCCCGAGCGGCCTCCAGGAGACTATCATGCGCCAATCCTCCCACCGTTTCCGGGGCGGGCGTCTCATTCTCGCTACGGGCGTGCTCGCCATGGCGGTCATGACGTCCGGTTGCACGCGCATTCGCACCCATCAGGGCTATCAAGTCGACAAGCTGTTGGTGGACTCGATCCAGCCAGGCATCGACAATCGCGAATCCGTGGAAGCGACGCTGGGTCATCCGACCTTCTCGGAGCAGTTCGGCCAAGGCGACTGGTATTATCTGTCCCGCGACATGCGTCAGTTGGCCTTCTCGAGCCCCAAGCCGGTGAGCCAGACAGTGCTTCGGGTCAGCTTCGACGCTGCGGGCAATGTCGCCAAGGTATCGCGTACGGGCCTTGAGTCGGTTCAGAGAATATCGCCCAGCGGCGACAAGACGCCGACGCTTGGCCGCCATCGCAGCCTGTTCCAGGAAATCTTCGGCAATATCGGCGCGGTGGGCGCTGGCGGCGCGACCGGCGGCAACGGCCCAACCGGACCTGGCCCGAACGGCAGCTAACGGCATTTTCTCTCCGGGGCGGGAACCTTTCCTGCTTCTCCAAGCCTATGCTTGTATGCGACCGCATGGCCGCATAGGAGAGAATGATGGCCGATGTTCAATCCACCGCCGCGGCTCAGCCGCCCGTCGTCATTCGCCGATCGGATTATCGCGTGCCGGATTGGTTGGTGCCGGATGTCGCGCTGGACTTCATTCTGGACGCCCAGCGCACGCAGATCCGTGCCAAGCTATCCGTCACGCGCAACGGATCCCATGACCACGCGCTGAGGCTCGATGGCGACGGTCTTGTGCCAAGGGAGGTGCTAGTCGACGGCCGCTTGCTGACCGCCACCGAGTGGACGGTGGAGGACGGCGCGCTCGTCGTCCCACTGTCCGGCGACAGCCACAACGTCGAGACGATGGTCGAGAGTTCGCCAATCGCCAATACCCAGTTGATGGGGCTATATGCATCCGGTGGACTGCTGTGCACCCAGTGTGAGGCGGAGGGGTTCCGGCGCATCACCTTCTTCCCGGACCGACCAGATGTCCTCAGCCGCTATTATGTGCGGATGGAGGCGGACAAAACGCTCTACCCCGTGTTGCTCGCCAATGGCGATCCCGTCGGCGCGGGCGACTTGGACGATGGCAGGCATTGGGCGGAATGGAACGACCCGTTCCCCAAGCCCTGCTATCTCTTCGCGCTTGTGGCCGGCGATCTTGCCTGCAACGCCGACAGCTTCACCACCATGTCGGGCCGTGAGGTCAAATTGGGCATATGGGTAAAGGAAAGCGACCTCCCCCGCACCGGCCACGCCATGACCGCGCTGAAACATTCCATCGCCTGGGACGAGAAGGTCTATGGCCGGGAATATGACCTGGACGTGTTCAACATCGTCGCCGTCGCCGATTTCAATTTCGGCGCGATGGAGAATAAGGGCCTGAATGTCTTCAACTCGCGATACATTCTGGCCGATCCGGATACGGCAACGGACATGGATTTCGACGCGGTCGAAGGCGTCGTGGCGCACGAATATTTCCATAACTGGTCGGGCAACCGCGTAACCTGTCGCGACTGGTTCCAGCTCTCCCTGAAGGAGGGCTTCACGGTCTTTCGCGATCAGAGCTTTTCGGCCGATATGGGCTCCCCGCCCGTCAAGCGGATCGAGGATGTACGCGCCTTGCGCGCGGCGCAGTTTCAGGAGGATGCGGGGCCGCTCGCTCATCCCGTCCGTCCCGAATCCTATATGGAAATCGGCAATTTCTATACGGCGACCATCTATAACAAGGGCGCCGAGCTGATCCGCATGATGGCGCTGATGCTGGGCGAGGCGCGCTTCCGGCAGGGCACTGATCTCTATTTCGACCGGCATGACGGCCAGGCGGCAACCTGCGAGGATTTCGTCCGTGCGATGGAGGATGGAGGGGAGATCGACCTTCAGCAGTTCCGCCTGTGGTATGAACAGGCCGGTACGCCCCGCGTAAAGGCCCTGATGGCGCATAATGCGGCGAATGGCGAAGCTCGGCTGATCCTGCGGCAGGCCATCCCTGCGACGCCGGGCCAACCGGTCAAGCAGCCGATGGCGATCCCTATCCGCATCGCCCTCTTCGATCGCGCGTCAGGCAAGCATAAGGGCGACACACTACTGACGCTGACGCAGGCGGAGCAGGAGTTCGCCTTTGCGGGTTTCGAGACAGCGCCGATCCTGTCGATCAATCGCGGCTTCTCCGCGCCGATCATCGTCGAGACAGAGCGGACCCAGGACGAACTGGCCTTTCTGTCCGCGCATGATGATGATCCCTTCGCCCGCTACGAAGCGATGCAGCAACTCATGGTCAACACGCTGGTCGGCGATGTCTCCGGGCAACCGCTTGATGATGCGCCGGTGATTGCGGCGATACGCGATACCGCAAATGACCCCCTGCTGGATGCCGCCTTCATCGCCGAAGCGATCAGGCTGCCGAGCGAATCCTATCTTGGCGACCAGATGGCGATCGTCGATCCCGACGCGATTCATGCCGCGCGAGACCGGCTGCAATCGAAGATCGGTAAAGCGCTTGAACCGTTGTGGCGGGACATCCATGCCCGGACGGAGGCGAACAGCTTTTCGCTTTCGGCGCAGGCGCGTGGCGCGCGCAAGCTGCGCAATACGGCCATCGCCTATCTCTCGGGCTCCGGCGCTGCCGATGCCGACGATCTGGCGTTCAGCCAGTTCGATCGCGCGGACAATATGACCGAGCGGCAGGCGGCGCTTGCGGTGCTGAGCAACAGCAGCGGCGACAAGCGCGAGATCGCGTTGGACGTGTTCTACAATCGCTATTCGGGCGATGCGCTTGTGCTCGACAAATGGTTCCAGACGCAGGCGCTGTCCTTCCATCCCGATATCGTCGCGCATGTGAAGGAGCTTGCCCAGCACAAGTCCTTCACCTTGACGAACCCCAATCGTGTCCGGTCGCTCTATGGCGCGTTCGCGGCCAATCAATGGGCGTTCAACCACAAGTCGGGTGAAGGTTATCGCATGGTCGCCGACCTGATCATCGCGCTCGATCCGATCAATCCGCAGACGGCGGCGCGGCTTGTGCCGCCGCTTGGTCGTTGGCGGCGGTTCGATGTGAAGCGCGGGGAAATGATGCAGAATGCGCTGAAGCGCATCCTTGCTCAGCCCGGATTGTCGAAGGACGTTACCGAACAGGTGAGCAAGAGCCTCGCCTGATCGGACACTCGCTCAGCCGGCGGTGACCCAGGCGGCGACTTCTACAGCCACCTTGTTCGCGGCTTCGTTCAGCGGTGCGCCGACGAATGCGCCGTCGATCTGCGATACCGGCACGCTGGCCGAGAAGCGCTTCTTGCTGATCGAGCTACCATCGGGAGCGGCAAGCGTCGCGTCATAGGTCACGATCGCCATCCGCGCCTGGGCATCCACGCCGAAGTCGATCAGTTCCCCCAGCAACCGCCTGCCCGGATCGGCGGAATATTGGCCGGGATCGAGGACGAGCGCGTTCCCGGTGGCGCTGATTGTTTCGGACAGCAGGTTGCGGAACAGGTGCCGGGGCGTATCCACCCACTGGACCTTCTGGATATAGGCGACCGAGGTCGGACTGACCTGCACGGGGATGCGGACGGTATCCAGCGTCTTGGGCGCTTCGGGCTCCACGACGGTTATGCTGACGCCCGATCCGCCCGTGCGGATGGTGCCCGGCGCAACTTTTTGCGTGGCGTTGAGGGACAATAGCATCGACGGCGCCTTGCCGCCGAAAGACACGCATCCGGGCAGCGCCAGAGCGGTGGCCGACAGGAGCATCGCGGCCAGCAGGCGGACGGGAATCTTCGCGGCGAAGTGTGTCATGGTCGGGCCTCTTCTGCTCATGGCTTATAGTCGGGCAGCTTGGGCGCGCCGATGATGGAGCCCGCGCCCTGCTGATCCAGCTTCTCCGAAATGGCGCGGAAGGCCCGCGACATTTCGCGCAGATCGCGGATCAGCAATCCAACTTCCGGCATCGTCTGCTTGGAGAAGACCTGCACGCCCGGCCTTGCCTCGGCAATCACGCCGTTCAACGTCTGGATGCTCTGGTCCGCCGACTGGATAGACTTGCGCAGGTCAGCCATCAACGGCCTGCCCTCCTGATCCAACAGCGCGTTGGTGGTCGCCGACAGCTTGCCGATCTCCTCGGCGGCGACGCCAGCCTTCTGCACGGCCAGACGGGTTTCGGCGAGGGTCTTCTCAATTTCCGGACTCTGGTTCGCCAATGCGCCCGAAACAGTGTCCAAATGCGCCAAAATTCCCGAAATATGCGCCTGATTCTTGTCGCTAAGCAGCTCCGTCAGCCTTTCGGTGAGCGTAGACAGGCGCTCCAGAAGCTGCGGCGCATTGTTCAGAAGTTCGCCGAGCGCACCCGGCTTCGTCGGGATAACGGGTACGCCGTCAGGGCAGGCGCTGGTGATATTCTCGGCGGGACACAGGATGGGAGGAGCGCCCTTCACGGCGCCGTCCAAGACGATCTCCGACACGCCGGTGAAGCCGACGCCGGCGATGGTGGCGGTCGTCCCCTGCAGGATGGGAGTGCCTTCCTTCACGGCGATGCGGACCTTCACAAAGCTGGGATCACGCTTCCACAGCTCGATTTCCTTCACCTGCCCCGAAGGCACGCCGGAATAGTTGACACTCGATCCCTTGGCGAGTCCGTTCACGGACTGCTTGAAATAGATGTCGTACTGCTCGTCCTCGCCGCCCGCCAGGCGCGAGAACCAGAAGGCCGCGATCATGACAGCCGCCAGCAGGACCAGCACGACGCTGCCCACCAGGATGTTGTTGGACCGTGTTTCCATCGCTTCTTATTGCCTTTCCGGCGCGTCGCCGTCCAGTTTCCGCTTGGCTGGCGCTTTTGCCTTCGCTGCGTCCTTTGCGCGCTGCTGCGCATCGGTCGCCGCCCGGCCGCGCGGGCCGTTGAAATATTCCTGTATCCACGGATGATCGAGGGCCAGCAGTTCCTCGATCGTGCCGACGGCGATCACCTGCTTGTCCGCCAGCACCGCGACCCGGTCACAGATGGAATAGAGCGTGTCCAGATCGTGGGTGATCAGGAACACGGTGAGGCCGAGGACCTGCTGCAAGTCGCGGGTCTGCTGGTCGAACGCCGCCGCGCCGATCGGGTCCAGTCCGGCGGTCGGCTCATCAAGAAACAGTAGATCGGGATCGATCGCCAGTGCCCGCGCCAATCCAGCGCGCTTGCGCATGCCGCCCGACAGTTCGGAGGGATATTTGGGTCCCGCCTCGGCCGGAAGGCCGGTCATGTGGATCTTGTACGCGGCGATCTCATCACGGAGCTGCGCGCCGATATTGGGGTAATATTCGCGGAGCGGCACTTCGACATTTTCAGCGACGGTCAGGGTCGAGAATAATGCGCCGCCCTGAAACAACACGCCCCAGCGTTTGCGGATGGCGACAGCTTCGGCCTCGCTCCGGTCGACCATGGATTCGCCGAACACCTCGACCGTGCCCTCGTCGGGAACCTGAAGGCCGATGATGGAGCGCATCAGGACCGACTTGCCGGTGCCTGACCCGCCGACGACGCCGATGATCTCCCCCTTGCGCACATCCAGATCGAGATTTTCATGCACGACCTGATTGCCGAAGCTGTTCTTCAGCCCGCGCACGCGAATGGCATATTTCGCCTGCTCGACGGCTGCGTCGACGCGGGCCTGCTCGGCGGCCTGGGCTTCTTCCTCCGCAGTCAATTCCAGCCTACCCAGGTAAAGAAGACAGCGAAGAAGGCGTCGATGACGATGACCAGGAAGATTGCCTGAACCACGGCCGATGTGGTGCGCAAGCCGACCTCTTCGGCATTCGCCTTCACCTGCAGCCCTTGGAAACAGCCGGAAATGGCGATGATGAGGCCGAAGACCGGCGCCTTGATAAGCCCCACATACAGGTCGGTGATGGGCACCACTTCCCGCAGGCGCTGGATGAAGGTAATCGGCGGAATATCGAGCGATACCGCGCACAGGAAGCCGCCGCCGATGATCGCGACGATGGAGGCATAGAAGCTTAAAAGCGGCATCATGACGACCGCCGCCGTGACGCGCGGCATCACCAGCGCCTCCATCGGCGACACGCCGATGGTCCGCATCGCGTCGATTTCCTCGGTCAGCTTCATCGTGCCAAGCTGGGCGGCGAAGGCCGATCCCGAACGCCCGGCGACCATGATTGCCGTCATGAGAACGCCCAGTTCCCGGAAGGTCAGGCGGCCGACAAGGTTGATCGTCAGCACCTCCATGCCGAACTGGCGCAGCTGGACCGACCCCTGCTGGGCGATCACAATGCCGATCAGGAAGCTCATCAGGCCGATGATCGCCAGTGCGGACACGCCGACCACCTCGAACCGCTGCACCACTGCGTTGACGCGGATGCGGCGTGGATGCCGAAGCAGCGTCCATGCCGTCACCAGCGTAGCGCCGAAGAAACCCAGCAAGCCCAGCAATGTTTGCCCAGCCGTGATCGTGGCCGCGCCGATTTCACCCAGCACGCGCTGGAACGGCGGCGTGCTGTCCGGCCGGATGGCGACAGGCTCGTCAATCTTGTTGACCGCCTCCATCAGGCGCTTGGCGTCGCCGCTCGCGCCCTGAAGCTTTGCGTCCATGCGCGACACAAACCGATGAACCGTCCATGCGCCGATCGTGTCGATATGGTCGACGTCCGACATGTCGACCGCGCTCACCGGCCCCTCGATCGCATCGAGGCGGTTGGGAAGCTCGCCAAGGCAACTGACTGACAGATTACCGGAAAGGCGGAGCACGGCGCCGTTGTCGCCCGTCTCCTCGCTAAGATCTGCCTGCCGGTTCATGTGGGGGATTTAGTGGTCCATTATCTGTTGCGCGGCAAGCCGAAACGGCCCAACCGAAAGACAGAACGATGGACGGCAATAAAGGTTTCGGAAACGGCATGACGGAAAAGCTGGCGCTCTACGACATGGATCGCACCGTGACGTTCGTGGGAACATATACCGGCTTCCTGGTCCATATCGCGCTGGCTCTTTCACCCTGGCGGCTTGTGATGGTGGTGTTCGTACCGTTCGTCATGCTGGCCTATATCTTGAGGCTGATCGACCGGGTGAAGCTTAAGGAAATCAACCAAGCGCTGATGATCGGATCGCGGGTGGAGAAGGCGAAGCTCGCGCCATGCCTGGAAAGCTATGCCGAGAAGGTGATGCAGGGGAATATCCGCGCAGGCGCGACGAGCCAGATCGCCGCCGACAAGGCGGAGGGCTATACGCTGGTGCTGGCGACCGCATCATTCCGCCTTTATGTGGAACCCATTGCGCGGCGGCTGGGCTTCGACGCGGTCATCGCGACCAACCATCTGGTTCAGGACCTGCCCTATCTGCGCGCGAAGATTTCCGGCGAGAATTGCTACGACACCGGCAAGCTGCGGATGATCCAGGCGTGGATGGCCGAGCATGGGATGGAACGCGCCGATACGCACATCCGCGCTTATTCCGACCATGTGTCCGATGCGCCGATGCTGGAATTTGCCGACGATGCGTTTGCGGCGAACCCGCACAAGGCGCTGGCGAAGCTGGCGCTCGCGCGTGGGTGGCAGAGGGTGGATTGGGATTAGCCCCCTCCACGCCATCCCAACCCCGTTCGTGCTGAGTAGAGACTGAGTTTGTCGAAGGCTCGTATCGAAGTACCTCGCGCAAAGCTCTGATCCTTCGATACGCCATTTCGACTTCGTTCAATGGCTACTCAGGACGAACGGAGATGGATGTAACCCTCACCCAATCGCCGCCAGAGCCTGCTCGAAATCCGCGATCAGGTCGTCCGCATCCTCGCAGCCGATGGAGATGCGGACCATATTGTCGCTGATCGCCAGCGCCTTTTTCCGCTCCGCCGGGACCGACAGGTGCGTCATCGCTGCCGGATGGCTGGCGAGCGTTTCCGTGCCGCCCAGGCTGACCGCCAGCTTGGCGATCTTCAAGGTGTCGAGGAAAGCGAAGCTCTCCGGCTCTCCACCCTTCAGGTAGAGCGAGAAGGTCGATCCGGCGCCGGTGCAATGGCGGTCATAGATATCCTGCTGTTGCGGGGTTTCCGGGAAGCCGAGATAGACGACCTTCTCCACCTGCGGTTGATCGCGGAGCCAGGCGCAGACCTTCGCCGCATTCTCCCCCGCGCGGGTCATGCGCAGTTCCAGAGTCTCCAGGCTGCGCAGCAGCATCCACGCGCTGTGCGGATCAAGGATCGTGCCTATGGTGTTGCGCATGGCCCGGATGCGATCGACCAGAGCCTTCGCCCCCAGCACGCCGCCCGCGACCAGATCGCTGTGGCCGCCGGCATATTTGGTGAGGCTGTAAATGACGAGGTCAGCGCCATGCGCCAGCGGCTTGTGCCAGAGCGGCCCGAGGAAAGTATTGTCGATCAGCACCGGCGGGCGATCCGCCCCCTCCCCGAACAGCGCGTTGCGGCGGGAGACGACGGCCTCCACATCGACAAGGACGTTGGTGGGGTTGGCCGGGCTTTCCAGATAGATCATCGCGACGCGACCGATGCCCTTGGCCTTTTCGATCACCGCGCCGATCTCCTCCTCCGTCGCGCCGGCCGGGAAATCCAGCCAGGATACGCCGAACTTGCCCAATATCTTGCCGATCAGCCCCTCCGTCGCGGCATAGAGCGGCGCGGAATGGACGATCACGTCGCCCGGCTGGACGAGGGTGATGAGCGCCGTGGCAATGGCCGACATGCCGCTGGAGAACAGCAGGGCGTCCTCCGCATCCTCCCACACGGCAAGGCGGTCTTCGGCGATTTCCTGATTGGGGCCGTTGAAGCGCGAATAGACCAGCCCTTCCGATCCGCCGGGGCGGATGCCGGTCACGCCCTCAAAATGCCGCTTGCCCGCCGCCGCGCTTTCGAAGGCGAAGGTGGAGGTGAGGAAGATAGGCGGCTTCAACGCGCCTTCCGACAAGGCGGGGTCGTAACCATGGCCCATCATCAGCGTGGCGGGCTTCAGCTTGCGACCGCCGATCTCCATGATGTCGGGCTTCGGGCGGCGGCGGGGAGTCGTGCCGGTCAGGTCGGCTTCGGTCTCATTGGTCATGGGTGGTCCTCTCTTCGCGCCGGCAACAGGGCGCGTCTCATGAGGACAAGCTAGGAGCGATGCTTCAGCCGGACAAGCCGATCAGCGATATCTGGCGGCCATAGCCCTGTTCTCCGCGCAGGCAGGAGCGGCGGTAGCTGAAGAATCGGTCGGGCTGGCTGCAGGTGTCCTCGCCCAATGCTTCGACGCGGTGGACACCGGCGGCGGCGAGGCGGTGCGCGACATAGGCCTCTATGTCGAACATGCGATGCCCCTCGCGCCCGGCGAGGAAGAAGCGTTCATTGTCCGGATCGGCATCCTCGAAACGCAGGGCGAAATCCTCGCCCACTTCATAGGAAGCGCGGCTGATACAGGGACCGATGGCGCAGGCGATGTTTGCACGATCCGCGCCGAGCGCCTCCATGGCGTCGAGCGTGCGGTCGGTGACGCCGGTGAGCGCGCCCTTCCACCCGGCATGGGCCGCGCCGACGACGCTAGCGGCGGCATCGGCGAACAGCACCGGCACGCAATCGGCGGTTAATATGCCAAGCAGCAGGCCGGGGCGATCGGTGACCAACGCATCGGCTGCGGGGCGTTCGTCCTCCGGCACGGGCGCGCTGACGGTGACGACATCCGGGGAATGCACTTGCCGGACGGTGATGAGGCTGCCGCCCGGCAGCACGGCGTCGCGGGCGATGTCGCGGTTGCGCAGGATGGCTTCGCGATCGTCATCAGAACCGAGGCCGACATTCAGCCCGGCATAGAGACCCGTCGACACGCCGCCGACGCGGCCGAGAAAGCCATGGGACAGGCCGGACAGGGCATGGGCCCTCAACATATCAACCAAAACCGCCTCCCGCCTTCAACCCGCGCGCTTCATCTTCACCAGTACCTCATCCAGCGCCGACAGGAAGCGGGAACGGTCGGTTTTCGAGAAGGGCGGCGGGCCGCCAATGGCGGTGCCGTCCGCGCGCAGGTCCGCCATGATCGCGCGGGTGGCGATGGCTGCGCCGATCGAACTAGTGGTGAAGGGCTTGCCGTTGGAGCCGAGCACCTTGGCCCCGGCCTTCAGGCAGCGGTCGGCCAGCAGGATGTCGGCGGTGATCACCACCGCATCAGCCGCAGCCTGCTCCGCGATCCAGTCGTCCGCCGCGTCGAAGCTGTCGCTGACCACGATGCGCCCGATCAGCGGATGCTGCGGGACGCGGATCGGGCTGTTGCTGACGATGGTGACGGGGACCTCGTGGCGGAAGGCGACCTTATAGATCTCCTCCTTCACGGGGCAGGCATCAGCGTCGACGAGAATGCGGGGCATCGAAGATCAGGCGCGCGTTAGCCGGGACGGTTGTTCCGAGGCTTGCCCGCGAAAGGCTTGCCGCCGCCGGGCTTGCCCTTGAACGGACGCCCGCCGGCAGGCTTGCCGCCGCCGCCCGGACCGCCGAAGGGCTTGGCGCCCAGCGTCTTGCGACCGGCCGGCTTCGCGTCATAGCGCCTGGGCGCCGGACCATTATTGGCATGCCCGTCGTTGCGGCGATTATGCTTGGCCTCATCGCGGGGCGTGCCCTGCACCTGCTCAATCGCGATCAGGCCTTCACCATCAGGATCGTCGGCGACGGTGCGCTTGACCGCATCCATGAAGCGAGCGGCGGCATTGCGCGGAATTTCGAACAGGGTTTCCGCCTGCGCCAGCCGGATCGCGCCGATCTCGCTGCGCGTGATGTGGCCGCGACGGCAGAGCAGCGGCAAGATCCAGCGCGGATCGGCATTGTCCTTCCGCCCGATATTCATGCGGAACCAGACGGTATCCTCGAACCCGGGGCGCGGGCCTTCCTTGCGTGGCGCGGCGCCGGCGTCCAGCATATCCTCCGGCGCAGGCATGCGGGCGCGATGCACGCGGACAAGGGCGGCGGCGATATCCTCCGGGCTGCGCTCGGCCAGCAGGCGCTCGGCCAGCGCGCGATCCTCGTCATCGACCTCGACTGGCTCGAGCAGCGCCGTGATCAGGCGCTCGCGGTCGTTGCGGCGAATATCGTCGGGCGTCGGCGGCTGAATCCATTCGGCGTTGATCTTCGCGCCGCGCAACATGGACTCGACGCGCTTGCGACGGGGATAAGGCACCAGCAGAACGGCGGTGCCCTTTTTGCCCGCGCGGCCCGTGCGGCCGGAGCGGTGCTGCAGCGTTTCGGCGTCGCGCGGCAATTCGACATGGACGACCAGGCTGAGCGTCGGCAGATCGATGCCGCGCGCGGCAACGTCGGTGGCGACACAGACACGCGCCCGGCGGTCACGCAACGCCTGAAGCGCCGCGTTGCGCTCATTCTGGCTATGCTCGCCCGACAGGGCGACGGCCTGAAACCCGCGCTCGGTAAGGCCAGCGTGCAGGTGCCGCACATTGTCGCGCGTGGCGCAGAACAGCATCGCCGTCTCCGCCTCATGGAAGCGCAGCAGGTTGACGACAGCGTTCTCGATATCGGCGGGCGCGACGCTCACGGCCTGATAGCTGATATCGCCATGGCCGCGATCTTCGCCCACGGTGGAGATGCGCAGCGCATCCTGCTGATAGCGCTTGGCGAGCGCCACGATCGGCTTGGGCATGGTCGCTGAGAACAGCAGCGTGCGCCGCCCCTCAGGCGTGGCGTCCAGAATTTCCTCCAGATCCTCGCGGAAACCCATGTCGAGCATTTCGTCCGCCTCGTCGAGGACAGCCGCGCGCAGTTCCGACAGGTCGAGCGCACCACGCTCCAGATGGTCGCGCAGGCGGCCGGGCGTGCCGACGACGATCTGCGCGCCCTGGGCCAGGTTGCGGCGCTCCTTGGAGGCGTCCATGCCGCCGACGCAGGTCGCGATCCGCGCGCCGGTCGGGCCATAGAGCCAGATCAGCTCACGGCTGACCTGCAGCGCCAGTTCGCGAGTCGGCGCGATGATGATCGCCAGGGGCTTCCGGGTCGGCATGGCGAACCCTTCGGCATTGAGCAGTTCGCCAGCCATGGCGAGACCGAAGGCAACGGTCTTGCCCGACCCCGTCTGGGCGGAGACGACAAGGTCGCGGCCGGCGGCCTCGGGCTCCAGCACAGCGGCCTGCACAGGTGTCGGCGCGGCGTAACCACGGGCGGAAAGCGCTTCGGACAGAAGCGTGGGAAGAGATGAAAAGGGCATGAACTCTCGATGATAGGGCTGCTCGCAAGCAGCGGACGGCGGACCACATGGCCCACGCGATGCGGCCCCTTAGACTATTTCTGCGCAAAACCCTAGCGTTATGCGCGAAGAACCCAGATCGGTCAGCCCAGCGACCCCGCGAGCGCCAACACCACGCCAGCCGCGATCAAGATCAAACCCATGGCCTCGCTGCCGCGCATCCTTTCCCGCAGGTAGAAATGCGAAAAGACGAGCGTGAAGATGACCTCCACCTGCCCGACAATCCGCACAAGCGCGACTGGCGCGGTGGCGAAGCCGGTGAACCAGCAGGCGGAGCCCAGGGACGCAAGAAGGCCAACCTGTCCGGACGAGCGCCACGTCATGAAAACTCGCGTCACCTGTTCCCGCTCCCGCCAGAACAGCCAGACGCCCTGCATCACCGTCTGCAGCGTAATCGTGCAGCACAGGACGATCAGCGCGGCGCGAATATGGTCCGGCGTCACGACCTCCTGAGTCGCGCGGCGAATGCCAATGGCGGTCAGCGCGAAGAAAAAGCCCGAAGCGACCCCGCAGATCGCAGCGGGCTGACCCAAGGCGCGAAGGAAGTCGAGCGGCCCCATTCGCTTGCCGCCGGTCGACAGGATCATCACGCCTGTGACGCCGCATCCGATGCCGATCCAACTTAGCAGGCTCAACCTTTCGCCCAACAGCAGAAAGGAGAGGATGGCACCCTGCACTGCCTCGGTTTTCGAATAGGCGGTGCCAACCACGAAGTTGCGATGACCGAACGCCATGAGCAGCAGGTTCGTAGCGATGATCTGCGCAAGACCGCCCGCCAGGCAGAAAAGCAGGAACAGGCGGCCCAACGCCGGGAAAGTTCCAGGGAAGATAGCCCACTGGTAAACGCCCAGCATCATCAGAGCGAAGGGCAAGCCGTAGAGGTAGCGCACCAGTCCCGCGGCATTGACCGACAGAGACTGGCTAACGCGCTTCTGCAAAGCCGTGCGCCACGCCTGCACCGCTCCGGCGAACAGAGTGGCGGGCAGCCAGATGGGAGAGGTAATCATCCCGCCTGTATCCGGAATTTACACTCCTTCGAGCAGCTTTTCCTTCTTGATCTTTTCCCGCCACACAAGCGGCGCGAGGTGGTGGACGCTCTCGCCCGCGCTGTCGACGGCGACGGTGACGGGCATGTCCTGCACCTCGAACTCGTAGATCGCCTCCATGCCCAGGTCGTGGAAACCGACGACCTTGCTGCCCTTGATCGCCTTGGCGACCAGATAGGCTGCGCCGCCGACCGCCATCAGATAGGCGGACTTGTGGTCGCGGATCGCGTCGATCGCCATCGGACCACGCTCGGCCTTGCCAACCATCGCCAGCAGATTCTGCTCGAGCATCATGCGGGTGAACTTGTCCATGCGGGTCGCGGTGGTGGGGCCGGCGGGGCCGACCACTTCCTCACCCACCGGATCTACCGGGCCGACATAATAGATGACGCGGCCGGCGAACTCGACCGGCAGCGGCTCGCCCGCGTCCAACATGTCCTTGATCCGCTTGTGCGCGGCATCGCGGCCGGTGAGCATCTTGCCGTTCAGCAACAGGCGGTCGCCATGCTTCCAACTCTGCACGACTTCCGGGGTCAGCGCGTCCAGATCGACGCGGATCGCGGCCTTGTCCGGCGTCCAGTTGACGTCCGGCCATTCGCTGAGCTTGGGGGCCTCCAGATAGGCGGGGCCGGAGCCGTCGAGCGTGAAATGGGCGTGGCGGGTGGCGGCGCAGTTGGGGATCATCGCGACCGGCTTGCCAGCGGCGTGGCAGGGGGCGTCCATGATCTTGACGTCGAGGATGGTGGACAGGCCGCCAAGCCCCTGCGCGCCGATGCCAAGCGCGTTCACCTTGTCGAATATCTCGATGCGCAGCGCTTCGATATCGTTCTGCGGCCCGCGCTTTTTGAGCTGGCCCATGTCGATCGGGTCCATCAGCGCCTTCTTGGCGAGGTGGACGCAATGTTCGGCGGTGCCGCCGATGCCGATGCCCAGCATGCCGGGCGGGCACCAGCCAGCGCCCATCTGCGGGATCATTTCCAGCACCCAATCGACGATCGAATCGCTGGGGTTCATCATCTTGAACTTGGACTTGTTTTCCGACCCGCCGCCCTTCGCTGCGACGTCGACCGTCACCTTCGATCCCGGCACCATTTCGACGTGCAGGACGGACGGCGTGTTGTCCTTCGTATTGCGGCGGGTGAAGGCGGGATCGGCGAGGACCGAAGCGCGCAGCTTGTTTTCGGGGTGGAGATAGGCGCGGCGCACGCCCTCATCGACGATTTCCTGCAGCGACTTGGACGTCACGTCCATGCGGCAGTCCATGCCCCATTTCACGAAGACGTTGACGATGCCGGTGTCCTGACAGATCGGGCGATGCCCCTCCGCGCACATGCGGCTGTTGGTCAGGATCTGCGCGATGGCGTCCTTGGCAGCGGGCGACTGTTCCGCCTCATAGGCTTCACCCAACGCCCGGATATAGTCCATCGGGTGATAGTAGGAGATGAACTGAAGCGCGTCGGCGACGCTCTCGATCAGATCGGCTTCCTTGATGACGGTCATAAGGCCGGAATCCCTCGCTCTGCTGCATGTGCGTTGGGCGGGGCTATACGCCTTTGGAACCGGCTGTCCAGATGGCGAAAATACGGTCGCTGGCCAGGGACGGCGCGCGTAACGGAATGGGACGCGCGATTAGCGCTCGACGACGTCCGGGCGCATCGGCGCCAGTTTCGACAGAAACCGGTTCTGCGCCGCGAACGGCACGCCCTCGGTTTTCATCGCCTTCTGCAGATTTTCGACCACCCGGTTCATGTCCGCATTCTGGATGCCCAGATCCTTGTGCGACGCCTTCATATCGCGGCCGGTATAGGCGCAGCCGGCATTGAGGATGTAGCAGAACTGCTCGAACAGCGTTCGCTTCAGCCGCACCTGATCGTGGCTTTTGAAAATGTCCGATATCGCCGGGTCGGCGAAGTTGATCGTTACGAAGCTGTCCACCACGCGATGGATGCCATCCTGTCCATGGAACGCCTTGGCCATGCCGTCGCCTGTGAACGGCGCAGCCCCGGCATTGGCGTCGCTGGCCGTATAGGGATCGACCGTCGCCTCACCGGGAACGGCATAGGGCGCGGTCTGGAGGAGTATGGCGGCGAATGCGACGAATGCGAAGGTCATCTTGGTTTGTCTCTGCTCAGAAGGCGGCCTGAAGCTGGAAGAAAACGCCGCGCTGCCTGGGGACCGTAGCGATGGAGCCAAGGTCGGTATAGGCGACGGTCGCCGTCAGGTGGCGATTGACGGCATAGGCGGCGAAGGCGTCGAACCAGTCATCCTCTTTCGCAACACCCAGATTGTCGGGCTTGGTGCGATATTCGCCGCCAAACACGAAGCGGCGAGAGAGCTGATAGGCGACCGATCCTTCGAACTGGACGGTGTAGCCGCCCTGCCTGTCTCCGCCGAAGCCGAGCAGGCCCATCTGGTTGGCCTTGGTCAGCCGCGCGGTCGCGTTGACCAATATGCTGCGCGACAGGAACAGTTTCGTAGCGGAGGCATAATAGTCGATGCCGTCATCATCCTTCGCGCCGAGCAGGCGAACGACTGCGCCGTTGCGGTTCTTCTTATATTGCGCGCCGATGGCGACGGCGGGGATCAGGGGATTGTCATAGACGATATCACCGAACAGCCGGACCTTCGCGCCGAACACATCCTGGTTGAAGGCATAGTCATTGCCCAGGCCCAACGCGCCGCCAATCTCATTGGTGTTGAAATTCTGGCGGGCGTAGGACAGCTCGACCCGGTTAAACAGGCCGAGGGCGATGCCGCCGCTCTGATAGTCGTAGCTCTTTACCTCGACCACCGTGGCGCTCGCGGACAGGCCAATGCCATCGCGCGTCTCATTGCCAGCGATCGTCGCCCAAGGCGCAAGGCCGCCGCCGGACGCGCCTTCCACAGTCGTCACGCCGTTGGTCAGCAGCAGCTTGCCGCCGTCGCGCATCTCGCGCGCATCAGCAGCGGCCGGAGCCAGCAGGAAGCAGAAGGCGCTCAGGCCCGAAACGGCTATCGGTCGAAGGATTCTCATGCGTCCGGAGACCTAACCGCGAATGGTTAATCAGCCGTTGTGACGCCACCGGAACGGGTCACGAAAGTCCAAAAGTTAACGGATGCTTGAAACTTGCCGGATATAGCCAAGCCCATGATAGCAAAGATTTTCCCCTGCGTTGCGCTGCTCCTGTTTCCTGCGCAGGCCTTCGCCGGAGATATGGACCTGCGTTTCGTCGATCAGGCGGGGAAGCCGGTGTCCGATGTGGTCGTGACGGTCGCGCCCTCCGCAGGTACGCCGAAAAAATCCTTCAGCTTCCCCTGGGGCACGTCGATGGTGCAGCAGAACATCGCGTTCAACCCGCATGTCCTGATCGTTCCAGTGGGCGCGACCGTGTCCTTTCCCAACAAGGACAATGTGCGGCACCACATCTATTCCTTCTCCAAGCCCGCCAAGTTCGAGATGAAGCTCTACGGGCATGACGAGACGCGCAGCTACACTTTCACGACGGCAGGCGCGGTCGCGCTGGGGTGCAATATCCACGATCAGATGAGCGGTTTCATCAAGGTCGTCGATACGCCTTATGCAGGCAAGAGCAGCGCGGCGGGCACGGTGCATCTTTCGGGCATTCCGGCCGGTGGCGCGACCGTCACTATCTGGCACCCGCAGATGAAGACCAAGGATAATGAGATGACCGCGCCGGTGCAGATCGGCGGCGCGGGTTCGCTGGCCAAGGCGTTCACCCTCAGCCTTCGTCCAGGCAAATAAGATATGATCCGCCTGCCCATCCCCGACATGCTTCAGCCTTTCGCGACACTGTCGCGCAAGATGACGCTGTTCTACGGCGGGCTGTTCATCCTCGCGGTGGCGATGATCCTAACGGGCACGCGCATGGGCATAGAGCGCTACGCGGAACGGATCATCAATCGTGAAATGCTGGCGGGCAGCGCCGTGTTCGATCGCGTCGCGGGCATGCGCTACGACCAGATGCAACAGGCCGGGCAGGTATTGTCCTCCGACTTCGGCTTTCGCGAGGCGGCGGCGACCGGTGATTCGCCGACCATCGCGTCGGCGCTCGACAGCCTGAAGCATCGCATGGGGCTCTCCCACGCCTTCATGGTGACGATGGACGGATCGGTCATCGGCCTTGGCGAGACCGTTGGGGCTGCAGAACGCGCCGACCTGCTGGAGGCGCTGGACAATGGCGCGGACAAGGGTGTGCTGCGCCTGGGCGGAAAGAATTACAGCGTCGTCGCTGCGCCGGTGAAGGCACCGATGCTGATCGGCTGGGTCGTGTTCGCCAAGGCGATGGACGCCAACGAACTCCACAGTCTTGCGCGGCTATCCGCGCTTGAACTGCATCCGCAGATTTTGCCGCTGAGCAGGATAGGCAAGGATGTGAAAATCGCCCGCGCCGGCACGGTCGCCGCGACCGAACGCGTCGTGAACGGGCAGCGCCTACTGATCCAAGCCAGCCCGGTCGCCAATTTCGGCCCCGGCGAAAAGCAGGCGCTGGTGCTGGAATATAGCCTGACGCGCGCCATGGACGATTATCGCCCGATGCTCTGGCTGCTGCTTGGCCTGGGAATAGCCGGCGTGTGCTTCGCGATCGCAGGCAGCTGGTATCTTGCCCGTCGATTGACTCTGCCGATCGAGCAGCTCGATCAGGCGGCGCAACGCGTAAGTTCGGGCGAGCATGCGCAGGTCGAGGTGAAAACCCGTGACGAACTGGGCCGCCTCGCCACCAGCTTCAATCGCATGGTCAGGGACATTGAGGAGCGCGAGCGCCAGATATCGCACCTCGCCTTCCACGACATTCTCACCGGCCTGCCCAATCGCGCGTTGCTGCGCGAGCAGATGGGCCTGTCGATCAGCCGCCAGACCCATGACAAGGCCATGGTGCTGATGTGCCTGGACCTCGACAATTTCAAATCGATCAACGACACGCTCGGCCATCCGACAGGCGACGCGCTGCTGTGTGAGGTCGCAGCACGGCTGCGCGAGACGTGCGGCGACGGATTTGTGGCGCGTCTGGGCGGCGACGAGTTCGCCATCATCGTCGATGACAGCGAGCGCTCGACAGTCCGCCTGGCGCGCGAGATTATCGACGTCATCGACAAGCCCTTTGTCGTCAATGGCCACAGGATCGTCATCGGCACGAGCATCGGCGTCGCCATTGGCGGACAGGACGGCGATGACCCCGTCGCGCTACTGAAAAATGCCGACCTCGCGCTGTATCGCGCGAAGCATGAGGGCAAGGGCGGGTTCCGCTTCTTCGAAAGCGCGATGGACGCGGAGGCGCAGGAGCGCCGCCGCATGGAAATCGACCTGCACGACGCGCTGGCGAAAGGCGAACTGGAACTGTTCTTCCAGCCCCTGTTCGGTCTGGCCGCAGGCAAGGTCACGGCGTTTGAGGCATTGCTGCGCTGGAATCATCCGACCCGTGGCCTTATTCCCCCGGTCCAGTTCATCCCGCTGGCCGAGGATACGGGCCTCATCATTCCGATCGGTGAATGGGTGCTGCGCGAGGCGTGCCGCGTCGCTGCCACATGGCCCGACAATATCCGCGTGGCCGTGAATATCTCGCCAGTGCAGTTCCGCTCGACGGCGCTCAATAGCATCATCCTCCAGGCGCTGACGAGCAGCGGCCTGGAGCCGAACAGGCTGGAACTGGAAATCACGGAAAGCCTGTTCATCGACAATATCGAGGGGACGCTTGCCTCATTGCACAGTCTGCGCAAGCTCGGCGTGCGGGTGGCGCTCGACGATTTCGGCACCGGCTATTCCTCGCTCAGCTATCTGCGCAGCTTCCCGTTCGACAAGATCAAGATCGACCGCAGCTTCATCATGGACCTGCTGTCGCACAAGGGCGCGACGGCGATCATCAAGTCGATCACGACGCTCGCCGAAGCGCTGGGCATGGAGACAACCGCCGAAGGCGTGGAAAATGTCGATCAGCTCGACATCCTGCGCGACCAGGGATGTTCGCAGATACAGGGCTATTATTTCAGCAGGCCACTCCCGGTGTCCGAAGTGGACAAGCTGTTCCTGCCGCAACGGCAGTCACAGGCGGCCTGATGGCGCACCGTCAGGGTGCGCCCAATGGCTAGTCTCTTCTCTTACCGTGACTTCCGAGCCGCGAAATGTTCCTTTTCACTCGCAATCACTCATTGCAGCGCGGCCCGGTGGATCGACTGCACCAGCTTCATCTTTTCCGCCAAGATTGTGGATTTCTCCATGCACGCCACCGCACCCCGCCTGAGGGCTTCCGCATGCTGGCTGTTATTTCCGGAAATGATAATGATGCCACGCACACTGGATCTCAGCCGCTCCATCACGGAGAGACCGGTCTCCCCCGGCAGATTGAGGTCGAGGGTGATGACGTCCACCGGTCGGTCGGCAAGCATGGCGCGTGCTTCATTGAATGATGCCGCCTCGGCAATAACCTCCACATCCCGCTGGTCATCGAGAAGCAATTTTACCACATGCCGCGCAACCGCGCAGTCATCGACCGTCATTACCCGTATAGGGCGCATCCATTGTTACTCGTGCCATGATACCGTTAACCATGGCTCATTGCTGCATCGCAACAATTCTCTCAATTAGACATTCGTCGTATGTGCGATCATCTGGATTTGTCTTTACAGGAGGCTATGCTGCCCCATGCGTAACGGTCTGCATTCCTGGTTATATCTGAGCGCAAGCAATCTGAATGTGAGCGAAGAGCCTTTAGCGATACACCAAATCGTCGACACATCGCGTGCCCGGAACGTGGATATGGATGTCACCGGGGCGCTGCTCTTTTCCGGCACGCGGTTCGTGCAATTCCTTGAAGGACCGCTGGAGAGCATCTCTTCGCTCCAAGCCAGCATCAAGCGTGACGCGCGTCACCGAGATATTATCTCACTCAGCGTCCGGGTGCTGCGTGCGCGACAATTTGGCAAATGGGCCTTGGCTTATAATGGCGAGTCAGCCTTTGTCGAAAAGGTCCTCGATAAGGCCATGGCGCACCATGCGCGGGGATCGCGCGATGGCATGGACAGCCTTATCAAACTGCTCAAGCAATTCTCTCCGACGGACTGAACCTGCATCAGCGCAGTTGCTCGCCACCCTTCATGACATGATCGACATGCTCGAGCGCGCTGACGTCCTTTAACGGGTCAGCCGCCACAGCCACCATATCCGCATAATGGCCCGGCGCTATCGCGCCGACATCGGCCGACCACCCCAACAACTCGGCGGACACAACGGTCGCAGCCTGGATCGCCTGCATCGGCGTCATGCCGTAACGGACCATATATTTGAACTGGCGCGCATTGTCGCCATGCGGATAGACGCCGGCATCGGTGCCAAAGGTCAGCTTGACCCCGGCCTTTACGGCCTTGCGGAAGCCCTCGCGCTGGGCATCGGTCGTTTCCCGGTTCTTGCGCAGATAGCCCTCCGGCCACCCTTCCTTCGCGCCCACCTCATTGATGTAGTCGCCATTATAGACGTCCATGTCGAGGAACACGCCCTTCGCCTTGGCCAGCGCAATGCCCTCATCATCGATCAGCGAGGCATGTTCGATGGACCGGACGCCCGCGCGGATCGCAGCCTTGATGCCCTCGGCACCATGGGCATGGGCCGTCGCCCATCCACCGTTCGCCTTGGCGGCCTCGACCGCAGCGCGCATCTCATCATCCGTAAGTTCCTGGACGCCGGGTTCCGTCCCCTCGGCCAGCACCGCGCCGGTGGCGATCAGCTTGATGGAGTTCACGCCGTGCCGGAACAGATAGTTGACCTTCAGGCGGGCGTCGTTGGCGTCGTTCACCACGCCCACGCGCATATCGTCCGGAATCTTCACATCCGGTGCAAAGCCGGTCACCTCGCCGCCGCCGCCAGGCACGGTGATATAGGCGCCAACAACGTTCATGCGCGGGCCGATGATGTCGCCCCGGTTTATGGCGTTGCGCAGTTCGACATCGCTGAAGGCCCGGAAGCAGCCGACATCATGGACGGTGGTAAAGCCAGCCAGCACCGTGGCGCGCGCATTGCGCAGGCCGACATAGGCGATTTCCTGCTGGCTATGCAGGAGAGGCTCAGCGATATTGTTCGTCTGTCCCCAGTCGGCCAGATGCGTATGCATGTCGATGAGGCCCGGAAGCACCGTAAAGCCCGACCAGTCCACAAGCTTGGCCCCCTCCGGCGGTGGCGCATAGGGGGTGACGGACACGATGCGGTCGTCATCGATCCGGATAAGCCGATCGGTCAGCACCACGCCCTTTTCGGTATCGATCATTTTCCCCGCGCGGACGTAACGGGTTTCGGCGGCGGCCGGCGTGATAGCGACAAGGACCGCAATTGCAGCGGCGAGCCTGTTAACTCTTGATAGTTTCACGGCGATCCTCCTGGCATTGCCTTAGCCCGTTTTAAGAACCAAGCTATTGTATTTGTATCATTTCATCTCATGATCGACCGATCTGGGGCTTGGTTTTCGCTATCGGTGTTATCACGCAGGCAATCGGCGGAATTATCAAACATGTGATATACGCCGACCAAAGGGCGTCAAGAGCGACATTCCGCTGAGACGCGCCCGCCCGAACGGCCGTTTTCAAGCCGCCATATTTTCTGAAATTCGTATAAAAAGAACAGCAAGCACAGCGACGGTTCCGGGCATAGACCATCGTCTCATTGCATTCGGCGCGCCGACATGGTTGTTGGATAGCCCATAAGGACTCGCACATGCTGTTCCACGGACGAGAGCTTCGCTATGATTCTTGCCAGTGGGGATCGTTGTGGGTTTCATTCTATGACTGAAATCATGACCCCATTCGGATCAACGAAGGATTCGGAGCAGGTGGAGGATATCGCCCGACGGGCGGAAGCCCTGACACTCATGCTTGACGCGCTGGCCATGCTGGACAGCATGGGCGAGCATCTGGCTGCGTCACATCTGAGCATGGCGATCATCGGCCTGGGTGGCGAGCCGCCTTTTCCGGACTGACCCCTTCCCGCATGCCCGCCACCATGGTCAGATACGCCGCCATATCGGCGAATGCCTTAGGTTCTATGCGGACAAAGCTCCGTCGGCGATCCTCCTGATCGGCACTGCGGCCCACCAGCCCCTCGTCTGCGAGATGCTTTATCCAGCGCAAGGCGGTGCTGGACGGCACGCGCGCCGCGACGCACAGGCTACTGACCGACACGTCCTTCCTCTCCACAGCCGCGATGAACAGGTCCAGCAGGATATGCCAGGCCGGATCGGAAAAGGGCGTTCGGCGAAAATAACTGCCACGAAGGTCGCTTTCCCTCAGCATGAGGCGGGCCACCGCAGCCAGGCCATTTCCCCCATCTCTGATCGACGCTTTCCAGACACCTTCATGCATGTCGTGTGCAGCTTCCGGTTCGGCGCGATCATTATCCTCAAGCAACTGGCGCAGTCTGGCTTTAGCCGCAGCGACCTGTGCGGGATTACCGATATCCAAAATCATTCCTTCGCGGTTTCGAGCGGCATATTGCCGTCTTCATGTGTCGATTGGAATTTACGATCCAGCCATGTGCCGATGACCATTGCGGCAAGCATGGGCACGCCCCAGATCGTTATCATCCCATAGTAAGCCTGCGACAGCACCGCCGGGG
>JAHFPU010000164.1 GCA_023266635.1 Sphingobium sp.
GCCCTCGCATAAGCATGGGGATAGGCGCCGGCCCATCCGGCGTAACCCCCGATCCTTGCTTACTACGAGGGTGGGCCAACTCCACCCAACGATCATACGGTCTACTCAGGACGAACGGAGAGCTGTAAAGCTTCTACATCTTCCTTGCGTAGACCAGATCCTCAAACGCCGCGTCGCCGACCATGAAGGTCGTGCGGCCAATTTGTTCAAATCCCTGCCGGGCATAGAAAGCCTGCGCCTTCTCATTCTGCGTATAGACGGCGAGCAACAGCCGCTTCGTCCCCCGTTCCTGCGCCGCCGCATAGACCTGCTCCATCAGCGCAGTGCCATGCCCACCGCTCTGCCACGGCCCGAGCAGATAGATACGCTTGAGTTCATAGTCGCCCGGTTCCAGCGCGACCGGCAGGTTGGGCGGCGTCAACAATGCATAAGCAACGGGCGCACCGAGCGCCGTTTCGCCGATGATCGCAATTTGCTCTGGGTCGGCCAATGCATCGCGATAGTAATCCAGCCCATGCGCCTTCGCGATATGCGTAAGAAGCGCCTCGCCCGGATGGTCATGGGCGAAGCTGGCGAGAAAAGTTGCCCCGCCTAGCGCGGAGAGTGCGGCGGCGTCAGCCGGCGTTGCCCTACGCCACAGGACCGGCGTCACTATGCCTCCGGCCCCAGCGCTGGATCGAGGTCACGGGGCCGGGTGAAGGCGATGAGCGCACCGCCGTCCTTCTCCACATCCGCCCAGCGATCGACGGCAAGGTCGATGACCGCCAGGCTGGCGGTCGGGAACTTGATCTCGACCTCATCGCGCAGCGGGCTTTTGCCATTGTCCGCGACCAGATCGAGGATGAGGTCCTCCAGACCGGGATTATGCCCCACAAGCAGCGCGCTGTCCGCGCTGTCTGGGATGTCGCGTATCACGTCGATCAGCGTGACGGACGAGGCGAGATAGATCCTGCGGTCCCAGAGCGGCTCGATCCGCTGTCCATAGCCGTCGAAGAACGTATCCAGCGTCTCGACGACGCGCACGGCGGGCGATGCGACCAGATGATCGAATTCCATGCCCTTCGACTTCGCGAACTGGCCGATCAGCGCAGCAGCGCGTTCGCCACGGCCGTTGAGCGGGCGATCGAAATCGCGCTTTACGGGATCGTCCCAATCCGACTTGGCATGGCGTAACAGGGTCAGCCGCTTCATTCTCGTCCTGCTGCCTCTCCATGGGTGGCGACGGGAGGGTCATGCACGAAAGCATCGCCGGAGCCAAGACGCTCACTGACGCAAACTATGGCTTCGTCCAGCGTGACGCGCCGGATCGGGACACCTTCGGGGAAAGCGGAGAGCAGCCGGCTGGGCATGGCGGCGGACAGGATGACGAAGGTCCCCCGGTCGTCGGCCCGGCGAATCAGGCGGCCGAACGCCTGCGCCAGTCGCGCGCGGACGATGCGGTCGTCATAGGCGCTGCCGCCGCCCGCCAGCCTGCGCGCGGCGTGCAGCACAGAAGGCTTGGGCCATGGCACCCCCTCCATCACCACCAGCCGCAGCGAATGGCCTGGCACATCCACCCCATCGCGAAGCGCATCCGTGCCGAGCAGGGAAGCGCGGGGGTCGTCGCGGAAGATGTCGACAAGCGTGCCGGTGTCCATCGGGTCGACATGCTGCGCGAACAGCGGCAGGCCCGCCCGCGCCAGCCGATCGGCGATCCGCGCATGAACCGCGCGCAACCGGCGGATCGCGGTGAATAGCCCCAGCGTGCCGCCCTGCGCTGCCTCGATCAGCCGGGCATAGGCGCCCGCCATCGCCGGAATGTCGCCGCGCTTGATGTCGGTGACGATCAGCACCTCGGCCTGTCTGGGGTAATCGAACGGGCTCTGCGCCTCGAACCGGGCGGCGGGGCGCTCCATGTGCAGCGATCCGCTGCGCGCCTCCGCGCTGCTCCAGTCGCCGCCGCCTTTCAGGGTCGCCGAAGTGACGATCACGCCATGGGCGGGTTTCAGCACCGCTTCGGCGAGCGGCCGGGTCGGGTCCAGCCAGTGCCGGTGGATACCGATGTCGAACTCGCGCCCCTCGAACCGATCGACCGCCAGCCAGTCCACGAAATCGGGATCAGCCGGGCCGCCGATGCGCGACAGGATCGACAGCCAAGCCGCGACCAGATCGCAGCGCCAGGCGAGCGAGGCGATCGCGCCCTCGATCCGCGCCCGCGCCGCCCCGTCCAGCCAGTCCGGCGCATCCTCGATCACCGCCTCCAGCCGCTTGCCGAGCCGGGTCAGCGGGCGGAGCAGCCCGTCCAGCGCTTCCGCCGCCGTCTGCGCCGCATCGACCAGCGCGCCGTCCGGCTCGGCGAGTTCGGTCTCCAGACCATAGCCGGCGTCCGCATCCTGCCCCTCGGCCCGCGCGTACACCGTGCCGCGCACGGCCGCGAGCAGCGCCTCCACCGGGCCATAGGGTTCGCCTGCATTCACCCGCTTCAGCCATTCGTCAGACGGCAGCACCTGCGCCTGTTTTCGCGCCGCCTCGATTGCCTCGCCGCCCTCCGCATCATAGCTGGCAAGATCGGACAGGCGCGCCGACAGCCCGCGCCGCCGTCCGCGCGACGTGCCCTCCGGCCCAATGACCCAACGGCGCAGCTCGATTGCCTCCTGCCCCGTCAGCGCCGCGGAGAAGGTCGAATCGGCGGCATCGAACAGATGATGCCCCTCGTCGAACACCATGCGCGTCGGGCGTGTGGCGCTTTCCCGGCCGCGCGCCGCGTTGACCATCACCAGCGCATGGTTGGCGATCACGATGTCTGCGTCAGCCGAGGCGCGCGAGGCCCGCTCGATGAAGCATTTGCGAAAATGCGGGCAGCCGGCATAGATGCACTCGCCCCGCCGGTCGGTCAGCGCCGTCGTGCCGTTGCGGCGGAATAGGATCGGCAGCCATCCGGGCAGGTCGCCGCCGATCATGTCGCCATCCTTGGTGTACGCCGCCCAGCGCGCGACCAGATGCGCCAATATTGCCGCTCGCCCCGCAAAGCCGCCCTGCAGCGCATCCTCCAGATTGAGCAGGCAGAGATAATTTTCCCGCCCCTTGCGCACGACCACGCGCCGCTTGCGCACCGAGGGGTCGGCGAACAGCCGCTCGCTTTCCCGATCCAGTTGGCGTTGCAGCGCCTTGGTATAGGTGGAAATCCACACCGGCCCGCCCGCCTCCGCCGCCCAGAGCGAGGCGGGGGCGAGATAGCCCAGCGTCTTGCCGATGCCGGTGCCGGCCTCGGCCAGCAGCATGTTGGGCTGGTTGCGCAGCGCCCGGGGGGCGAAACTTGCGGCGGCGGCCTCGGCATAGGCGCGCTGACCCGGTCGCGCCTCCGCGCCATGGCCGGTCAGCGTATCGAGACGCTCCAGCACGGCGTCGCCGTTCAGCGTCACGGTGCGCGGCGCGGGGCGGGCGGACGCTTCCTCCCATTCGGGCAGGCGGGAGAAGAGCCAGCGCTCTGCCTCCTTGGGCGTCGGCAAATGCGGCGTCACCAGTTGCGCCCATGGCCAGCGCAGCCGGTGCAGCGATTGCGCCGCCGTCCACGCGCCTTCGCGCTCGGGCCAGGCAGCGCTGGTCAAGGTCGCGATCAGCGCCTGCGCGGCGGCATGATAAAGCGCGGGAATATCGCCCTCCCGCTTCGGCGCCTCCAGCCCCAGCGCGTCGGCCAGCCCCTTGGGCGTCGGCACCAGAAAACGGGCGGGATGAACGAACGCCCAAAGTTCCAACAAATCCAGGCCGTTGAGTTCGGGATAGCCCAGCCGCTGGCCGGTCAGCGGCGCGTTGAGCAGGATGACCGGCGTTTCCGCCGCGATGGAGATGGCCCGCCCCTTGGACGCCTCACGCGTCTCGCCACCCTCGCGCATCCAGATGCCGCCATGGCTCGCGTGGAGCGCGGGAAAGGAAAGGGGGGAGGGGGACGCCATGCGCTGTCCCTCTTAGGGAAAGCGGAACAAAGGGGAAACCTGGATTTTCTCAGGCTGTCTCGTTTCCCGCTCAACCGGGTGCTCGGAAGGCAAAACAAGCGAGGCTGTCATCCCCTTAAGGAATGACAGCCTCGCAAGTGCGCCAATACGCCTTTGTGACGAGAACCATATTGGCGGCAATTCCCATAGCGTTGGAAAGCCTTGCCATATGGTTAACGCCTGGTTTGCTTAATAGGTCCGCCGTCCGAAATTGCGCGCTGCCGCCGCCTGCCTCTGTAACGGCGGCATGCTCTTCGCCGCCCGCGCCATTTCCAGAGCTTCGTGCAAGGGTCCTTCGCTCAAGGCGAAGGGGAAGCGGACGCCCATGCGGTCGACTTCGGCCCACATGACGCGGCCGAACACGCTGTAACCCTCAATATCGATGACGATCTGCGTGCCCTGCGCCATGCTCGCGCCGGCGATCAGCGCGCCATTCTCGGTCAGGTCCATGACCGTGCCGGGCTGGGAATCGAGGACGGTCGTTACCGTCACGGCGATCTCTACCGCTATCCGTTCGCGTCCGCGTGCCTGCATCGACCTATCCTTTCGCGGATATCGTTACGCCTGCATGGTTAATTTTCCGGAAACCGTAATCCTCGCTCTGTAATCCCACCTGAAGGGTCTTTAAGCGCCCTGCTGCGCGATGATCATCCTGTGCAACTTGTCCGCTTCCGGAATCGCCGCCGCAACGAAGCGGTCGGTCACCCGGTCGCCTTCGCTGTCGACATGGCTACCGGTCTGGATGCTGATCGTGCCCCATCCGTCGCGGGAGAGGTTCAGATCAATCGGCCCCATCTGCGCGATCCGCACGGATTCGATCTTGCGCTGCCGCCCGGTGGTGACGCGGATCAGGCGGCGGTCGGTCAGGCCATAGATTGTCTGCCGCGCGGCGGACCGGGCGGCGAAGGGACGGCTCAGCATCCACACGCCGACCAGGATGAAAGGAAAGCCGAACAGGGGGAAGGCGATGCCGAAGCCCCATTCCATTTCCGTCTGCGGCATCCGCACCAGCCAGCTACTCGCGGCAAGGCCGGTCCAGACGCAGGAAAAGACCGTCCAGGGGATGGCGAAGAGCCAGATGCCGAACGCCGCCTTCATCCGCCGGGCGTCGGGCATGCCGCTCCAAAGGGTGCGCTCCCCGGGCGCCATTTCCGCCTGAAGCGCGGCGCGCATGGCTTGGGCATGAAGGGCAGGGTCGTTACGCATGCGTCGGCATTAGCGCCCAACACTGAAAAAGACTTAAAGATGTGGGCAACTGCCGCTAAAGGCCTGCGCCATGACAGATATCACCGCCCTGCGCGACGCCGCGCTCGCATCGAAGGCCTGGCCCTATGAGGAAGCGCGCAAGCTGCTGAAGCGCTACCCTAATGGCGCGCCGGGCAAAGGGCATGTGCTGTTCGAGACCGGCTATGGCCCCTCGGGCCTGCCGCATATCGGCACATTCAACGAAGTGCTGCGCACGACCATGGTGCGGCAGGCATTCCATGCCCTGTCGGATATCCCCACGCGCCTGATCGCGTTCAGCGACGACATGGACGGCCTGCGCAAGGTGCCGGACAACGTGCCGAACAAGGAAATGCTGACCGAGCATCTGGGCAAGCCGCTGACGGAAATCCCCGATCCCTTCGGCAAGTTCGAGAGTTTCGCGCATCATAACAATGCGATGCTGCGGGACTTTCTCGACCGCTTCGGCTTCGACTATGAATTCATGTCGTCCACCGTCCAGTATCGATCGGGCGCGTTCGACGAGGCGTTGAAGGGCGTGCTGCGCCATTATCAGGCGATCATGGACATCATGCTGCCGACGCTGCGCAAGGAACGGCAGGCCACCTATTCGCCGGTGCTGCCGATCAGTCATAAGAGCGGCATCGTGCTGCAGGTGCCGGTCGAAGTCATCGACGCGGAGGCGGGGACTGTCCGCTTCGTCGATGAAGGCGAGACGGTCGAGCAGTCGATCCTGTCCGGCGGCGCAAAGCTGCAGTGGAAGGTCGACTGGGCTATGCGCTGGGTCGCGCTCGGCGTCGATTATGAGATGGCGGGCAAGGACCTGATCGACTCGGTCACGCAAAGCTCCAAGATTTGTCGCGCGCTCGGCGCCCGCCCCCCCGAAGGCTTCAATTACGAGATGTTCCTGGACGAGAAGGGGGAGAAGATCTCCAAGTCGAAGGGCAATGGCCTCAGCCTCGAACAATGGCTGACCTATGGCCCGCAGGAGAGCCTGGCCTTCTACGCCTATCGCGAACCGAAGAAGGCCAAGCAGTTGCACATGGGCGTCATCCCGCGCGTAGTGGACGAATATTGGCAGTTCCGGGGCAATTATCCGAACCAGCCGATCGAGCAGAAGCTTGGCAATCCGGTGCATCATATCCATGACGGAAAGCTGCCCGAGGGGAGCCTGCCGGTGACCTTCGGCCTGCTGCTGAACCTGGTGGGCGTCATGGGCGACGCAAGCCGGGATCAGGTGTGGAGCTATCTGGGCAATTATGTCGCGGACGCGAGCCCCGAAACCTATCCCGATCTCGACCGCCTGATCGGCCATGCGCTGGCCTACCACCGCGATTTCGTCGCGCCGACGCTCAAGCGCCGCGCGCCGGAAGCGTACGAGGCCGCAGCCCTGCGCCAACTCGACGCGGAACTCGCCGCGCTTCCGGCGGATGCGTCCGCCGAGGACATCCAGAACATCGTCTATGCGATCGGCAAGGACGAGGCGTTCGGCTTCGCGGAATTGCGCGACTGGTTCAAGGCGCTGTACCAGACCCTGCTCGGCGCTGACCAGGGGCCACGCATGGGCAGCTTCATTGCGCTGTACGGCATCGAAAACAGCCGAAAATTGATCGCCGAGGCGCTTGTTCTCGCATAAGCGGAACTCTTTGAAGTCTGCCGTGTTGCAGGCTTTGGTCCATCCCCTTTCGGACTGATGCCGCCAGAAGCGGTGTCGGCCGCGTCTGCAGGCTTCACGCCAGCGGCGCGGCCATCTCAGGGGATGGCCTTCCTCCCGAATTATCCCATAATGAAAGCGGCCCCGG
>JAHFPU010000015.1 GCA_023266635.1 Sphingobium sp.
GCGCCGGAAATCGCGCAGGTCGCAACCTCCGCCCGCGCCGCGATCAACCGCGCTCTACAGCGGGAAAATTCGGCATAGGCCTCAGCCATTTTCAGGCCGAAGGTCATCGGTTCGGCATGGATGCCATGGCTGCGGCCGATCGTCGGCGTCATCTTATGTTCGAAGGCGCGACGCTTGATGACCTCCATCAGCTTGTCGAGGTCGGCGATCAGGATGTCGGAAGCACGGGCCAGTTGCACCGCCAGACATGTGTCCAGCACGTCGGAGCTGGTCATGCCCTGGTGCATGAAGCGCGCCTCGTCGCCGACATTTTCGGCGACCCACGTCAGGAAGGCGATAACGTCATGCTTGGTCACCGCCTCGATGGCGTCGATCGCGGGCACGTCGATGGAGGGGTTTGTCGCCCACCAATCCCACAGCGCCTTTGCTGCTTCCTTGGGCACCACGCCCAGATCGGCAAGCGCCTCGGTCGCATGCGCCTCGATTTCGAACCAGATGCGGAATCGGGCTTCCGGTTCCCAGATCGCAGTCATTTCGGGGCGGGAGTAACGCGGAATCATGATGACGAATCCTGCTGAAGTGGGGAATGCGCGGCGCGTAGCAGCGCTGGCCCGTCGCGGCAAATTGCGTGCGGCCGTCCCGGCGAAAAGCTGCTGGTCGCAAATATCGCCGGATGCGCCGTTTACCGGAGCGGAATGCGCGTTGGAACGAGGACGTTCAGCATTCGTTACTGGAACGGAATGCACTGTCTGGACATAATATTTGTCAATACCCCGTTTCAGATGGGTCGCCCTAGCGGTTTGAAAACCGGAGAGAATAATGAAGAAGCTGCTTGTCTGCGTCGCAATGCTGGTTACTGCCTCCCCCGTCCTCGCCCGACAGGGCGACAATGCCGCCACAGGGAATCAATCTCAGGGGGCGGGCTCCGTGCAGTCCATCGTCGATGCGGAATTCCCCTCTTATGACGCGAATCAGTCGGGACAACTCGAGCAGCCCGAATTCATCAAGTGGATGGTCGCGTTGAAAGCTCAGGAGATGAAGTCGACCGGCAAGGCGCTCCCGGCATCGGAGATCAGCGCATGGGCTAGCGGGGCCTTCACCTCGGCGGACGCTGATGGGTCGGGCGCCGTCAGCAAGGAAGAGCTCATCAAATATCTGGGCGGCGGCCCGAACTGAACAGTCCCCCCGGCCCGTGGACCCCACGCCACGGGTCGACGGCGGGCGGCCGGGCTTTCAGCCCCGGCCGCCCGCCACCCTTGCTCCGTCTAGATCAGACCCAGCGCGCGCATGCTGCTATGCCCGTCCGTTCCCACGATGATATGGTCATGCACGGAGATGCCCATGCGCTTGCCGGCCTCCGCAATATGACGGGTAATCTCAATGTCCTGCCGGCTTGGCGCTGGATTCCCGCTGGGATGATTATGGACCAGGATCAGCGATGTGGAGCCAAGCTCCATCGCCCGCTTGATAACTTCTCGCGTATAGATCGCCGCCTGGTCGATCGAGCCGTCCGCCATTTTTTCGTCACGGATCAGCATGTTGCGACTATTAAGGTGCAGTACACGCACCCGCTCGATGCCGAGCCAGGCCATGTCGGCGCGCAGATAATCGAGAACGGATTGCCAACTTCCCAGCACTGGCTGTTCGGCGACCCGCGACCGCAGCAGCCGCAAAGATGCCGCCTGCGCCACCTTGATCGCCGCCACGCTGGTGTCGCCCATGCCCGGCACCCGCTCCAGCGCTGCCCAATCCGCAGTCAGCACGCCCTCGATCCCGCCGAATTCGCGCAGCAGCAGACGGGCAAGTGGCTTGGTGTCCCGCCGGGGTATCGCCAGCGCCAGCAGATATTCGATCAGTTCATGATCCAGCAGCGCATCGCCGCCCCCATCGCGCAACCGCTGGCGCAGGCGCTCGCGATGGCCTGCACCATCATGCGCTTGCGGTGCCTTAGGCCCTTTGTCCGGATTGCCCCCCGTCATCCTTTAAGGGCTAAGGCCGGTCGAAACGCCTCGCAAGGATATTTCCGTGGTGCGGGACGTTGTGGATGCGTTACGGAATGGAATGACGGACAGGATACCGGGGTCGGACGCGCGAATGGACGGTGAGGATGGGGAGAGCGAAACGCGTCGCGGCAGCCGGGCAGCGTGGATTGCGGGGTCGGCAGGTACGGTCGGCCTGATCCTACTCGCGCTCTGGACCCAGCGCGCGCCGATCGCTGAGAATTTCATCGGGCGGGAACTGAGCCGCCTCGATGTCCGCGCCCGTTACGATCTTGCCTCCATCGGCCTGCGCACCCATCGCATAGAGAATATCGTCCTTGGCGATCCCGCGCATCCCGACCTGACTGCCAAGTGGGTTGAGGTCGATCTGACGCTGAGCGGCCTCACTCCGGGGGTGGCTGCCGTTCGCGCAGGCGGCGTGCGCCTGCATGGCCGGGTCCATGACGGCGTCCTGGCCCTGGGCGAATTGGACAAGTTCCGCGATCCCAAGTCCACCGCCCCCTTCAGTCTGCCCGATATGGCCGTGGCGCTGCAGGACACGCGAATGCGGCTGGACACCGATGCGGGCCAGGTAGGCCTGCATCTCGATGGTCATGGCAATCTTCAGGACGGTTTTTCGGGCAAGCTGGCGGCCGTTATGCCCAATGCCCGGTTCAGCGGTTGCGGGGTCAGTGGCGGGACAGCCTATGTCGACGTCTTGATGCGCAAGGGGCAGCCACGGATCAGCGGCCCGGTTCGCGCCCGCGCACTTGGCTGCTCGGCCAGCGGCATCGCGCTCGCCGCACCGCAAATCGATGTCGACGTCACCCTTGGCAATGCGCTCGATCGCTGGACGGGGCAGGGGATTCTTGCCGCAAGGGCGCTGCGTGTCCCGGGCCTCGCCGCCTCGCGGCCATCCGGCCACATCCTGTTCGATGGCAATGCGCAGGGCGCGCGTGGCCAGTTCGACCTTGCCTCGGCAGCGTTCAAGGGCGCTGGTGCGACGGCGGCCGGCGGCAAGGCGTCGGGGTCATGGTCTTTCACCAACGCCCCGGAGGGGTTGCGCGCGCGGGCAGAGGGCCTCGTCGACGTGCAGAACATCGCTTATGGCGGCGGCGATCCCCTCGCATCGATCAGGAGCTTGGGGGCAGGAACTCCCGTCGGACCGCTGGCGCTGAAACTCGCGGATGCCGTGCGCGGCATAGGGCAGGAAAACCGGATAAGCACCCGTTTCGCCCTCTCGCAGCGCGGAAATACCGGAGCCGTAATCCTTTCCGACGCAAGCCTTACCAGTCGCAGCGGTGCGCGCCTTGCTCTGGCGGAGGGCGGTCGCTTCTCGCTGTCCTGGCCAAAGGCGGACTGGTCGCTGGATGGAAGCGCGACGATGGAGGGCGGAGGCCTGCCAAAGGCCGCGCTCCGGCTGGCGAGACGCCCCGGCGGCGGCTTTGGCGGCCAACTCTTCATTGACGCTTATGAGGCTGGCGAATCCCGCCTGGCGCTGGAGCCGGTCCGCTTTACCGCCGGCGATGGCGGCGCAACCCGCTTCCAGACCGAGGCGCGGCTCGATGGCCCCTTGCCGGGCGGGAGCCTTCGCGGGCTGACCCTGCCGATCGAAGGTGGTGTGAGCGGGCAGGGTGTCCTGACGCTTGGCACGCGCTGCGCACCGCTTGGCCTCACCAGTCTGGCCTATGGCGGCGTATCGCTTGACCGCACCCGTATGACCCTATGCCCGACGGGCCCGGCTATCGTCACCTATGGTCCTAGCGGCCTGTCCGGTGGCGCCGCTATCAAGTCCCCCCGGATCGAAGGCAGGATGGGGCAAAGTCCGCTGCTTCTGTCCGCCAACATGCTCCGCTTCTCCCTGTCGAAACCGGGGTTCGAGGCGCAGAATGCGGACCTGCGCATCGGCCCCGCCGCATCGCCTGTCCGCATCTCGGCGGCCAGCCTGACGGGGCTTGCCACCGGGCAAGGCATGGGCGGACAACTTTCGGGAGGATCCGGCCGCATCGGTGCAGTCCCGCTCGCCGCAAGCAATTTTGCCGGCCGCTGGGGCTTCGCCAAGGGCGCGCTCACGGTCAATGGCGGCTTGACGCTCAGCGACACTGCCGTTCCCGATCGCTTCAACCCGCTCGACAGTCATGACTTCACATTGGCAATGCAGAATGGCCGCATCACCGCGAAGGGGACCTTGGTGGAGCCCAAGAGCGGCGCAACCGTTCTCTTGGCCGACGTCGTCCATGATCTGGGCCCGGGCCGTGGCAAGGCGGACCTGGATGTCCCTGGCATCACCTTCTCGCCCACGCTTCAGCCAGAGGCGATCACCCGGCTCTCGCTCGGCGTCGTCGCCAACGCGGCCGGTTCCGTGACCGGTCATGGCCAGGTTCGCTGGAACGGGAACAGCGTCACAAGCGACGGGACGTTCCGGACCGACAAGATGGACCTTGCCGCAGCCTTCGGCCCGGTCAACGGCCTGTCGGGCGAGATCCATTTCACCGATCTGATCGGCCTCGTTACCGCCCCGCATCAGGAGGTGCGCATAGCCAGCGTCAATCCGGGTATCGAGGCAACCGACGGCGTGGTGCATTATCGCCTGGAGCCGGGGCAGAAAGTGCATATCGAGGACGGGGCATGGCCCTTCTCCGGCGGCGACCTCAAACTGCTGGCGACGACGATGGACTTCAGCGCCAATGTCGACCGCTACCTGACCTTCCGCGTCATTGGCCTCGACGCGGGATCTTTCATCCAGAAGATGGAGCTGGAGAATGTGTCCGCCACCGGCACATTCGACGGCATCATGCCGCTGATCTTTAATGCGGATGGCGGGCGGATCGCTGGCGGCGTCCTCGTCGCGCGGCAGGCCGGTCTTCCGCCGCTCATCATGCCGGAGGGCGTACTGCCGTCCATTCCCTGTGACCCCCAACGCACGTCGGGCACTCTCTCTTATGTCGGTCCGGTGTCCAACGAGCAGGTCGGGGTATTCGGCAAGATGGCCTTCGACGCGCTCAAGAACCTCCAATATAAGTGTCTGTCCATTCTCATGGACGGCGCCCTGGACGGTGAGGTCGTGACCAATGTCGTCTTCAACGGCATCAATCGCGGTCAGCCTGAGCAGAAAGGCATCGCCAGCAATTTCCTGGGATTGCCCTTCCTTTTCAATATCCGCATTCAGGCGCCGTTCCGTGGTCTGATGAGTACGGCCAAGTCGTTCGTCGATCCCAGCGGGCTTATCCGCAACAGCGTCGGCGACCAATATCAGGAACAGGTGTTGAAGGGGCTTGCGGTTCAGCCTGCCGAAAGCGACAAAGTGCCATCTGGGGAGCAGAAATGAAGACAGCAGCAATCTTGGCGGCCGCGTTCGCGGGCCTATCCCTCGGGGGGTGCATTCAGGTGCGCGCGCCCGACAAGCCGATTGAGATCAACCTCAATGTGAAGGTTCAGCAGGAAGTGGTCGTGCGCCTGCAACGTGACGCACAGGACCTGATCCAGAATAATCCGGAGTTGTTCCCGCAATGACACGCAAGTTTATCGCTCTCGCCGCCACCGCTGCCGTCATCGTCGCCGGTGGCCTTGTCCTTACCGCGCCCGCCCGCGCCCAGTCCGGCGCCGTCACGGCCGCCATGGCCGCCGGAGCTGTGGGCGAGCAGGCCGACGGCTATCTCGGCATCGTCGGTTCGGTCGGCGCCGACGTGAAGTCGGAGGTGGATTCGATCAATATCAAGCGGCGCGCGGTCTATACGGATCTCGCATCCAAGCGTGGTGTGACAGTCGCTGACGTTGCTGCCGCCACGGGCTGCCAGACGCTTGCCAGCCGCGTGAAGGATGGCCAGATGTACAAGCTTTCCGGCGGCGGATGGCAGAAGAAGAGCGGTGCCATCGCCCTCCCGGACTATTGCGCCACGGCGGGCTGACCGCCTGATTTCCGTCCCGAAATCGGCCTGCCGTCTCGTCCTTTTGGCCCGGGGCGGCAGAACGGTTGACTCGGGCACACCTCCTTTCTAAACGGGCCGCGCCTTGACGGGTGCAGCCGCACGGGCCATGGCCGCTTCATACGGGAAATGTGGAGCGGATGATGGCTGAGGATGCGCCCGGGGAAGACCAAGTCGGCGAGGATGCACGGATCAAATCGCTCCAGGAGCGAATTGCCCGGGCCGAGCATGACGAAGCGGTCAGAACCAAAAAGGGGCAGGTGCAGGGGGCGGACGAAAGCTATCGCCTCGGCAACCGCGTCCTTGCGGAACTGATCGGCGGTCTTGCCGGTGGCGCGTTGATCGGCTGGTTGCTTGACCGGTGGTTCGGCACGTCTCCCTGGCTCCTGCTGGCGCTCCTCGCTTTGGGGACGATCGCTGCCTTCAGGAACATCATTAGGATTTCGACGAAGCGTCCTGATAAATAAGGACGCTTTTGTCGCAGTAACAGAGGTTTGGAGTAAGCGTGGCAGAGGCTGGCAAAATCGACCCTATGCACCAGTTTGCGATCGAGCCGCTGTTCGGCACTGATCACTGGGCAATTGGCGGTTACAATATTGCCTTTACCAACAGTGCGCTCTGGATGGTCATCACCGCCGTCGTACTCTGGGGTTTCATGCTGCTGGGCATGAAGCGGGAACTGGTTCCCGGCCGCTGGCAGGCCGCTGCGGAAACGATGACGGGGTTCATCGACAATCTGCTGCTCGCCAATGTCGGGCCGGAGGGGAAGCGCTACGTTCCCTACGTCTTCTCGCTCTTCATGTTCATCCTGTTCGCGAACCTGCTGGGCTTGCTCCCGCTAGGCCTCGTCGGCAGCCACGCCTTCACCTTCACCAGCCATTTCACCGCCACCGGCGTTCTGGCGATCCTTAGCTTCTCGATCGTCCTGATCGTCGGCTTTGCGCGCCATGGCCTGCACTTCTTCTCGCTGTTCGTGCCGCACGGCACGCCGGCATGGCTGCTGTGGCTGATCCCGTTCATCGAACTGGTGTCCTTCTTGGTCCGCCCGTTCAGCCTTGGCCTGCGACTGTTCGTTGCGATGATGGCTGGCCACATCCTTCTGGAAGTGCTGTCCAGCTTCGTCATCAACAGCGGCAACGCCGGCGCTGGCTGGGGTATCGCGATTGGCCTGCCCAGCTTCATCCTGATGATCGGCATCAGCGCGCTGGAACTGCTGGTCGCCGTGATCCAGGCTTATGTTTTTGCTCTTCTGACCTCGCTCTACATCAACGACGCGGTCAATCTCCACTAAGTTTGTTCAACAATTTCAGAAGTTTGAAAGAAGGAGTTATATATAATGGACGCAGAAGCCGCAAAGCTGATCGGTGCCGGTCTGGCTGCAATCGGTGCCGGCATGGCCGCACTTGGCGTGGGCAATGTCTTCGGTTCGTTCCTTGAGAGCGCACTGCGCAATCCTTCGGCCGCTGACGGTCAGCAGGGTCGCCTGTTCATCGGCTTCGCCGCCGCCGAACTTCTCGGCCTGCTGGCGTTCGTCGTGTCGATGATCCTGATCTTCGTCGCCTAACAGGCGCACGGAATTCAGGTTAGAATGCTCTGACGGCCGGGCGGCTCGCTGCCCGGCTGCCAATCGGGAAACGGGTGCAATGCCGCAAATCGCGCAACTTGCTGAAGTATGGTCGTCCCAGATCTTCTGGATGCTGGTGACCTTCGGCTTCGTCTTCTTCGTCGTCGGTCTTGGCATGGTGCCCAAAATCCAGTCGACGGTCGAGGCGCGGGACAGCAAGATCTCCGGGGATCTGGAGGCCGCCAAGGCCGCCTTTGCCCGCGGTGACGAAATCGAGGCGGATTATCGCGCCCGTGAGAATGAAAGCCGCGCCGCGGCCCAGGCGCTCGTCGCCGAGGCCAAGGCAAAGGCCGCCAAGGACGCCGAGAAGAAGGTAGCCGCGGCAGACGCCAAGATCGCGGAGAAAATCGCCGCGGCCGAAGCGGAAATCCGCGCCGCCAGCACCTCCGCCATGGCGGAGATCGAGGCGGTCGCCGCCGAAGCCGCCCAGGACCTTGTCGCCAAGGTTTCGGGCGTCCAGCCCACGGCGGCAGCGGCCCAGCAAGCAGTAAAGGCAGCCCTCGCTCATGGCTGATGCCCCCGCCCATCTCGACGCCGGTTCCGCCGAAGTCGCCCATAATCTGGCCGAGGCCGATCATCAGGAAGCCCTTGTCGCCCATGGCGCCGAGAGCCATTCCGAGCTTGCGCTGTTCGGGCTGGTAGGCCCGGGCGCGCTGGTCAGCGCGGCGATGGCCGTTTTCCTGATCGTGCTGATCGTCAAGAAGGTCCCGGCGCTGATCGGCAAGTCGCTCGACAGCAAGATTGCCGGCATCCGCGCCCAGCTCGACGAAGCCTCCAAGCTCCGCGCCGAAGCCGAAGCGCTCAAAGCCGAATATGAGAAGAAGATCGCCGGCGCCGCCGCCGAGGCTGAAGCCCTGCGCTCGCGCGCCGAGGAAGAAGCCACGCAGCTGGTCGACGACGCCAAGACCCGCGCCGCCGCACTGGTGAAGCGTCACCAGAAGATGGCCGAGGAGAAGATCGCCGCCGCAGAGCGCAAGGCCGTCGCCGACGTCCGCGCCAAGGCCGTTCAGGCCGCGACCTCCGCCGCCACCGCCATCATCGCGCAGTCGCATGACGCCAAGGCGGACAAGGTCCTCGTGGACAGCGCTATCAAGGGTCTAGGCCCCGTCGTCTGACGCTGTTGCCTCATCTGACATGAATAGGGCCGCCCGGTATCCGGAGCGGCCTTTTTCATGATGACTTGGGGCAGAAATCCCAACCTCCGTTCGTGTCTAGCGTAGTCGAGACGTGGTGCGCACCGTCCCTCGACTTCGCTCGGGACGAACGGATCAAGGTAACGTCATCTCGCTCTGAACATTTACCACAACACACCCCCCGCATCTGCCGTCATCGGCTCTGGCGCTTCGTCACCGATCGCCTGCAGCAGGTCGATCTCGATCGTCCGGCACATCGCCGTCAGGGGCACGTCGTGCGGCGTATTCGCGAACGGATCGACTAGATCGTCGCCGATCGCCAGAACCGCCAGGAACATGAGGCCCGCGATCGTTGACCCCAGTGGCGTTGCGAACCCGAGCGTCTCCACCAACCCGATGGGCAGCAGGATGCACAGCATATGGGTGAACAGCGTGGGGAAAAACCGGTATTGGCTCGGCAGGGGCGTGTTCTTCAGCCGCTCCATGCCGCCCTGCGCATTGGCGATGTCGATCAGCACGCTTTCCATCGACGTCTGCTGGATGGTGTCCAGCCAGCCCTTCTCCCGTGCCGTATTGATGCGGCGACCCGTCCCGTCGACGATCCCGTTGGCGACATTGGTGCGCGCCAGAGCGAAATCCGCTTCCCCCCTGCTCAGGAAGCGCAGTACCTCATCGTCGGGACTTTGCCGGCGCAATTGGCATCGCAGCGCGTTCACATAGGCAATCTGCCGGAGCACGATAGACCGCTTCAGATCCACCGCATCCTCGGGAAGGTAGTTGCGCGCCTGCCGGGCGAGGCTGCGGCTCGCGTTGATCATAAGCCCCCACAGTCCGCGCGCCTCCCACCAGCGTTGATAGGCGGAATTGCTCCTGAAACCCAGGAAGAGCGCCAGCGCTGAGCCGAACAATGTCAGCGGCAGCGACGGAGCTTTGAAGGGAAGCACGAAATAGGTGATGGTGACGATCACGTCCCAGACGAAGAGCAGCGCCAGCGGCTTCCACACCTCCCGGATAATCTGCCTGAAACTGGGAGCGGCTGTGACGATCATAGGTCCTCATGAGTTGACGCTTGCTGCTCAAGCGCCGGATTGCGCGATGGTTCCGGGAATGGGCTGCGCTGACCCTCTTCTGCCCCAGGCATCCTCTCACCGATAGGGGCGCATTCTTTTTCAAGCATCGCGGGTCTATTGGCCCACCTACTTATGCGTCTGGGTGTCGGAAGCCTTGGACATCGCCGCCGCCGTGCCCGATGCGGGGCGGAGGGTGAACCATTCAGGCCGGTCGATGGCGATCAGGAACGCCAATATGCCAAGGCCGAAGGACAGCAGCATTAGCGATCCCGCGATGGTCTCCAACTTGCTCTTGTCGGTTGGCTTGTCGAATTGGCTCATATGCATGTCTCCGTGAATGAGAGGATGTGTCTGCCCGGACAGGCAAGGCACGAACATGCGGAGTGTTTGAGGAATTGCGACTGTTGCGATGCAGCAAATCGTTGGACTGTGCAATTCCATGGACGAAACGGGTATCGAATAACATATTGAAATAAATATGATTTTGAATCTTTCCGGCATATTTCCGGACCACTTCGCGATTGCGATATTGCGGCGCAACTATATTCAGATCAATCGGTAGCCACGGCCTGATTCCGTTAATCGCCATGGCTGCCATACTCAGTTACCAATGATGTAGGCGTCCCGCACATAGCCGAACCCGCCTTCGCCGGACCATCCTCGGCCGTCCGGATAGCGTAGCTCGATACCAGCCAGGTCTTGGGCATCCGCCAGCCACATGTTTACGCCCATCTGGCTGTTTCCATACTGCGCCACGGCATGTGGGGTCAGCACGAAATGCGTCGTCGATCCGCAGGTCGTGCAAAAATGAATTTCCGCCGCCGGATCATCCTTATCATCCCGGCTATATCCCTGCGTCGTTCCTTCCACGCGCGCTTCGGAAGGGTGCAGATAGGACCAGCGCGCTCCCGACTTGCTGCACAAGGTGCAATTGCACTCATGAATGAAGTCGGGCCGGCTGATGATTTCAACGCGGACCTGGCCGCAGAGACAGGAAAATTTCATCATTCCAACGCTCTATCATGCGCCGTCGCGATCGGACAGCCACCGGCGCACGGAAACCGCCGATTACATAACCCGGTCTTGCAGCCAAAGGATCGAAGGATAAGCGCAGATCCATATCCAGAAGAAGCGGTTAAGCCCAAAGAGGCAGGCATTGGCCCCATGAAACAGAGCCGCGACGGCTAACCCTGCGAGCAGGGCCGGGCGCGACAGGAAAGTGAGGGGGAAGGCCAGTTCGAACCCCATCACTGCCCATCCCGCCGCGCGGACCAGTCCGGGATAGCTCGCCCATCTGCGAATATTATCGCCGGCGGGATAGGCGGAAAACAGGAAGACATCGCGCAACGCGCGGCCGCTGCGCCAGTCGGGATTCACGATCTTGACCCATCCAGACATGACATAGCTGAGCAGCAACTGCATACCCAGATAGCCCAAGGCCAGTTCCCGCCATCCGGCGTCCGGCAGATTATAGGTGCCGGCAAGGCATAGGAGGATGAGCAGGCTCATCCGATCCGCCCCGCCATTATAGGGGCCGTTGAAGAAGGGCAGGATGAAGAGGTGGTTCGCCACCAGGGCAAGGGTCAGAAGGGCAGGATGCATACCCAGGACTGGCGCGCCGACGCCGGCCATGAAGAGCAGCACGGAAAGGATCAGACGTGGGGCAAAGAGTAGCCGTTCCTGCAGGCGCGCGGCGGGACGCAGATGCTCCAGGCTTTGCTGGATGAAGGCCAGGGCCATCATTGCAGACGTGAGGTTCGCGGCTTCGCCCAGCATCATGCCGTTATCAGTTCAGCGATGCGCCGAGGGCTGGAAAGATAGGCGATCTGCTCGCTGATCTGCTCCGAAGGACCGGCGCGACTGACAAAACGCAGACGGATTTGCAGATAGGCGCTTCGGTCGCAAAGGGCATGGCGATTGAGATGCCGCGCCACCCGCAACAGCAGTTCGCGCTCGCTATGCGCCTCGGTCTCCGCCGTGCTCACCCGCATCATTCTCTCGGCAAGGCTGACCAGAAACAGATTCTCGTTCCACTCCGCATTCCACAGCAGGCGGCGGAGCATGGCCCGTAAAGATAAGGTGGCGGGTCGGGGCCGAAATTCCTGCCATTGTCCCGCCTCTTCGTCAGCTTGGGTCATTACCGCATAGTCCAACCGGGGGCTGGCGCTCACGACATCAAAAAAGCGCCATGACGGCACAATGGCGGGCAGCAGAAGGCGCAATCCGGTGAAGGGGGACAGAATGCGCGATACCTTTCTGACTTATGATCTTCGCCGAACTGCAGTCCGCAGCCGTCGCAGATGGATACGGATCGGACTATCGCGTCGATCATCGGCAATCAACCGACCAACCCCATCTTTGCATTCCGCTTTCTACCCTCTATCTCCCCTCCATGTCCCGCCCACAGTCCCCCGATCGTTTCAATGAAGACCAGGCCACCTATACTGTGCGCGGGGCGGGGCTGCCGGATATCGACGCCGGGGTCGAGGCGATCCGCAATGTGCTGAAAACCTTGCCGACCCGCCCGGGCGTCTACCGGATGCAGGATGCGCGCGGCGACGTGCTGTACGTCGGCAAGGCGCGCGCCCTGCGTAACCGCGTCACCAATTATACGCAGGTGGATCGCCTGCCGAAGCGGCTGCAGCGCATGGTCGCCCAGACTCGTTCGATGACCATCGTCACGACCAATAATGAGGCGGAGGCGCTGCTGCTGGAGGCGCAGCTGATCAAGCGTTTCCGCCCCGCCTACAATGTGCTGCTGCGCGACGACAAGAGCTTCCCCTTCATCCTGTTGCGGGAGGATCACGCCTATCCGCGTATTCAGAAGCATCGCGGCGCGCGCAAGGCGAAGGGGCGCTACTACGGCCCATTTGCCAGCGCCGGGTCCGTCACCCGCACGATCAACGCCCTGCAGAAGCTGTTCCTTTTGCGCAGTTGCACCGACAGCTTCTTCGCAAACCGCTCGCGACCCTGCCTGCTCTACCAAATCAAGCGCTGTTCCGCCCCCTGCGTCGGCCGCATCGAGGACGCAGCCTATGGCGAACTGGTGCAGGACGCCCAGGACTTTCTCGGCGGCAAGTCGACCAAGGTGCAGCAGAAGCTGGGCGCGGCAATGCAGATTGCGTCCGACGCGATGGATTTCGAGCAAGCGGCCGTCATCCGCGACCGGCTAAAGGCGCTGACATTCATTCAGGGGTCGCAGGCGATCAATGCCGAGGGGCTGGGCGACGCTGACCTCTTCGCGCTCGCCGAGAAGAACGGAGCGATGTGCATCCAGGCCTTCTTCATCCGTGGCGGCCAGAATTGGGGGCATCGCAGCTTCTTCCCGGTCCACACTGCGGAGGTGGCCGAGGATGAAGTGCTGGCCAGCTTCATGGCGCAATTTTACGAGGAAGTGCCGCCGCCGCGCCTGATCCTCGCCGATCGCGCGCCCGCTGAATGCGAGCTGATGGCCGAGGCGCTGACGGAGCGGATCGGCGTCAAGGTGCGGATCGAGGTGCCTCAGCGCGGCGACCGCATGAAGCTGATCCGTCAGGCGCAGCGCAATGCCGTGGAGGCGCTCGACCGCCGCCTCGCCGAATCCACGACGCAGGCAAAGGTGCTGAACGACATGGTCGACGTTTTCGGGCTGGACGGCGTGCCGGACCGCATCGAAGTCTATGACAACAGCCATATCCAGGGGACCAATGCGCTGGGCGCGATGGTCGTGGCCGGGCCGGAGGGCTTCCGCAAGAACGCCTATCGCAAGTTCAACATCAAGCGGCCCGAGACCATCGCTGGCGACGATTTCGGCATGATGCGCGAAGTGTTCGAGCGCCGCTTCGCCCGCGCCAAGGATGAGGACCCGGATCGCGACAGCGGCGAATGGCCTGACCTGGTGCTGATCGACGGCGGCAAGGGCCAGCTCAACACGGCCCGCATGGTGCTGGAGAATCTCGGTATCGAGGATGTCTGCATGATCGGTATCGCCAAGGGGCCGCATCATGGGCGGGACGGCCGCGAGGTGTTCCACCTGATGGACGGGCGGGAGATCAGCCTGCCGGTCAATGATCCGGTCCTCTTCTACATGCAGCGCCTCCGGGACGAGGTCCACCGCTTCGCGATCGGCGCGCATCGGCAGAAACGCAGCAAGGCGATCACCGTCAGTTCGCTGGATGAGGTCCCCGGCATCGGCCCGGCCCGCAAGAAGGCGCTGCTGATGCATTTCGGCACCGCCAAGGCCGTGAAGGGCGCGACGCTGGAGGATCTGCAGAAGGCGCCCGGCGTCTCCACCCAGGTCGCGCAGACAGTCTATGATTATTTTCATGGGTAATGGCGTGCCGCTGGATCGGACTGTCTGCCCAAACGGTTAACACCCGTCCCCCTTTCCGTTCGCTCCAGGAGTTCCCGGATGCTCAAAAGCATAAACCCCGCCACCGGCGAACAGACCGCCACTCATGCCGAACTCGACGCCGTCGCCATTTCGGCTGCGCTCGACCGCGCCATGTCCGCCTTCGACCATTGGCGCACCGTCAGTGTGACGGAACGCGCCGCGCTGCTGTTCAGGATCGCCGAATCCTATGAGGCGAACAAGGATCGCCTTGCCCGCATGGCGACGCAGGAAATGGGAAAGACTCTGAAATCCGCAGTCGCCGAAGTCGACAAATGCATCGCCGCCTTCCGCTATTATGCGAAGGCCGGCCCGGCGATGCTAGACACGAGCGCGATATCCCTGGCGTCGGGCGGCTCCGCCACGGTGCATTGGCTCCCCATCGGCCCGGTGCTGGCGGTCATGCCCTGGAATTTCCCCTATTGGCAGGTCGTCCGTTTCCTCGCCCCCGCGCTGCTGGTCGGCAATGTCGGCCTGCTTAAGCATGCCAGCAATGTGCAGGGCTGCGCCGCGCTGATGGAGGAGATGGTGCTGGCGGCGGGCGGTGCAGAGGGCCTGTTCCAGAACCTGCCCATCCGTTCGGACGCTGTCGCCGCCATCATCGCCGACGACCGCATCGCCGCCGTCACGCTGACCGGCAGCGAGGGCGCGGGCAAGGCGGTCGCCGAGCAGGCGGGCAGGGCGCTCAAGAAGGTCGTTCTCGAACTGGGCGGATCGGACCCGTTCATCGTCATGCCCTCGGCCGATCTCGATAAAGCGGTGGCGCAGGCGGTGACCGCACGCATCCAGAATAGCGGCCAGTCCTGCATCTGCGCCAAGCGCATGATCGTCCATACCGACATTTACGACGCTTTCCTGGAAAAATTCTCCGCGGCGATGAAGGCGGTCAAGACCGGCGATCCCCTCGACCTCGCAACCGACATGGGTCCGCTCTCCAGCGCCGAACAACGCGACACCGTCCTCGGCCAGCTCGCCGAAGCCAAGAAGGCCGGCGCGAAGCTGCTGTTCGGCGGCGAACCGCCTCCCGGTCCCGGCGCCTATCTCTCCCCCGGCATCCTGGCGGACGTTCCGCTCGACAGCGCTTTCATGGAAGAGGAGATTTTCGGCCCCGTCGCCATGCTGTTCCGCGCCGCCGACATCGACGAGGCGATCAGCATCGCCAATGCCATCCCCTTCGGCCTCGGCTCCTCGGTCTGGACGCAGGACGAGGAAGAGAAGGCGCGTTTCGTCCGCGACATCGCCGCCGGGATGACGGCGGTGAACCAGATGCTCGCCTCTGCGCCGGAAGCGCCCTTCGGCGGCATTAAGCGCTCCGGCCATGGTCGCGAACTTGGCCCCTATGGCGTCCATGAGCTCATGAACCTGAAGACCGTCTATTCCGGCGCATGATGTAGCGCGCGGGCGGGGGAGGCTGTAAGCCTTTCCCATGCCAGCGTTATCCACAGAGGCGATCGTCTGCGCCGTCCGGTCGCATGGGGAGCATGGCGCCATTGCCAGGCTGATGACGCCGGACAATGGATTGACGGCGGGCTATGTGCGCGGCGGTCGCTCGCGACGCGTCCGGCCCGTTCTGTCGCCCGGCAACATCGTGCAGGCGGAATATCGCGCGCGTACCGAAACCCAGCTTGCGGGACTCTCCGTGGAGTTGATCCACAGCCGAGCGCCCTTGCTGTCCGAACCTTTGCCCGCCGCCGCCATCGACTGGACCTGCGCATTCACCGCCGCCTCCTTGCCGGAAGAGAACAGCTACCCCGCCATCTATCAGGCGCTGTCGGGCGTCCTCTCCGCCATCGAAGCCGCGCCAGCTGCTCGCGGCTGGGCCACGGCGCTTGTCCGCTACGAACTGCTCGTCCTGACCGAACTTGGCTTCGGCCTCGACCTGTCGGCCTGCGTGGCGACCGGGCAGACCCAGGAACTGGTCTTCGTCAGCCCCAAAAGCGCCGCGGCCGTCAGCCGCCGCGCGGCGGAGGGCTATGAAAGCCGCCTCCTGCCACTCCCATCCTTCCTTTCCACCGGCGACCCGGCGGACTGGGATGCAATCCTCGACGGGTTCCGCCTGACCGGCCATTTTCTGGAGCGTAATCTCCTCACGGACCGCCGTGCCGACGTCCTTGCCGCGCGCGAAAGGCTTATCGATCGCCTCAAAAGAGCGGTTGCGTGAGCGTTCCGATTCCTGCATTCGCGCGCCGGTAAATCCTTATTCCGTTGGAGCGCGCAGGCATGTTGATCGCATTGTTTCCCGGTGACGGCATCGGTCCGGAAGTCATCGCCCAGGCGCGCCGCGTGCTTGACGCCCTCGCCATCGATGACCTGACCTATGAGGAAGGGCTAGTGGGCGGCGCGGCGTACAAGGCGACCGGCCATCCGCTCCCGCCCGAGACGCTAGATATCGCCCGTCGCGCAGACGCCATCCTGTTCGGCGCCGTGGGCGATCCGGATTGCGACACTCTCGAACGCCGTCTCCGCCCGGAGCAGGCGATCCTTGGCCTGCGCAAGGAACTGACGCTCTTTTCCAACCTGCGTCCGGCGAAGATGTTTCCCGAACTGGCCGACGCTTCTACCCTGCGTCCCGAAGTCGCCGCCGCCATCGACCTGATGATCGTGCGCGAGCTGAACGGCGACGTATATTTCGGCGAGAAGGGGATGCGCGAAACCGCAACCGGCCTGCGCGAAGGCTATGACATCATGTCCTATAATGAGGATGAGGTGCGCCGCATTGCCCATAGCGCCTTCCGCACCGCGCAGGCGCGCAAGGGCAAGCTCTGCTCGGTCGACAAGGCCAATGTGCTGGAAACCTCGCAGCTCTGGCGCGACGTGGTGATCGAGACGGCGAAGGACTATCCCGATGTCGCGCTGACGCACATGTATGTCGACAATGCCGCCATGCAGCTGGTCCGCAACCCCGGCCAGTTCGACGTCATCTTCACCGGCAACCTGTTCGGCGACATCCTGTCCGATCAGGCGAGCATGTGCGTCGGCTCCATCGGCATGCTGGCCTCCGCGTCGCTCGATGCAAACGGCAAGGGCCTGTACGAACCCATCCACGGCAGCGCCCCCGACATTGCGGGGCAAGGTAAGGCCAATCCGCTGGCAACGGTCCTGTCGGCGGCGATGATGCTCCGCTACTCGCTCGGCCTGGCCGCGCAGGCCGACCGGATCGAGGCCGCCGTATCGAAGGCCCTCGCCGGTGGCGCACGCAGCCCTGACCTTGGCGGATCGATGTCGACCGCCCAGATGGGAGATGCCGTGCTGGCGGCACTGGGAGACTGATGGACGACTTCACCCTGACCTCGCTGCGCGCGGCTGCCGATCTGGTGCATGTGCAGGTTCCGCCGACGCCCCAATATGCCTGGCCGCTGCTGGCGGCGCGCGCGGGATGCGACGTCTGGGTGAAGCATGAGAATCATACGCCTACCGGCGCGTTCAAGGTCCGCGGCGCGATCACCTATATCGACTGGCTGACCCGCGCCCATCCGGAGGTACGCGGCATCATCACTGCGACGCGCGGCAATCACGGCCAGGCGCAGGTGCGGGCAGCGACCGCCGCCGGGATCAGCGCGACGATCATCGTGCCTCACGGCAATGCGCTGGAAAAGAATGCGGCGATGCGCGCATTCGGCGCGGACCTGATCGAACATGGCCATGATTTCGACAGCGCGAAGGCGGAGGCGATGTCCCGTGCCGCACAGTCGGGCCTCTACATGGTTCCGGCCTATCATGATCAGCTCGTGCGCGGCGTCGCAAGCTATGGGCTGGAATTGTTCGAGGCTGTTCCCGACCTCGATACTGTCTACGTGCCCGTCGGCTGCGGATCGGGCCTGTGCGGCACGATCGCGGCGCGTGACGCGCTGGGCCTCAAGACGAAGGTGGTCGGCGTCGTCTCTGCCCATGTCGACGGCGCTAAGCAGTCATTCGAACAGGGTCGTCTGATCTCCACCGACTCCGCCTGGACCTTCGCGGACGGGGTTGCCGTCTGTACGCCGGTACAGGCCGCGCTCGACTATTTCGGGGCCCGCGCCGATCGCTTCGTGGCTGTCACTGACGATGAAGTGGCCGAGGCCATCCGCATCTATTGGCAGGATACGCATAATCTGGCCGAGGGGGCAGGGGCCGTCGCGCTCGCCGCCCTGCTGCAGGAAAAAGACGCGATGCGCGGCAAGAAGGTTGCAGTCATCCTCTCAGGGGGTAATTGCGACATGGCGCAGGCGGCGGAGATACTGGCGGGGGGCACGCCGGACGTTCGGCCCGCCCATTTACGGACGAAGGCATCATGAAAAGACGGACTGGACAGGACAAGAGCATCACCGCCAACTGGCGCCCGGCAACGCTCGCGGTGCGCGGCGGCACGGCGCGGTCGGAATGGGGGGAAACGTCGGAGGCGCTATTCCTGACCTCCGGCTATGCCTATGACTGCGCCGAGGACGCGGCCGCGCGCTTTGCTGGCGAGCAGCAGGGCATGACCTACAGCCGCCTGCAAACCCGACCGTGGAAATGCTGGAAAAGCGCATCGCTCTGCTCGAAGGGGCGGAGGCCTGCCGCGCCACCGCGACCGGCATGGCCGCCATGACCGCCGCCCTGCTGTGCCAGCTGTCGCAGGGCGATCATATCGTCGCCGCCAAGGCTGCCTTCGGCTCCTGCCGCTGGCTGACGGACACACTGTTCCCGCGCTTCGGCATAGAGGTGACAACCATCCTCGCGCATGAGACGGATGCGTGGGAAAAGGCCGTGCGCCCGAATACGAAGGTCTTCTTCTTCGAAACGCCCGCCAATCCGACGATGGACCTTGTCGATCTGGAGGCCGTGTGCGGCGTCGCCCGCAAGCACGGCATCACCTCGGTCGTCGATAACGCCTTCGCCACGCCCTCGCTGCAGCGGCCGATGGACTATGGCGCAGACGTGGTCGCCTACAGCGCGACCAAGATGATGGACGGACAGGGCAGGGTGCTCGCCGGCGCCGTCTGCGGAACGGAGAAGTTCATCAATGAAACCCTGCTGCCCTTCCACCGCAACACCGGCCCGACGCTCAGCCCGTTCAACGCCTGGGTGGTGCTGAAGGGGCTGGAAACGCTCGACCTGCGCATCCGCCGCCAGAGCGAAAGCGCGCTGAAGGTTGCGACGTTCCTTGAGGGTCGCCTGCCCAAGGTGCTTTATCCGGGCCTTGCCAGCCATCCGCAACATGCACTCGCGGCAAAGCAGATGGTCGCCGCCGGCCCCATCTTCTCCATCTACACGGGCGGTGGCCGGAAAGAGGCGCATGGCCTGCTTAATGGGCTCAACCTCATCGATATCAGCAACAATATCGGCGATTCCCGGTCGTTGATGACGCACCCCGCATCGACCACCCATTATGGCATGGCGGCAGAGGCCCGGCTCGAAGTCGGCATCACCGAGGACATGCTGCGTATCAACGTGGGACTGGAAGATGTGGACGATCTGATCGAGGACCTTGATCGGGCCTTGACCGGGATCGGCCTCTAGTCGATTCTAGCGGGATGACTCCGAAGGCCATCAGTGGATTTTTCCCTTTCTCGGCGACGACACGCGGTATTACCGTGCGCGTGTCGGTCAGCTTCCTGCCCGAACAGTCGGAGCCGGACCGGGGCCGCTGGTTCTGGGCCTATCATATCCGGATAGAGAATGAGAGCCCGGAGCCGGTCCAGCTGCTCACCCGCCGCTGGCTCATCACTGACGGGCGCGGTGTCCAGCATCGGGTCGAGGGTGAAGGCGTCGTAGGCGAACAGCCGGTCGTCCAGCCCGGCAAATCCTATGATTATGTGTCGGGCTGCCCGCTCGCGACGCCCACGGGGGCGATGCAGGGCAGCTATCATATGGTCGGGTCACTGGGGGAAACGTTCGATGTCGCCATTCCCCGATTCTCCCTTATCGCACCGGCTGTAGCGGAATGAAGCGCACCCATTTGCCGTTGAACGGCCTGCGCGTGCTTGATGCCGCAGCCCGTCACCTGTCCTTCACCCGCGCTGCCGATGAACTGGCCGTCACGCCTGCCGCCGTTGGACAGCAGATTCGCGCGCTGGAGGATATGCTGGGCGTCGTCCTGTTCCGCCGCACGCCCAAGGGACTGGAGATGACGCCGGAGACCGAGGCGGGTCTTGATGCCCTGCGTGGTGGCTTTTTGATGTTCGAGGAGGCCGTGCGCGCCATGCAGGCGGGGCAAAGCAGCCTTTCGCTGACTATTGCTGCGCCTCGCGACATTACCGCCAAATGGCTTCAGGCGCGCCTTGCCGCCTATGCCGCCGGCATTCCAGACCTCAGCTTTTCGCTGGTGGCTGCGGACGAGGCCCTGGACTTCACCGAAGCCAATCTCGACATCGCGCTGCGTCTGGCCGAGGGGCCGGGCGAGCATGAGGGCGTGAAGATCGGCGACGCCGCGTTCGTCACGGTAGAGGCGCCCGGCGGCGGCCCCGAGACTCGCATCGAATGGCCGGGTTGCCCGTCGGGCGACCTCCCCACCGTGATGCGCGTCGCCGACGGCGGCCTTGCGATAGAGGCGGCGGCCAACGGTTTCGGCCAGGCCACCGTCCCTTCACTCCTCGCTGCGCGCGACATCGCCGAGGGCCGTGTCCGCCAGGTCGGCGACGTGAAGGAAACGCCCCTGGCCTACTGGCTCATCGCCCCGCTGCCGCAATGGCGCCAGAAGAAGGTGAAGGCACTGGTCGAGGCGCTGGCGGGCTGACGCCCGCGATCTAACATTCCAACAGGTACGTTCGCACCCCGATCATGCGCACACTTCGCCGCGAACATCACGCGTCGATCGCTTCCTCATCGATCGTCGCCGCGTTCTCCTGAATGAACGCATAGCGATGCGCCGGGTTGTTGCCCATCAGCCGGTCGACCAGGTCCCGCACAGCCGCCCTGTCCTCGACGTCGGGGGGCAGGGTGATGCGGATCATGCCGCGGGTCTTGGGGTCCATCGTCGTTTCGCGCAACTGGCCCGGGTTCATCTCGCCAAGGCCCTTGAAGCGGCTGACCTCGACCTTCTTGCCCTTGAACTCGCTGGTCATGATCTCCGCCCGTTGGGCGTCGTCGCGCGCGTAGAGGCTCTTGCCGCCTGACACGAGGCGATAGAGCGGCGGCTGCGCCAGATAGAGATGCCCGCGCCGCACCAGTTCCGGCATCTCCTGGAAGAAGAAGGTCATCAGCAGCGTGGCAATATGCGCGCCGTCGACATCGGCGTCCGTCATGATGACGATCCGCTCATAGCGCAGCGTATCGGGATTGCAGTCTTTTCGCGTCCCGCAGCCCAGCGCCAGCACCATGTCGGCGATTTCCTGGTTCGCCAGAATTTTGGCATTGTTCGCCGACGCGACGTTCAGGATCTTGCCTCGGATAGGCAGGATCGCCTGCGTCTTGCGGTCGCGCGCCTGTTTGGCCGATCCACCAGCGCTGTCGCCCTCGACGATGAACAGCTCCGTCCCCTCCGGATCATCGGCGGAACAGTCTGTCAGCTTGCCGGGCAGGCGCAGCTTGCGGGCGGAGGTGGCCGTCTTGCGCTTGACCTCCTTCTCCTGCTTACGCTTCAGCCGCTCGTCCATCCGGTCGAGCACATAGGCCAGCAGCGCCTTGCCCCGGTCCATATGGTCGGACAGGAAATGATCGAAATGGTCGCGCACGGCATTTTCGACCAGCCGCGCGGCCTCCGGGGAGGTCAGCCGATCCTTTGTCTGGCTCTGAAATTGCGGATCGCGGATGAAGACGGACAGCATGATCTCCGAAGAGGTCATAATGTCCTCCGCCGTGATATCCTTGCCCTTCTTCTGCCCCACCAGATCGGCGAAGGCGCGAATGCCCTTGGTCAGCGCCGCGCGTAGGCCAGTCTCGTGCGTGCCGCCGTCCGGCGTCGGAATCGTATTGCAATACCAGCTGTAGCTGCCGTCGGACCAAAGCGGCCACGCCACCGCCCATTCGACCCGGCCTGCGCCGCCGGGAAACTCCTGATTGCCGGAGAAAAACTGGCTGGTCGCGCATTCCCGCCCGCCAATCTGCTCGCGCAGATGGTCGGACAGGCCACCAGGAAACTGGAACACGGCCTCTGTGGGCGTGTCGTCACTGATCAGCTCGGGCGCGCATTTCCAGCGAATCTCGACCCCGGCGAACAGATAGGCCTTGGACCGGGCCAGCTTGTGCAGCCGCGCCGGCTTGAACTTCATCTCGCCGAAAATCTCGCTGTCCGGTACGAAGCTGACCGACGTACCGCGACGGTTCGGCGCGGCGCCAACCTTTGCCAGCGGGCCTTTGGGATGTCCCTGGCTGAACGACTGCCGATACAGCTCCTTATTGCGGGCCACTTCGATCGTCGTGTCGATCGACAGCGCGTTGACCACGCTGACGCCGACGCCATGCAGGCCGCCCGAGGTCGCATAGGCCTTGTCGGAGAATTTGCCGCCCGAGTGGAGCGTCGTCAGAATCACTTCGAGCGCCGACTTGCCCGGAAACTTCGGGTGCGGATCGACGGGAATGCCGCGGCCATTATCGACGATGGTCAGCCGGTTGCCTGGTTCCAGCACCATATCGATGCGCGTTGCATGGCCCGCCACGGCCTCATCCATCGCATTGTCGAGCACTTCGGAAGCTAGGTGATGAAATGCGCGCTCGTCCGTGCCACCGATATACATGCCCGGGCGGCGGCGCACCGGCTCCAGCCCCTCCAGCACTTCGATGGAGGAGGCGTCATAGTCGGTCGTGGTCTTGGGTGAATTGGCGAACAGGTCTTCGGACATGGGTAAGGCTATAGGGTGCCGGAGGCATGGGGTGCAATGCGCCGTTAACGAAAAAAGGCCGCCTCAGGGGCGACCTTTCCTCTATTCAATATGTTAGCGGAATGCTCAGCGTACGCGCGGCCCGCCGAAGGGCAGGGGCGGAGGCGGGCGGCGCGTGCCGCGCGGCAGCTGCGCCTGATAGGCCCGACCACAATGCTCAACGCAGTAGGGGAAGCCTGGGTTCACCTTGTCCCCGCAAAAATGGAAGTCCGGCTCGCCAGGGTGACCCATCGGCCATTTGCAGATCTTCTCGGTCAGGTCGAGCAGGCTGGTCTTGCCCGAGATTTCCGCGCTCGGCTTGGCCGGAACCAGGCGGCGGGGCGGGGCGGGGGGAATGGGCGCCTGCTGGTCACCTGGCCCCTGACGCAGGAAGCCGCCCGGTCCGACTGACACGATCCGCGGCTGGGGCGGTGCGGCAACGACAGCGGGCTCTTCGCCATCGACAGGTGCGGGGCGCGCCGCCACGGGCGCAGGTGCGGGCGCGGCCGGACGAGCCTCCGGCTCCTGCCGAACGGGCGCAGCCACAATCTTCTTGACCGGGGCCACCACCTTCTTGCGGGGCGTCTCGGTTGCCTTGACCGGCGAGGGACGGGACTGGAGGCCCAGGCGATGCGCCTTGCCGATCACGGCGTTACGGCTGACGCCGCCCAGTTCCTCGGCGATCTGGCTGGCGGTCATGCCCTTTTCCCACATCGTTTTCAGCTGGTCGATGCGTTCGTCAGTCCAAGACAAGGCAGGCTCCTAAGAAACTGGGTAGAAGAATATGAAGAGATATATGGGGTGGCGCCCCGTATCCTTCAATTCAGCAAAAATATGCGGGAGAAATGCGGTCCGGCCAATTCCCGCTTGCCGGTTCCAGCCGCACCCGATAGTCGATCCGGCAATGAACGACCATAGCAAAAATGCGACCGTCGCGGCGGAATCCATGATCCGGCACGAACCGAGCGTTCCCGTCATCAAGAATATCAACTGGCCGGGGATGCGCGCGCTGTACCGCAAGGAAGTGCGCCGCTTCATGAAGGTGCAGCTCCAGACCGTCTGGGCGCCAGCGATCAACGTGCTGCTGTTCCTGGTGATCTTTATCATCGCGCTGGGCGGCAGCGGGCGCACGGTCGGCTTGAACGGCCAGCAGGTCCATTTCGCCGACTTTATTGCGCCCGGCCTGATCATCATGGGCATGATCAACGCCTGCTTCGCTAATGCCAGCTTCTCGCTGATGGTGGGCAAGGTGCAGGGGACGCTGGTCGATTATCTGATGCCGCCGATCTCCACCGGGGAATTGCTGTTCGCCCTTGTCGCCTCCTCGATCACCCGTGCGATCTTCGTCGGCTGCGCGCTGTGGCTGGCGATGGCGCTGTGGCCGGGCGTGCATGTCACGCCGGTGCATATCTGGGCGGTGCTCTGGTTCGGATTGCTGGGCACAGGCTTTATCGCCTTCCTGGGCGTCATCACCTCGATCTGGGCCGACAAGTTCGACCAAGCGGCCGCCGTCACCAATTTCGTGATCGGCCCGCTGGCGCTGCTGTCCGGCACCTTTTACTCGATCGACCGGCTGCCGCCCCTGTTTCAGGCGATCAGCCATGCCAACCCGTTCTTCTATATCATTTCCGGATTCCGCTATGGCTTCGTGTCGGCGGCGGACACCAATGTTGTGATGGGCAGCCTGGTGCTGCTGGCGCTGAACGTCGTTCTCGGGACGCTGACCTACGTCCTGCTGCGTCGAGGATGGAAACTGAAAGCCTGATAGCTGAAGGCCCGGTCAGGGCCTTCCATGCCTCAATGGCGGTGTAGCGGCCTCAGGCGATATTTCCCGTCAGCATAGGCGCCGAAGATGCCGCCGATCGCCGGATGATCCACCGGCTCGTCGCTGTCGTCCCCGATCAGATTTTGCTGGCTGACATAGGCGACATAACTCGCCTCGCCATTTTCCGCGAGCAAGTGATAGAAGGGCTGCTCCCGGTCCGGACGCATATCCTCCGGAATGGCCTCATACCATTCCTCTGTGTTCGCGAAGACAGGATCGATGTCGAAGATCACGCCGCGAAAGCCGAACATGCGATGCTTCACGACATCGCCGATGCTGAAGCGCGCATGCGAGATGAAGGGGGCATTGCGGACCATGTCGGCGCGGATAGTCTGGGGATTCGTAGTGGACATGCCGTTAATGTAGGGACGCATGACGCATGCGCAAGAAAAATGCCGACTGCCCCGCTTGGCAAAGCCAAATTCATTCGCTAATGCCCGCCCCTCGACTTGGGGTAGCCCCCAATCGGAGGCGCAGCTTCCGACGAACAGACCCCTCGCGGAGAGGTGGCAGAGTGGTCGAATGCACCGCACTCGAAATGCGGCGTGCCCGCGAGGGTACCCAGGGTTCGAATCCCTGCCTCTCCGCCACTTTCCCAAGAAAATCCTGATTTTTCCGTGCGGACGGACTTCCGTCCGGAGGTGGATTGTCGCATGCTGGCGTGCGCGCCGACGATAGCGACTGGCTGCGCCTGACGGGGTGAAGCGGACATGAAGATTGCGGTGCTGGGTAGCGGTGTCATCGGCGT
>JAHFPU010000016.1 GCA_023266635.1 Sphingobium sp.
CGAGGTCGGCAAGCATGCCGCCGATATGCCAGACCTTGGCAAAGACGTTGCGCCATTCCGCGCGCGCCCAAGTCTTCGAATAATAACGTTCGCCGGTGATCGCATCGCCGCGCACGGGCGGATCGAATGCTTCAAGCGTCCGGCCGAGAAAATGCTCTTTCGTCATAGTCCATCCTCGCTTGTTGCGTCATGCACCGGCTTTCGCCGGGCGCGCTCCCGGCCAACTGTATGGCCGCGCAGCGCAAGGCCATACTCGGTTTTCTGCTAGGGTCCGTTCATTGACCTGACCGAAGTGCTAGTCGGGATCGGCAGCATCATGCTCTAGCCTTTTCTTCAATCAGTATAGTCGTTTGGAGAGCATGACGCCATGGGCAGAGTTGCGGGCAAGGTAGCCCTGATCACGGGCGGAGCCTCGGGCCTTGGCGCAGCGGACGCGCGCCTGCTTGCCACAGAGGGCGCCAGCATCGTCATCACCGATGTCCAGGAGACTTTGGGCCAGGAAACCGCCGCTTCCATTCCCGGCGCGCTGTTCCTCAAGCATGACGTGCGCGACGAGGGTCAATGGCAGGACGTGGTCGCCAAGACGATCGCGCATTTCGGCAAGCTGGACGTGCTGGTGAACAATGCCGGACTGGTCCGCTTCGGCACGGTCGAGGACTCCACGCTCGCGGATTTCCGGCTTCAGATGGAGGTGATGGTCGACGGCTGCTTCCTCGGCTGCAAATCCGCCATCCCCTTCATGACCAAGGGCGGCGGCGGGTCGATCATCAATGTCGCATCCGTCGCGGCGCTGAAAGGGTTGAGCAGCATTCCGGCCTATTCCGCAGCGAAGGCGGGTATTATCGCCATGTCGCGCAGCATCGCGGTGCATTGCCAAGAGCAGGGCTACCAGATCAGGGTGAACGCCATTGCGCCGGGCGCGCACGACACGCCAATGACCCAGCAGGCGATCGCCCAGCTTCCCGCCGACACCGCCGGCCTCGATCAGGCCAACGCCCATGGCCAGGGCCAGCCGGAGGATGTCGCCAATCTCGTCCTCTTCCTGGCGTCGGAGGAGTCGCGCCAGATCACCGGCACGCATATCGTCATCGACAATGGAGAGACGATGGCGTGAGCGGCGCGGACACCCTATCCGCCATCGCCGATATTCAGGCGATCAGGCAGAGGATCGCCCAGCACAGCCGCGGCGTCGACCGCGCGGACGCAGCGTTGCTTGCCGATTGCTATCATGACGACGCCACAGTCGATTATCGCTTCTACAATGGCCCCGCCAGAGAACTGGCCCCCATGCTGGCGGCGGCCCACAAGGGCAAGCCCGTCACGCTTCACCAGACAAGCCAGACATGGCTCCTGCTGGAGGGAGAGACGGCGAAATCGGAAAGCTACATCGTCGCCTATACGCAGTCGGCCGATCCCGACGGAAGCATGAAGCAGCGGCTGGTGTGCGGACGGTATCTGGATCGTCACGAGAAACGGGGTGGCGTCTGGCGTCTGTCACACCGCCAATATGTCATGGACGTCAACACCAACTGGCCGGGCGCCTACACCCCTGCCGATCTTGGTCCGCTGGGCAATCATGTTCCAGCCGGTGGTCAGGGCGCCGCCGATCCAGGCGTCGCCCTGCTGGCGTCAGCCACCGCAAGAAATACACTGATAAGAGAAGGAGACCAGGGCATGAGCAACCCGCCCGCAGATGACAGCGCCATCGACGCGGTCATATCGCGTCAGAAGATCGCGGACCTGACCATGGCCTATTGCCGTGGCGTGGATCGCGCCGACGAAGCATTGCTCAAATCGATATTCCATGACGACAGCACTGTCGTCAGCGGCGCGTTCAACGGCGGCGGTCAGCAATTTTCGGTTGAAATCTGCCGGATCGTGAAAGCGGTATTCAACCAGACATTCCATTCGATCGCCAATCAATGGATCGAAGTCACGGGCAACACCGCCGTTGGCGAAACCTATGTGATCGCCGTATCGACCATGACCAATGAGGACGGGACGCAGTCGGAAATGCTCACCGGCGGTCGCTACCTCGACAGGTTCGAGCGACGCGCCGGCACGTGGAAGATTTCGGAACGCAGCTTTGTGTGCGACTGGAACCGTGTTGACGCCACCACCCACAGCAATGACGGAATGTACGCCTCGCTCGACCTGCTCGGGCGGCGGGGGCCGGAAGATCCAGTATATGCGCTGTGGAACTAGAATGATCGGGACGACAGATATTATGAATAACAACCGCCGTTTCCTCCTGACCGCCCGCCCCGACGGCACGCCGCAAGCCAGCGATTTCTCGTTGGTTGACGAGGCGGTTCCGGCGATCGGCCCGGACGAGATTCTGATCCGCAACCATTATGCGTCCCTAGATCCGGCCATCCGCGGCTGGCTGGACGATGTTCCCAGCTACCTGCCGCCGGTGGAATTGGGCGACGCCGTGCGCGCCACCACCGTGGGGATTGTCGAGGCGAGCAACGCCGAGGGCTTCGCGCCCGGCGACTGGGTGATGGGCCTCAACAAGATCGAACATTATTCGGTGGCGAAACTGGGTGGCTTCACCAGCCGCATCGACGCCGACATCGTCCCCTCCGTCACCAACTATCTGTCTGTCATGGGCGCGGTCGGGCTGACGGCCTGGTTCGGCGTGACCGAAATCCTGAAGCCCAAGGCGGGCGAGACTTTCCTGATCAGCGGCGCGGCCGGCGCGGTCGGATCGATGGCTGGCCAGCTCGGCAAGCTGGCGGGCGCGCGGGTCGTGGGCATTGCTGGCGGTCCGGCCAAGTGCAAGCGGCTGATCGACGACTATGGCTTCGACGCGGCGATCGATTATCGCGGCAAGGATGTTGAGGCGCTGACCCAGGCGATCGGCGAGGCATGCCCCAAGGGCATCGATCTGGTGTTCGAGAATGTCGGCGGCATCGGACTGGACGCCACGCTGACTCACATCAACCCCTATGCTCGCATCGGCCTGTGCGGGTTGATCTCCGAATATAATGGCGAGGCGTACGGCACCCGCAACCTGTGGCAGCTCATCGCGCGCATGGCGACGATCCGGGGCTTCCTGATCAGCGAATTCCTCGACCGGTTCGCCGAGGGCGGCATGGCGATGGCCAAGCTGGTGGCCGAGGGCAAGCTGCGCTTCGATGAGCATATCGATGAAGGCATCGACAACGCCTATCCGGCGTTCCTGCGCCTGTTCGAGGGTAGCAATCAGGGGAAGATGATCCTGAAGCTGGCCTAATAGGCCAAGACTTTTGCAGAACTAAACTCCGCTCGTTTCGAGCGTAGTCGAGAAACCGATGCGAAGGCTTCTCGACTACGCTCGAAGCGAACGGAGGTTGTGATTTGAGATAATCAGAGTCGCAGCACCTGCTTCCCCCTGTTCGACCCGTCGAACAGGCGGGAAAGGCCGGAGGCAGCGTTTTCCAACCCATCCAATATATCGGCCTGCCATTTCAGCTTGCCCGCCAGCACCAGACCGGCCAGCCGCTCGCGGATGGCGGGCCATTCGCTTTCATGGTCCAGAACGATGAAGCCCTCCATATGGGCGCGGCGCAGGATCAGGTTGAAATAGTTCGCGGGTCCGGCGATCTTTCCACCCTGCTCATAACGGCTGATGCCGCCGCACAGGACGACGCGCGCGCCGATGGCGATGCGGGCCAGCATCGCGTCCAATATCTCGCCGCCGACATTGTCGTAGATGACATCTATGCCCTTGGGCGCCAGCGCCTTGAGCTGCTTGGACACGTCGCCCGCCTTATAGTCGACGGCGGCGTCGAAACCCGCTTCGTCGATCAGCCAGCGGCATTTCTCCGGTCCGCCGGCAATGCCGATCACCCGCGCGCCCGCAATCTTCGCCAGTTGCCCGGCGACCGACCCTGTTGCGCCCGCCGCGCCGGACACGACCACGGTGTCTCCGGCGACGGGCTTGCCGATCTTGTGCATGCCGACCCAGGCGGTAAGGCCTGGAATGCCCAGCACGCCCAGCATCGCCTCTGCGGGCAAGTCGGGATGGCAGGCCTCAAAGCCGGAGCCGTCGCTCACAAGACTTTCGGTCCAGCCGGTCATGCCCGTGACCATCGTGCCGACGGGCCATTTCCCGTCGCTGCTCTCGACAACCTCAGCGACGCCCATGCCGCGCATGACGTCGCCAATCTCCATCGGCGCGACATAGCCGCCGAAATTCTCCATCCACCCCTTCTGCGCCGGTTCGAAGCCAAGCCAGCGCACAGCCAGCAGCATCTCGCCGGGGCCGACCTGCGGCGTGGGCACCTCGACCATGGCGAAGTCGCTCGAAGCGACGGACCGTCCGACGGGACGATCCGCCAATGTCATCTGACGCATGATCAGGCTTCGAGATATTTCATCAGGGTGTTCTGGAACTGACGGATCTGGATTTCCTGATAGTTGGCCAGCTGCACCTCGCCATTGGCGGAGCTTTTCAGGCCCTGCTGCACGAAGGGCAGATTCTCCATGTCCTGCTCGAACACGTCGCCAAGGATGCCGATCTCGGTCGCCTCGGTCCATTTCTCGTCATCGGTTAGAAAATGCATGGCGGGCGCTTTGGGCGCTTCCTGCCCCGGCGGCACGCGGGTGAGGATGCGGACCTCCATCAGGCAATGGTCGACATCGTGCCAGGGCCGCCAGCGATAGACGATATTCGGCTGGAACCCGGCCCAGGGGCTCCAGTTCGGGAAAGCGTTGTAGAGCAGCGCATCCATCATCTCGCTATCGGACGCGAAGCTGACGTCATGGCCGAACATCTTGGTCGTAGTTTCGCGCAAACTATCGCCAAGCGCAGCGCGCGCGGTTTGACCATCCGGGACCTTGACGGCGAAACCGCCAGCGGCGGCTTCCTTGTCCTCGTAATTGTCCGATGAGCGACCGTTATATTTGACGAACTCGTCGACGATCCACTGCTGCTCCTTGCCCTCCGGATCGATGTGCGGGGACATGGTGCCGAACGGCGTGACCGTCAGGTTCACATGGTCGCCGTAGATATTATACATCGAATTGGCGTCGCCGGTGAACGGCAGAAGCTGGGGATGGGTGACGACGGTGTGCCAGCTTTCCATGAAAGCCTCCATCACCACCTTCCAGTTGGCCGGGATAACCTTGCCGACCCACAGCGCGGTCGCGCATTCCTCGTGCTTCCAGCGCTTGAAATGCTCCGGCATGGGCGCGAGGAACTCCTCGATCGTCGGCCCCTCCTTCGCCTCGCGGATGAAGATATAGCCAGCCCAGCGGCCCACCGACACTTCGGGAAGCTGCATCTTTTCGTCCGACAGGTGCGAGAAGTCCCAGCGGCAGGGGATATTCTTGAGCGACCCGTCATTATTCCAGGTGAAGCCGTGGAACGGGCACTGCAGTTCCGCCGTCCAGCCGTCGTCCAGCTTCAACTTGCGACCGCGATGCAGGCAGACATTGTAGAACGCCTTGATGGAGCCGTCCTCCTGACGCATCAGGATGAAGGATTTGCCGACATTCTCGTAGACCATATAGTCGCCGGGTTCCGGCAACTCTTCCTCGCGTGCGGCAAACTGCCACACGTTCGGCCACATCTTCTCCTTCTCCAGTTCGAAGAAGGCAGGATCGGTATAGCGTGACGCGGGAATGGGGTCGGACCCCAGATTTTCATAGACGTCCTGATAGAGGAACTCGGGCACCTCATTGGTGTCGGCGAGCGCCAGGTCGCGATATGATGTGCCGGGGCAACGCGGCAGCGGTTCGCCCGTGATCTGCGGTGGCGCTTTGATCTTGGGGTCGCTATCAGCCATTACTCGAATCTCCTATGCCTTTTCGCTATCCTAGCGGAAAGATGATGCCCCTATGACCTATGGATTGCGTCAGGCATTCCAATGGTCTGCGAACCTCACCTAGCGGTAATGACAGGGAGGCATGGCAGGGACGGCCCTTATCATTCGCAGCGACCGGGCAGCCTTGCGCCGCCCCCATAATATTGGGAGCATCATGGAGAGCGTCAACCGCAGGATCACACTGGCAAGAAGGCCTTCGGGGCTGCCCGTGGACGCCGATTTCTCACAGGATGAAACGCCTTTGCCGCCGGTTGCCGACGGCACGATGCTGGTGCGCAATCGCGTTTTCGCCATCGATGCGGCCATCCGCGGCTTTCTGGACGACCGGCCAAGCTATCTGCCGCCGGTGGCCATCGGCGAGGTCGTGCGCGGCATGGCGCTTGGCGAGGTCGTGGAAAGCCGCTTGGACTGCTTCGCGCCGGGCGACATCGTGCGCGCGCTCGCCGGATGGGAAGAGCATAGCGTGCTGAACGCGGATGCGCTGGGCCTTGAAAAGTGCGATATTGCCGACAGGTCGCAGCTTTCCCTACATATGGGGACGTTAGGGCCATCGGGATTAACTGCCTATGTCGGGCTTTTCGCCATCGGTGCCATCAAGCCGGGCGAGACCGTCGCGATCAGCGCAGCGGCGGGCGCGGTCGGTAATGTCGCCGGGCAGATCGCCAGACTGACGGGATGCCGCACCATCGGTATCACCGGATCGCCGGACAAGGCGGCGCTGTGCAGTGACCTGGGATTCGACGCCGTCGTCGACTATACCGCCCCCGGCAGCCTGGACGAAAAGCTGGCGGCGGCGGCCCCGGAGGGCATAGATGTCTATTTCGACAATGTCGGCGGCGAGATACTGGATACGATACTGCCGCATCTGGCCCAGCATGGCCGTGTTGTGGTGTGCGGCATGATCGCCAACTACAATAATGCGGACGAACAATATCCCATCCGCAACTTGTGGCAGTTGCTGGTCAAGCGCGCGACGATGCGGGGTTTCCTCACCTATGACCATCCGGAGTTTCTGGGTGAGGCGCAGACGCGTATCAGTGCATGGGTAGCGGCGGGAGAATTGCGCCCGCTGGAAAATATCAGCCAGGGTCTGCAATCCGCGCCGGACGCACTGATCAGGCTGATGAGCGGCAAGACGACAGGCAAGACAGTAGTCTGCCTCTAATAGAGAGCGAACAAGACATGGGCTATCACGACACGATCGGCGATGAAGCGGCCAAGATGCTGGACTTCGTTGAGAACGGCACGACCGATTGCGCCGAAGGCACGATGGACGTCCCGGCCAGCGCCTATACGGACACCGCCTATTTCGCGCGAGAGATGTCGGAGATATTCCTCAAGCTCCCCCTGCTCGCCGCCCTGACCGCCGAAATGCCTAACCCCGGCGACTACAAGGCAATGGATTTGATGGGCAAACCCATCCTGATCACGCGCAAGACCGACGGCAGCGTCACGGCGATGTATAACGTCTGCAGCCATCGCGGCATGATCCTGAGGCCGGAGGGGCATGGCAATGCCAAGCGCTTCTCCTGCCCATATCATGCGTGGACCTTCGCCAATGACGGCAAGTTGATCGGCGTGGCCGAACCGCGCAAGTTCGGCGATATCTGCAAGGAAAACTATAATCTCACCGCCCTGCCCTGCGTCGAGGCCGGCGGCATCATCTGGGTGAGCCTGGACCCCGACGCCGACATGGACATCGGCAAGCATCTGGGCGGCATGCTCGACGATCTGGAAGCCTATGAGCTGGACAAGTGGCATTATTGCGGGTCGCGCCGGATTTATGGCGCGAACTGGAAGATCGCCTATGACGGCTATCTGGAGGGCTATCATTTCGCCGCCGCGCACCCTGAGACGATCCATCCCCGCACATTCAGCAATATCATGAGCTTCACCGCTTACGGCCCGCATCTGCGCGTCGGCTATCCACAGGTGCGGATCAAGGAAGCGCTTGGCGCCCTTCCCCGCGAAACCTGGGGCGAGCACGAGAATGAGGGCTATGATTTCGTCCGCACAATCTTCCCGAACGTCAGCGTGTTCTTCGCGCCGGAGATCACCCAGGTCGCTCAGTTGATCCCGGGACCGACTCCGGACAAGAATATGACCAACCTTATTTTCATCCGCCGCCACGGCCCCAAGGACGCCGAGGACGCACAGGCGATCGAGGGCATGATGGACTGGCTGCGCGATGTCGTCGACGTCGAGGATTATGGCGTCGGCCTGCAGGTCCAGAAGGGCATGGAGTCGGGCGCGCGCTCGTCCGTGACGTTCGGCAAGAACGAGCGCGGAAACCAGTATTTCCACCGTTATGTGGACTATCTCGTTTCCGAGGACCCGGCGAAGCGGCCGCCGAAGCTGTAATCCCGGCGTCGGCCCTTTATGAACGGAAAATGGCGGCGCGGGTCACTCCGCGCCGTTTCCGTGTCACCTGTCGCACGCCGCATTCGGCATGTCGCATATTAACCATCTTTCTCGACAAAGCCCATTGTCTATTCTCAAACTAGACATACACTTGCATCTCCATCTTACGAAGAAGGAGTGCCGCCATGACGATACACCGTTCCGACACCCGACCTTCCAGCCCCACAATCCTGACTCTGGCCGACGCCGACCATGGCACGCCGGGCGACTGGCTCGCACGCTGGAGCATTGAGCGCGACGACTGCGTGCCGGTGCAGCTCGGCCGCACCGATCCCCCGAACCGCAATGCCTGGGTTACGACGCTGGGCGCCGCCATCCGCCAGGCGGACAAGCCGGTCATACTGGTCGCGCGGGGCCTGTCGTGCCTGGCAGTCGCCTGGTGGGCAGCCATGGAACGTCCGCTCTATGGCGATCCAGTGGCTGGCGCGCTGCTCGTGGCCCCTCCCAGCGTGGACACGGCAAACGCCGACCTGCGCATGGTCGGCTTCGCCCCCGCGCCCAAGCTGCTCCTGCCTTTCCCCTCGGTGGTCGTGGCCAGCCGCAATAATCCGCTGACGGATTATGCCGGCTCGAAGAGGCTCGCCAGTTTCTGGGGCAGCAACTGCATCGATGGCGGCGAGATCGGCTCTGCGAGCGCCGAGGACGATCTGGGCGCCTGGGATCATGGCCAGCATGCGCTCAACTGGCTGCTCAGCACCGCTGACGATCTCAGCCGGCCGACCAATCTCTTTGCGACCGAAGACAATGTGGTGCCGCATCCCGCTCTATCCCCACGGGGATACGACCTTTCGCTCTGACCCCCTCCGGAGCGAACGAGAAGGGCGCCGGAAACAGCTCCCGGCGCCCTTTTTCGTGTTCAAGCCTTAGAGCAGTTGTCGATCCGACTGCGTCGGCTCACCTGCTCTAAGTTTCTGGTTGGTCGCGTTTTCCGAGTCATCAGGTGATTCCACCTGATTAGAAAGCGCTCCAGCGGCTGAAACTTAGTCTTCGCTGCGGTTGTCGCGGCGCTCGGCGATGCGCGCGCGCTTGCCGGTGCGGCCACGCAGATAATAGAGCTTGGCGCGACGCACCACGCCCTTGCGGACGACAGTGATCGAATCGATGTTCGGCGAATAGAGGGGGAACACGCGCTCCACGCCCTCGCCGAAGCTGATCTTGCGCACGGTGAAGTTGCTGCCCATGCCCTTGTTCGAGCGCGCGATGCACACGCCCTCATAGTTCTGGACACGGCTACGCTCGCCTTCGACAACCTTCACGCCGACGCGCAGGGTGTCACCGGGGCGGAACTCCGGGATGGTCTTACCAAGGGCCGCGATATTCTCGGCCTCGATCTGCTGGATGAGGTTCATTCCCTCTCTTCCTTCTTCTGTCGTTGCGCACCAGAGGGCGATCGTCCCCGAGCGTCCCTGTGACGCTCCCAAAGGTCCGGCCGCCTTAGCCGAGTATCGTCTTCCGCCTGACGTTGCCGCCAGGCTGCGATCTTCGCATGATCCCCCGATCGCAACACTTCAGGGATCGTGCGCCCTTCCCAAATATTGGGTCGGGTGTAGTGCGGATATTCCAGAAGGCCGCTTTCGAAGCTCTCCACATCCCCACTCGAAGGCGCGCCCATTACACCGGGAAGCAGCCTTATGCAAGCGTCCAGCAGGACGATCGCCGCCGTCTCTCCGCCAGACAGGACATAGTCGCCGATCGACAGGGGGATGATGGGTCGCGCGTCGAACAGGCGCTCGTCCATCCCCTCGAACCGGCCGCACAGGATCGTCACGCCCGGCCCGGTGACGATGTCGCGCACCAGCGCCTGAGTCAGAGGCTGCCCCCTTGGCGTCATGGCGAAGATAGGCGCACCGGGCTGAGCCGCGATGGCGCTGTCGACGGCGGCGGCCAGGATGTCTGCGCGCATCACCATGCCCGCGCCACCGCCTGCCGGCGTATCGTCGACGGACTTGTGCTTGTCCGTAGCAAAATCCCGGATCTGGACAGGATTGCAGACCCATTTCCCTTCCGCCATGGCGCGACCGGCGAGAGACACGCCAAGGGGGCCAGGAAACATCTCGGGATAGAGTGTCAGGATTTGTGCGACGAAGGTCATGCCCGGCGCGAACGCTCACGCAGGTGGGAAGCCACAGCGCCGCCCAGCAGACACAGCGCGCCCATGACCAGCATGCCTACCCCGGTCGCCATCAGCAAGTCGGAGAAATTGCCACTCGGGTTGCGGAGCGCAGGCAGCATGAACAGCAACGGCGGCGCAACGACCATGGCAGCGCCTGACGCGATCTTGAGCCCAAGATGCCATCTGATGACGTGGAGACGCCAACCGATGACGAGGTATGCCGCCATATAGAGCCATGGGATGATGCCGGAAAGGCTCGTCATAAGGTCCAGTTTTCTATTCTGAGGCCAGGAATATCGGCGAAGTCGGCTTCATTATTAGTGACCAGGGTCAGGTCGAGCGACATGGCATGGGCAGCGATAAGGCGATCGAAATTGCCTCGGCGGAAAGGAAGTTGGGCATAGTAGCGTGCAGCCCGTTCGTCGAACGGAACGACAGCCACCTCCTCCAGAAAACCGGCCATGACATCCGGAGAAGGTGGCTTGCCACGTGCAATGCCCAGGGAAACCTCGGCGAACGCAATCGCCGACAGCGCAAGATCGCCCTCATCGCAATTTGCGAAACGCGCCAACACGCGCGGGTGACCCGTCAACGCGAAGATGACAGCATTGGCGTCGAGCAGGTAGCGCACTCAGGCTTTATCCGCCCATCCCGACCAATCCGGATCATCCCAGACGCGCGGAGAGTCGTCATCCAACTCGCGCTCCTCCCGCGTCAGCGGCTTGAGCCAAGGCGCTTTGCCCGCGAATTTGCTGATATCGATCTTGCGCTTGGGCGCGTCGATCGGCTCGAAGATATATTTGCCGTGATCCTCACGCACCATCATCTCAGCCCCCTCGTTAAGACCGAGCGCCTTTGGCAAACGCAGCGCCAGGCTGTTGCCTGACTTGAATATCTTGGCTTTATATTCCTCGCTCATAACCGTCTCCGTATATACGCAATGTATATACTAAACGATAAACAGCGAGTCAATCACAGCCTGGCCATCGCCAAGCTGCACGGCCTTGATCGGAACCATGAACCGTTTCTTGTCGGGCCGTTCGATCTCGATGATGTCGCCCGCGCCGAAATTCTCGACCGCCACGATCGATCCGAGCAGTTCGCCTTCACTGGAGGTACACGGCAGACCGATCAGATCGACGTGATAATATTCGCCATCGGCAAGGGGAGGCAGCGCGCTGCGGGGAACGGTCAATGCGGTGCCGCGCAGCCCTTCCGCCGCCGTGCGATCCTTGATCTCGGCAAAGCGGGCAACCGCGCCATTCGGCCCGGGCCGGATAGACTTGAGCGTCAGCGTGCCACCTGGAATTTCGAAACTCTTGTAAAGTTTCAGGCCTTCCGGGCCATCGCCGAACAGCTTGAGCCGGACATCCCCCGCCACGCCATGTGCGCCAACGATAGCGGCAAGCGTGACGGGGGCGTCCTGCAAGGCTTAGCCCTCAGCCTTTTCTTCGGCAGCCGCTTCGGCGGGAGCCTCGGCTTCCGGAGCAGCAGCTTCCTCAGCGGCGGGAGCAGCCTCTTCGACAGCTTCCGGCTCAGGGGCCGGCGCGGCCGCAGCGGCCTTCTCGGCTTCGGCGGCAGCCTTTGCGGCCTCTTCGGCCTCGGCGATCTTCGTGGCGCGATCTTCAGCGCGATCCTTGGCCTTCTGGCCCGGCTCCGCCTTGTTGGGGTTGCTGCGCGCTGCGCGCTCCTTCACACCGGCGGCGTCCAGGAAGCGGGCAACACGATCGGTCGGCTGCGCGCCGACGGAAACCCAGTGCTTCGCACGCTCGACGTCGATGATGATGCGCTTCTCGTCACCTTTGGCGAGTAGCGGGTTGTAGCTGCCGATGCGCTCAATGAACTTGCCGTCGCGGGGCGAGCGGCTGTCGGTCACGACGATCTTGTAATAGGGGCGCTTCTTGGAGCCGCCACGCGACAGACGAATGGAAGTTGCCATATAACCTAACCTTACCTTTCTTAAACCAATACAATATGTTGAAATCTATTTCTTCATGAATTTCTCAAAGCCCGGGGGCAGATTGGGCATGCCGCCGCCGCTTGGCAGACCCGGAAGGCCGCCCCCGATGCCGCCAGCGCCCATATCCGCGCCTCCGCCCAGGAGGCCGCCCATGCCGCCGCCGCCGAACAGCTTGCCCAGCCCCTTCAATCCGCCCATCTTGCGGATCTTCTTCATCGCCGTTTCCATTTCCTGATGCATCTTGAGGAGGCGGTTGACCTCCTGCACCGTGGTGCCGGACCCTTTGGCGATACGGATCTTGCGCTTGGCGTTGATCAGAGCGGGCCGTTCCCGCTCCTTGGGCGTCATCGATCCGATCATCGCATCGAGATGCACCAGCGTCTTGTCGTTGGCGCCGCTAGACGCCATCGCAGCCTGCGCTTTTTTGAGGCCGGGGATCATGCCAGCTAGCGCGCCAAGGCCGCCCATGCGACGCATTTGGTTCAGCTGGGAGCGCAGGTCGTTCATGTCGAACTGACCCTTCGCCATCTTCTTGGCGAGCTTGTCGGCTTCCTCGGCGTCGATGCTTTCCGCCGCCTTCTCAACCAGGCTGACGACATCGCCCATGCCCAGGATACGGTTGGCGACGCGGCCGGGATGGAAGGGTTCAATCGCGTCCAGCTTTTCGCCGACGCCCGCAAATTTAATCGGCTGTCCGGTGACGGCGCGCATCGACAGCGCAGCGCCGCCACGGGCGTCGCCATCCATACGGGTCAGCACAACGCCCGTCAGCGGCACCTGGCTCGTGAAGCTCTGGGCGACGTTGACGGCGTCCTGACCTGTCAGGGAGTCGACGACGAGCAGGATTTCGTGCGGATTGGCGACCTCCGCCACCGCCTTCATCTCGTCCATCAGCGCCTGGTCAACATGCAGGCGGCCTGCAGTGTCGAGCATGACGACATCGAAGCCCTGCAACTTTGCCGACTGGAGGGCGCGACGAGCGATATCGACCGGCTGCTGACCGGGGACGATCGGCAGGGTCGCGACATCGGCCTGCGTGCCGAGCACGGCCAATTGCTCCTGCGCCGCCGGGCGCTGGACGTCGAGCGACGCCATCAGCACCTTCTTGCGGCTCTTTTCCTTCAGGCGCTTGGCGATCTTGGCGGTGCTGGTGGTCTTGCCCGACCCCTGCAGGCCGACCATCATGATGACGGCAGGCGGCGTCACGTCGATCAGCAGTTCGGACGTTTCCGAACCCAGCACCTCGGTCAGCGCATCGCTGACGATCTTGACGACCTGCTGACCCGGCGTGATCGACCGCAATACGTCGTGACCGACAGCCTTCTCGGTCGCCTTGTCGACGAATTCGCGGACGACCGGCAGGGCGACGTCCGCCTCCAGCAGGGCGATCCGCACCTCGCGCATGGCGGCGCGGACGTCCGCCTCCGTCAGCGCGCCGCGCCCACGGAGCTTGTCGAATACGCCGCCCAGACGATCGCTGAGAGAGTCGAACATCACCACCTCAAAACGCCGGATGACCGGCCGAAATTCACGACTTTGCCCCAAACGACAAACACGCCGGTGGGCGAAACCTCGCCAACCAGCGCCTATCCATGGACAGCAGAAAGCCCAAAGGATGTGTCAGGGCATCGGAAGCCATGGGCCGCCGATTGCCGGGCGCACATAAAGCGTTCCCCTCACGGGCGCAAGCCCCGGCGGCCGTTAGGGTTCAGAAACGCAGTTTACCGCTTTTCAACCCTTCCGCGCTCATAAGGCGGTTCGACAGGGTAGCAAAGAAAGACAGTGCCCAGGAAATGGCTGAAATGCGCTCCCAATCTTCTTCTGCGCAGAGTGATTTGCTGACCGGCGGCATCGTGCTTGCCGCAACGATCCTGTTTGTCTCCACCGGCGGAGCCACCGTGTCCAGCGCGATCAAGGCGCTGGTCGGCCTTGGCGCGGGCGTGGAGCAGGTCATGACGACGGCCTTGCTGCTGAACGTCGCGCTCATTCTCTTCGGCTATCGCCGCTATCGCGACCTGAAGGTGGAAGTGAAGCATCGCACCGCCGCCGAGGAAAAGGCGCGCGAACTTGCCGGCACAGACTCGCTGACCGGCTTCTATAACCGTCGCAAGTTCGAGGAAGAGGGCGCTGCGCTGATCGCGCGCATGCAGATCAAGGGCAAGGCGGTCGCGCTGATGATGCTCGACCTCGACCACTTCAAGACGGTCAACGACATCCACGGCCACGCAGCGGGCGATGCGATGCTAAAGGCCGTCGCCGAGCGCATCACTGCGAACGTCCCGCCCGAAACCATCTCCGCACGGCTGGGCGGAGACGAGTTCGCCTGCGCCTGCGCCTTCGAAAGCGACGCGCCCGACGAGATGGAGCGGGTCGCCGATGCGCTGGTCAATGCCATCATCGAGCCGGTCCCGCACCAGAATGGCGAGCTGAGCGTCAGCACATCGCTGGGCGTCGCGCGGTCGGACCGCGACGGCGACACGATGGACATGCTGCTGCGCCGCGCCGACATCGCCATGTATGCGGCCAAGAATGCGGGCCGAAACCAGCACTTCTGGTTCTCCGGACCGATGGAGGACGAGCTGTTCCGCCGCAATGCGGTGGAATCCGGCATGCGTCAGGGCATCGCCGCCGGCGAGTTCATTCCCTATTATGAGCAGCAGGTGGATCTCAACACCGGCAATCTGCTGGGCTTCGAGATGCTCGCGCGGTGGGAAAGCCCAGTGCTGGGACTGGTGTCGCCCGACGATTTCATTCCGATCGCCGAAGAGACCGGCATGATCGGCTCGCTGTCGTTTGCCGTGATGCGTCGCGCCTTTACGGACGCGCGCGACTGGGACCCGTCGCTCACCCTGTCAGTGAATATCTCGCCCTCCCAGTTGCGCGACCCATGGCTCAGCCAGAAGCTGCTGAAATTGCTGACGGAGACCGGCTTCCCGCCCAACAGGCTTGAGATCGAGATCACCGAGACGTCGCTCTACGACAATCTGGGGCTTGCCCAGACGATCATCGCCAGCCTGAAAAACCAGGGCATCCGCGTGGCGCTCGACGATTTCGGCACAGGCTACAGCTCGCTCGCGCATCTGCGCGCCTTGCCGTTCGACCGGATCAAGATCGACCGCAGCTTCGTGACGTCGATGATGGGCAATGCGGAAAGCGCCGCCATCGTGCAGGCGATCACGCGGCTTGGCGACAGCCTCGGCCTGCCGGTGACTGCCGAGGGCATAGAGAGCAAGGATATCGAACAGCGGCTGCTATCGCTTGGCCTCGCCAAGGGTCAGGGTTGGCATTTCGGCAAGCCGATGACCGTCGAGGCCGCGCGCGAGTTGCTGGCGGCAAACAAGATGCTGGCGGCCGAGGAAGAGGCCGCACCGCTGACGGATGAACCCAACGTCGCGAAATCGGCGGCGCCCGGCCGCTGAAAACAGCGGCGAGTATGTGGACACCGCCCCGCCGGACCACTACATCGCGCGGCATGAATGGCCGCTTTTCCAAGATGCATGGGCTGGGCAACGACTTCGTCGTCATTGACGCGCGCGCTGCGCCTCTCCCCATGTCCGCCGCACGGGCGCAGGCCATTGCGGATCGCCATGCCGGCATCGGCTGCGACCAGCTCATCCTGATCGAGCCTTCCGACGCCGCCGATGTGCGGATGCGGATATTCAACGCCGACGGCAGCGAAGTGGAGGCGTGCGGCAACGCCACCCGCTGCATCCCGCTGTTCGTGGGGCAAGACGTACTGATCGAGACCAAGGCCGGATTGCTCGACGCCAAGCTCGCCGAGGGCGGCGCGGTGGTCGATATGGGCAAACCGCATTTCGACTGGAACAGGATACCGCTCGCCTATGCGATGGATACGCTGACCATGCCGGTCGGGTGGGAGCATCTGGATGCGCCCGCAGCCGTCAATGTCGGCAATCCGCATGTCATTTTCTTCGGCGATGCGCTTTTACAGGAAGAGGCCGCAAGGCTGGGCGCGATGATCGAGGTCGATCCGCTGTTCCCGGAGCGGGTGAACGTCAATTTCGCGCAGATCCTGTCGCCTTCGCATATCCGGCTGGTCGTGTGGGAGCGCGGTGCAGGCCTTACCCGCGCCTGCGGGACGGGCGCATGCGCCACGGCGGTGGCGGCGATCCGCCGGGGACTGGCGAAAGGCCCGGTGACGGTGTCGCTGCCGGGCGGCGACCTGATCATCGACTGGTCGCAGGGCGGGTCGATCATGATGACCGGCCCCGCCACCCATGTCTTCGACGGCGAGGCCGACTGGGATCGGTTCTAGGCGTGGGCGGGCCGGAACTCATCACGCTGGGCTGCCGCCTCAACATCGCCGAGAGCGAGGCGATGCGCGCTCTGGCGAAGGATGAAGACGATCTGGTCATCATCAACAGCTGCGCCGTGACGGCAGAGGCGGTGCGGCGGACGCGGCAGGCGATCCGGCGCACGCGCCGGGCGCGGCCGGACGCGCGGATCGTGGTAACGGGATGCGCGGCGCAGACGGACCCGGCGATGTTCGCCGCCATGCCGGAAGTCAGCAAGGTGCTGGGCAACCGGGAAAAGATGGAGGCGGCATCTTATATTTTCCCGTTCGGTTCGAGCGCAGTCGAGAACGGCGTCCGAGCGCAGTCGAGGAGTGGCGAGGCGGATGATCTCGGCTTCGCTCGATCGGACTTCTCGACTTCGCTCGAAGCGAACGGATTTCTTTCGGACAGCCCTAAAGTCCAAGTATCCGACATCATGGCCGTGCGGGAGACCGCGCCGCAGCTGGCCAGCGCCTTTGCCGAACATGCGCGGGCGTTTGTGGAAGTGCAAAATGGCTGCGACCATCGCTGCACCTTCTGCATCATTCCCTTCGGCCGTGGGAACAGCCGATCGGCGCCCGCCGGGGCAGTTGTGAACGCCACGAAAACGAAGGTGGAGCAGGGATATCGCGAAATCGTGCTGACCGGCGTGGACGTCACGTCCTACGGCCCGGATTTGCCTGGAAATCAGACGCTTGGTACCTTGATCCAACGCATTTTCCAACAGGTCCCGGACCTTCCCCGGCTGCGCCTGTCGTCCATCGACAGCGTCGAGATCGACGACACGCTGTTCGACCTCATCTGCAACGAGCCGCGCCTGATGCCGCACCTGCACCTGTCGCTGCAGTCGGGCGACGACATGATCCTGAAGCGGATGAAGCGCCGCCACAGCCGCGCCGACGCCATCCGCATCGTCCAGAAAATCAAGGAAAAGCGCCCCGAAGTGACGATCGGCGCGGACATCATCGCCGGCTTCCCGACGGAGACGGAGGCGATGTTCGAGAACAGCCTGAAGCTGGTTGAGGAATGTGACATCGTCCACGGCCATATCTTCCCCTATTCGGCGCGCGAGGGCACACCGGCCGCGCGGATGCCGCAAGTCGCACACGCAATCGTCAAGGATCGCGCCAAAAAGCTACGCATGGCATGCGAAAAACGCCGCGAAACATGGTTGAAGAGCCTGATTGGATCGACGCAGAGCGTGCTGGTCGAACGGGACGGCCTGACCGGCCATGCCGAGAATTTCGCGCCCGTGCGATTCCGATCCCCCCTGCCCGCCGCCGAAATCCACAGCGCGTCCATCGTGGCGCTTGAGAATGGCGTGCTGATCGCGCAAGAGGCGGCATGAGTTCCACACCATCCTGGCGCGACCGCCTGTTCGGCGGCCTGAAGCGCACGTCGGACCGGCTTGGCGACAATCTGACCGGCATCTTCACCAAGGCGGCGCTCGACGAGCAGACCCTCGACGAGATTGAGGAAGCGCTGATCATGAGCGACCTTGGCCCCGCCATGGCCGTGCGCATCCGCGATCGGCTGGCCGAGGGCAAGTTCAACAAGGAACTGACCGAGGACTATCTGCGCGAGATTATCGCGGAGGAGATCGAAAAGGTTCTGGCCCCAGTGGCGCGGCCGCTGGAGATCGAGGCGTTTCCGCGCCCACAGGTCATCCTGGTGATCGGCGTCAACGGATCGGGCAAGACCACCACCATCGCCAAGCTGGCCAATAATTTCCTGGAGCAGGATTATGGCGTGATGCTGGCGGCGGGCGACACGTTCCGCGCGGCGGCCATTGGCCAGCTGAAGGTATGGGCCGATCGGCTTGGCGTGCCGATCGTGTCCGGCAAGGAAGGCGGCGATGCGGCGGGCGTGGTGTTCGAGGCCGTGAAGCAGGCTACGGAGACTGGCATCGACGTGCTGATCGTCGATACCGCCGGGCGGTTGCAGAACAAGCGCGAGCTGATGGACGAGCTGGACAAGATCAGGCGCGTGCTGGGCCGGCTGAACCCGGCGTCGCCGCATGACGTGGTGCTGGTGCTCGACGCCACCACCGGCCAGAATGCGCTGAGCCAGATCGAGGTATTCCAGGACGTGGCGAAGGTCACCGGCCTTGTCATGACCAAGCTGGACGGCACGGCGCGCGGCGGCATCCTTGTCGCGGCCGCCGAGAAATACCGCCTGCCCATCCACGCCATCGGCGTCGGCGAGAAGATCGAGGATCTGCGGCCCTTCGATCCCGGCGACATGGCCAGGGCGATTGCGGGGACGGCCTATGCGCGGTGATTATATTCCCGTCATCCCAGCGCAGGCTGGGATCTCGTGCCTCATAGCATCCACCAAGCCTCCTGAGGTCCCAGCCTTCGCTGGGATGACGGGGAAGTGAAACAGGTAAGATGACCACATCAAAACCCGCCCATAACGGCACCCTCAGCCTTGCGCTCGATTTCGGGCCGTTGCTGGTGTTCTTCCTCGCCTACAAGATGCTGGGCGTCATCATGGGGACGGCGGCGTTCATGGCGGCCATCGCGCTTGCCGTGATCGTGTCGATCTGGAAGCTGGGCAAGGTGTCGCCGATGCTGTGGCTGTCGGCGGTGCTGGTCCTGTTCTTCGGATCGCTGACCATCTATTTCCATGACGAACGGTTCATTCAGATCAAGCCGACGATCATCTATTCCTTCTTCGCGCTGATGCTGTTTGCCGGGCTGTTGCGCGGCAAGCCGCTCCTCAAATATCTGCTGCAGGCGGCCTATGACGGGCTGTCGGAGGAGGGATGGAAGAAGCTGTCGCGCAACTGGGCGTTCTTCTTCGTGTTCATGGCGGCCCTCAACGAGACGATGCGGGCGACGCTGAGCTTCGATACCTGGCTGTCGCTCAAGGTCTGGGGCGTGACGGCGATATCCTTCCTGTTCGCAGCGTCCAACATCCCGATGCTGATGCGGCACGGGATGAATATCGGCGAGAAGGTGGACACCGACGAAGTCGGCGGGACAACGCCCCCACAGGGCTGATTGGATCGAACCCGTGGAGGCGGCATGTCTGAATGCCGCCCGATCAGTCGGCGCCGATGATCGCCGCTATCTCTTCGATCGTGCCTGCGACCAGGATCGGGGCGCCGCCGACGATCCCCACGCTGGTCTGCCCATTTTCGGCGGACCGGAGCCAGGCGACATTCTCCGCGACAACGAGATAATCCCCGCCGCGTGACTTGAGTGCAATGAACTTCATGAGTTTCTCCTGACCGGACTGCGCTATCATGGCGGGTATTCGATCAGGTTAACGAAGGGGCCGGATGGGGAGATAGAGGCGTATCCTCCCCGGCACGGGGAGGGGGACCGCCGCGAAGCGGTGGTGGAGGGGGCGGCGGCTGGGCGCGCCTTCCAGCTCGAAACGCAGCGCTTGGGGCCTCCCCCCTCCACCAGCCTTCGGCTGGTCCCCCTCCCCGTGTCGGGGAGGATTTGGAGGGCCCCTCACCCCTTCGGCGTATAACCGAAAGCGTCCTTAGCCAGCTTCACGATCTCCGGATCGACGTCCGGCATGTCCATCGGGACCAGCTTTTCCAGCGTTTCGGCGATGTAAGTCAGCGCCTCTATGCGGGCGGCCTTGCGATGGTTGCCGTCGATGACCTTCCATGGCGCCCAGCGGGTGTCGGTATGCTTGAACATGGATTTGAGCGCGTCGAGATAGTCGGCGCGGCGTGACCGGTTGCGATAGTCGTCCTTGCCGGTCTTCCAGCGCTTCCAGGGCGTGTCGAGGCGCTCGGCGAGCTGCTTGTCCTGGGTTTCCTGGGTGACATGGACGAACAGCTTTACCAGGTTGGTGCCGCTGTCGATCTGCTGCGCCTCGAACGCGTTGATCTCGTCATAGGCGCGCTTCCATTCCTTCTCGGTGGCATAGCCTTCGACCCGCTCGACAAGGACGCGGCCGTACCAGCTGCGGTCGAACACGGAGATGTCCTGCCCGGCGGGCAGCTTGGTCCAGAAACGCCAGAGGAAATGATGGTCCAGTTCTTCCTGCGTCGGCGCGAAAATCGGCCAGACCTCATAATAGCGCGGGTCCCATTCGGCCGTCATCCGCTTGATGATGCCGCCCTTCCCTGCTGCGTCCCACCCCTCGAACAGGATCACGCTGCGCTTGCGGTGGATGATATGGGCGACCTGCACCTTGGCCAGGCGTTCCTGAAGCACGGCAAGATCGGCGTCGTAATCGCCGGCGTATTTCTTGCCATGTTCATAGTCTTCGAGCTTGATGGTCATCCGTTTCCCATTCCCCCGTTCAGGCTGAGCGAAGTCGAAGCCCTCTACTGAGCGATAGCGAAGTGCCTCACTATGTTCGGCTGAGCCCTTCGACAAGCTCAGGGCGAACGGAGGCAGGTCAGCCTTTAGACGGCTCCACGACCCGCATGTGCAGTTCGCGCAGTTGCTTGTGTTCGGCCGGTGACGGCGCGCCCATCAGCAGGTCCTCGGCGCGCTGGTTCATCGGAAACAGCGTCACTTCGCGCAGATTCTGCGCGCCGCAGAGCAGCATGACGATGCGGTCGACACCCGCCGCCATACCGCCATGCGGCGGCGCGCCATATTGGAACGCGCGGTAAAGGCCGCCGAAGCGCTCCTCCACGTCGGCCTTGCTCAGGCCCACCAGCTCGAACGCCTTCACCATCAGTTCCGGCGACTGGTTGCGGATGGAACCCGACGCGATCTCGAACCCGTTGCAGACCATGTCGTACTGATATGCCTTGATCGACACCGGGTCCGCACCATTCAGCGCCTCCATGCCCCCCTGCGGCATCGAGAAGGGGTTGTGGGCGAAGTCGATCTTCTTCTCGTCCTCGTGATATTCGTAGAAGGGGAAATCGACGATCCAGCACAGGTCGAACCGGTCCTTGTCGATCAGGTCCAGCGTCTCGCCGACGCGGATGCGGGCGAGGCCGGCGAGCTTTGCGGCCTGGCTCTCCTTGCCGGCGGCAAAGAACACGCCGTCATTGGGGCCGAGACCAAGCGCAGCGATGAGCTTTGCCGTAGCTTCCTCGCCATGATTCTTGGCGATCGGGCCGCCGGGCACGCCATCCTTGATATTGATATAGCCAAGGCCGGAATAGCCCTCGCCCCGCGCCCAATTGTTCATGTCGTCGAAGAATTTGCGGCTGCCCGCGCCAGCGCCCGGGGCGGGAATCGCGCGGATGACGCTGCCGCTTTCCACCAGCGAAGCGAAGATGCCGAAGCCGCTCCCGTGGAAATGCTCGGTAACGTCGACGATCTCGATCGGGTTGCGCAGGTCGGGCTTGTCGCTGCCATATTTCAGCAGCGCCTCGGCATGGGGGATGCGCGGGAAGCTGCCCGCTTGCGTCACCGGCTTGCCGTCGGCGAACTGCTCGAACACTTGGGCGATCACCGGCTCCATCGTGTTCCAGACATCCTCTTGGGTGACGAAGCTCATCTCCAGGTCGAGCTGATAGAATTCGCCCGGCAGGCGGTCGGCGCGCGGATCCTCGTCACGGAAGCAGGGGGCGATCTGGAAATAGCGGTCGAAGCCCGCAACCATCAGCAGCTGCTTATATTGTTGGGGCGCCTGCGGCAGGGCGTAGAACTTGCCCGGATGGATGCGGCTGGGCACCAGGAAGTCGCGCGCGCCCTCCGGCGAGGAGGCGGTGAGGATGGGCGTTGAATATTCGGTAAAGCCCTGCCCCTCCATGCGACGGCGCATGTCAGAGATGATCTGCGTGCGCTTGACGATGTTGGCGTGCAGCGTTTCCCGGCGCAGGTCCAGGAAGCGGTAGCGCAGGCGGATATCCTCCGGATATTCCTGCTCGCCCGCGACCGGCAGGGGCAGGTCAGCTGCGGCGGAAAGCAGCACGGCCTCGTCAGCGCGAATCTCGACCTCTCCGGTGGGAAGGTTGGGGTTCACCGCCTCCTTCGCGCGGGCTACAACGCGGCCGGTGATGGTCACGACACTCTCGGCGCGCAGGGACTCGATGACCTTGAAGACCGGCCCGTCGACCTCCGTCACGATCTGGATCATGCCATAATGGTCGCGCAGGTCGATGAAGACCAGGTCGCCATGATCGCGCTTGCGATGCACCCAGCCGGAGACGCGGACGGTCCCGCCCACATCGGCGGTCCGCAGTTCAGCGCATTTATGGGTGCGATAGGCGTGCATGGCGTTCTGTTCTTCCAACTTGCATTTTACGGATAGGACATTCCCCGTTGCCGGGTTATGGGCATTAAGGTCTGAAACGACCAGTCCGCCGGGGAGCGGGCCAGCCCATAATAAGATCGAAGTCCATATGCAAATTCATCCGCTGATTACCGACAGCAAGACACTCGCCGAATTCTGCGCCCGCATCGCGAAAAGCCCCTACATCGCCGTCGATACGGAGTTCATGCGGGAAAACAGCTACTGGCCCGAACTCTGCCTGCTGCAGGTCGCCGACTCAAACGAGGCCGCCGCGATCGACCCGAAGGCGCCGGGGCTGGACATGACACCCCTGCTCGACTTGATGGTCGACAATGAGGATGTGCTGAAGGTCTTCCACGCCGGCGGGCAGGACATAGAAATCGTCCACAACCTGACCGGCAAGACGCCGCACCCGATGTTCGACACGCAGATCGCGGCGATGGCATTGGGCCTCGGCGAGCAGATCGGCTACGGCAATCTGGTCGAGGCGTGGCTGGGCATCACGCTGGACAAGGGCGCGCGCTTCACCGACTGGGCGCGGCGACCGCTGGACAAAAGGCAGATCGACTATGCGATTGGCGACGTCACCTATCTGATCCAGATGTTCCCGGTGATGCTGGAGAAACTGCGCAGCACGGGGCGCGGCGACTGGCTTGACCAGGAGATGGAGCGGATCAGCGATCCGGAAAATTACATCAACCGGCCGAGCGACGCGTGGAAGCGCGTGCGCATCTCCAGCCGCAAGCCCGACGTGCTGGGCCGCCTGAAGGCGCTGGCCGCATGGCGCGAGCAGGAGGCGCAGGACAAGAACCTGCCGCGCGGGCGCATCGTCAAGGACGAGACGCTGGCCGACATCGCCTCCCACCCGCCGCGCAGCCAGGACGATCTGGGCAAGGTCCGCGGCCTGTCGGCGGCGTGGAAGGGCAATGACATCGGCGCGCGGATGATGGCGGCGCTGGCTGCCCAAGGCCCGCTGTCGAAGGACGAAATGCCCGAGCGCGACCCCAAGAAGCCCGCGCTGGGCAAGGACGGGGCGCTGGTGGCGGATTTGCTCAAGCTGCTGCTGAAGATCCGCTCGCGCGACATCAATGTCGCGGCGCGGCTGCTGGCGCGATCGGACGATTTGGATGCGCTGGCGGCGGGGGTGCGGGACAATCTCCCGATCCTGGAGGGCTGGCGCTATGAACAGTTCGGGCGCGACGCCGTTGATCTGGTGGAAGGACGCATGGCCTTCGCGGTGCGCAACGGGCGGCTGCGGATGACCCGGACGGCGATGGACGGCACGGAGGCGCAGGCATGAAGGCGATTGCGATTATCGGCTTGGCGATGGCGGCCCTGCCGCTCGGCGCCTGCGCGACGACGGGCGACAGCGGCCCGGTCGCGCCGCCTGCGGCCGGCGGCGAGTGCAAGAATGACGGCCTCGACGCGTTCGTGGGCAAGACAGCGACAGCGGACCTGGGCGCGCAGATGCTGAAAGCCTCCGGCGCAACGACGCTGCGCTGGGGCGCGCCGGGAACGGCGATGACCATGGACTTCCGGCAGGACCGTCTGACCGTAAGCTATGACGAGAAGATGGTGGTGACGTCCGCGCGTTGCGGGTGAGGGTCTGATTGACCTGAGCGCAGAAAGCAACGGCAAGTGATCTGCTTGTTTCTGTCCTCAATATTCCCTATCTTGTGGACAGAAAGGCGGCCTCATGCCCAAGTCCATGACCCTGAATGTGCGCGTCAGCGGTGTTCTCAGCGACTTTGTCTCCGCCAATGTCGGCGATTCCGGCGCTTATGAAAATGTCAGCGAATATGTTCGGGACCTGATCCGGCGCGACAGGGAAAGAAGCGAAGGCGAACGCCTGGCGCTTCTAAAGGCCGAACTGGTCAACGCCTTCGCCGCGCCAGAAAGCGACTATGAATCGCTTGATGCCGACACGATCATCGCACGCCATCGAGCCTGATGCCCGGTTATCGTGTGCAGCGGGCCGCCAGTCGGCGCATCGATGATATTTATATCTACACGCGCGAGACATGGGGGCAGGATCAGGCCGATCACTATATCCGTGGCCTATTTGCACGGTTTGAAGATATCACCGCACGACGGGTGGCTTGGCGGGACGTTCCGAGGGAAATCGGCGTCGATGGCTTCTATTGTCGATATGAGCATCATTATATCTACTGGCGCATCTTGTCAGATGGAGCCGTAGGCATCGTGACCATTCTCCATAAGCGCATGCATCAGATCGATCGTTTTCGCGAGGATGCGCCAAACTGAGCCATTCTTCGCGATCACGCCGGTGCAGGCCAAGGCGCTTCGAGTGATTTGAAGGGATAGCGGGATCCCGGGTCAAGCCCCACAACTGTCCGGGATTCACAATTTGAGTAGCAGTTGTGGCGTAAGGGGCCGTTTTGCGGGTGGTGTTGGAGGGGGCTTGGCGCGTCCTGACAGATCGAGCCGATGGA
>JAHFPU010000165.1 GCA_023266635.1 Sphingobium sp.
AACACCCAGCCCGACACGCGCAGCGAGACGCTGCTGGATGCGCCCGACCGGGAGGTCGATGCGCGCGAGGCGTTTGGCGTCGATGTCGATCTCAAGATTCCGGCCTTTTCGGAGGCCGATGAGCGCGTTCCGGACCTCGACCCCGCCTATGTGTTCGACCCGGACACGACGCTGGCGATCCTGGCCGGCTTCTCCCATAATCGCCGCGTCATGGTGCAGGGCTATCACGGCACCGGCAAGTCGACCCATATCGAGCAGATTGCCGCGCGCCTGAACTGGCCGTGCATCCGAATCAATCTGGACGCGCATATCAGCCGTATCGACCTGGTCGGTCGCGACGCGATCGTGCTGAAGGAAGGTCAGCAGGTTACGGAGTTCAAGGAGGGCCTCCTCCCCTGGGCGCTGCAGCGACCCGTCGCGCTGGTGTTCGACGAATATGACGCTGGCCGCCCGGACGTGATGTTCGTTATCCAGCGCGTGCTGGAGACGGACGGCAAGATGACCTTGCTCGACCAGAACCGGGTTATCCGCCCGAACCCCTGGTTTCGCCTGTTCGCGACATCCAACACCGTTGGCCTGGGCGACACGACCGGCCTCTATCATGGCACGCAGCAGATCAACCAGGGCCAGATGGACCGATGGAACCTGGTCGTCACCCTCAACTATCTGCCCGCCGCTACCGAGGCGCAGATCGTCCTGGCCAAGTCGGGCGAGTACGACCATGAGGGCGGCCGCAAGGAAGTGGAGAATATGATCAAGGTGGCGGAGTTGACCCGCCAGGGCTTCATCAACGGCGATATCTCGACCGTCATGAGCCCGCGCACCGTGATCAGCTGGGCGCAGAATGCGCTCATCTTCAAGAATGTCGGCTTCGCCTTCCGCCTGTCCTTCCTCAACAAGTGCGACGAGGCGGAGCGCGCGCTGGTTGCCGAATATTATCAGCGCGTGTTCGGCAAGGATCTGCCGGAAAGCGTCGTGGGCAAGGCGGGGTGACCGTCCAGGCGGGCCATTCCCCACGCCTCATTCCGCTGCAGGCCAGTTTCAACCTGCGCGATTTCGGCGGCTATCCGACCGGTGACGGCCGGACGGTGAAGCGCGGCATGCTCTACCGGTCTGGCACGATGACCTTGCTGACGGAAGAGGACGAAGATCATCTGCGGGCTTTGGGCATTCGCGGCATATGCGATTTCCGCCGGCCCAATGAGCGCCGGGCGGAACCCACCCGATGGCATGAGCCGGCTGGGATAGCCTATTGGAGCCGGGACTATATCGAAAGCAGCGGCGTGCTGTCGGACATATTGAAGGACACCGAGGCAACGCCGGACAAGATGCGGCAGGCGATGATCCATCTGTATCGCGAGATTCCGACCGATCACGCGCCGTCCTACCGCGCCATGTTCGCTCAGCTGGCGCGCGGCGACGCCCCCCTGCTGATCAATTGCGCGGCGGGCAAGGATCGCACCGGCGTTGGTGCTGCGCTGGTCCTGACGGTGCTCGGCGTCCCCCGCCCGCTGATCGACGAGGATTATCTGTTGACCAACGATCATGCCGACTGGCCGATGCTGTTCGGGCGACGCAACACCAAAGTAGCGCGTTTCGCCCGGAAAGCGCCGGACGCAATCGCGCCGTTGCTGGCGGCGGATACCGCCTATCTCGACGCCTTTTTCGATACGTTGGACGCCAACTATGAGGGTGTCGACGGCTACTTGGCCTCGATTGGCGTCGATGCGGACGCCAAGCGGGCTGTCCGCGCATTGCTGCTCGACTGATGGCGGAGCGCTCCCCCCTCGACGCCTTCAAGGATGTGCTGTCCGACGCAGCGCGGTCGATGGCGCGTGACGCGGAAGTCGAAGTCGGTTTCACGGCCGATGCCCCGCATATGGCCGGCAAGCAGATCAAGGTGCCAACGCCTGGACGCAACCTTCCCCGCGAGCAGGTGGCGCTGGCGCGCGGTCATGCCGATGCGAACGCGCTGAAGCTGCGCCATCACAATCCGAAGATTCATGGGTCGGCGATACCGGCCGAGGCCGTGGCGCGCGCCGTCTATGACGCCGTCGAGCAGGCGCGGGTCGAGGCGATCGGGTCGCGCCAGATGGAGGGCGTCCGCGACAATCTGAACTCTGCGCTGGACATGCGGTTGAAATCCGACCCCATCATCCGCGCCCGGCGGCGGGACGAAGTGCCGCTGAGCACCGCCATCGCCCTGAAGGTTCGGGAAAGGCTCACCGGCCAGGCTCCACCCGAATCCGCGCGGGATGGCATGGAGATGGTCGACCAGTGGATCGAAGACAAGGCCGGGCGGGATCTGGACGCTTTAGGCCTGGCGCTGGATGACCAGCGCGCATTCCAGAAGCTGGCGACCGCGATGCTGGAGCATCTGGAATTGATCGAGGCGGATTCGCCGCCTGAACCCTCCGACGAACAGAACGAAGAAGAAGGCGAGGACCAAGAGCAGCAACAGGACGAAGGCGACCAGGGCGAGGAGCAGACCGGGGAGAGCGACGCCCAAACCGAAGCGCGCGGCGAGCAAAGCGACGGCGAAAGCGAAGAAGGCGAAAGCGAATATAGCGACGAGTTCGACGCCGACAGCGACGCCGGCGCGGACGATATGGGCGAGGAAGGCATGATGCCCGTCCGCCCGAACCGGCCGATGTCCGATCTGCCGCCGGGTTTCGACTATAATGCCTTCACGACCAAGCATGACGAGATCGTGTTTGCGACCGACCTGTGCGACGAGGATGAGCTGACCCGCCTGCGCGGATTCCTCGACCAGCAGCTCGTCAGCCTGCAGGGAGCGGTGACGAAGCTCGCCAACCGGCTGCAGCGGCGGCTGATGGCGCAACAGTCGCGGTCCTGGGATTTCGATCAGGAGGAAGGGATGCTGGATGCCGCCCGCCTCGCCCGTATCGTGATCGATCCCACGCGCTCTCTGTCCTATAAAATCGAGCGGGATACCGAGTTCCGCGACACTGTCGTCACTCTACTGATCGACAATAGCGGCTCCATGCGCGGCCGGCCGATCGGCATCGCCGCGATCAGCGCCGATATCATGGCCCGCACGTTGGAGCGGTGCGGCGTGAAGACTGAAATCCTGGGCTTCACCACCCGCGCCTGGAAGGGCGGCCAGAGCCGTGAGGACTGGCTGGCGGCGGGAAGACCCGCCCTGCCCGGCCGCCTCAACGACCTGCGCCATATCGTTTACAAGAAAGCCGACGAGCCATGGCGGCGGGCGCGCAAGAATCTGGGCCTGATGATGCGCGAAGGGCTGCTAAAGGAAAATATCGACGGCGAGGCGTTGCTCTGGGCGCATGGCCGGCTGATCGGCCGTACCGAAGAGCGCCGTATCCTAATGGTCATCTCCGACGGCGCGCCGGTGGACGACAGCACGCTGTCGGTGAACAGCGGCACCTATCTGGAGCGGCATCTGCGGCAGGTTATCGAATGGATCGAGAACCGCTCGCCCATCCAGCTGGTCGCCATCGGCATCGGCCATGACGTGACCCGCTATTACAAGCGCGCCGTGACGATCATGGACGCGGAGCAGCTTGGCGGTACGATGGTGGAACAGCTGGCAGGACTGTTCGACGAGGATTGACCTTCACTGGCTTCCGCATCATGCACCGGCCATGACCGATACTGCCCCCCTGCGCCTGTTCAACAGCCTTACGCGCTCCGTGGAAACATTCGAACCGATCACGCCGGGCGAAGCGCGGGTCTATAGCTGCGGGCCGACGGTCTATAATTATGCGCATCTCGGCAATCTGCGCGCCTATGTGTTTACCGACACGTTGCGGCGGGCGCTGTTGTGGAAGGGGTATGATGTCACGCACATCATCAACATCACCGATGTCGGCCACCTGACGTCCGATGCCGACGCTGGCGACGACAAAATGGAGGCGGCCGCTCGCGCGCAGGCCAAGAGCATCTGGGACATCGCCGCCCATTATACCGACGCCTTCAAGGGCAATATCGCCGCGCTCAACATCATAGCGCCCAGCGAGTGGACGGTCGCAACCGACTATGTGCCGCAGATGATTGCGTTCGCGACCACGATCGCGGACAGGCATTGCTACGAGATCGACAGCGGCCTCTATTTCGACGTGTCGACCGTGCCCAATTATGGCCGCCTCGCGCGGTCCAAAGACGATGAAGGCGAAGGTCGGATCGATCCGGTGGCAGGGAAGCGTAATCCGCAGGATTTCGCCATCTGGCGCAAGTCCGCGCCGGGCGAGAACCGCCAGATGGAATGGGACTCGCCCTGGGGCAAGGGCGCGCCGGGATGGCATCTGGAATGCTCGGTCATGAGCCATGCGAACCTGGGCCACCCATTCGATATCCACACCGGCGGCATCGATCATCGCGAGATCCATCATCCCAACGAAATTGCGCAGAATCAGGCATTTTGCGCATGCGTTCCAACAGATTCCGGCGCCCAGGCCGATTTCACCGGCGCGCGCTGGTGGATGCACAATAATTTCCTGGTCGACCGGTCGGGCAAGATGTCGAAGTCGAAGGGCGGCTTCACGACGCTCTTCTCGCTGATCGACGCAGGCGTACACCCGCTGGCCTATCGCCTGCTCTGCCTGTCGGCGCATTACCGCAGCGAGCTGGAGTTTTCGGGAGAGATTGTCGGGGCGGCGCTGACGCGGTTGAAGCGGCTCGTGATGACGGTCGAGACAGTGAAGAAAGCTGCGGACGGAGGTCCAGCGGACGCAATCGCGCATCCCCGCCTTGTCCAGTTGCTCGAGGACTTCGGTGCTGCGTTGAGCGACGATCTCAACACCCCGACGGCGCTGACGCTTCTCGATGAAGCTCTGGGCGTGAAAAAAGCGCTTGCCGCCGAGCGCCTAGCTATGGTGACCCGGATGGATGCGGCGTTTGGCCTTAACCTCCTCGGCATCTCCCGGACCGATCTGCGCATTCGGCCGAAGGACGCAGCCATTACCGAGGCCGAGATCGAGGCGGAACTCGACCGCCGCCAGGCCGCTCGCGCCGAGAAGGATTTTGCGGCGTCCGATGCGATCCGGGACGCCTTGATCGCGAAAGGGGTTGAGGTGATGGACGGCGATCCGCTGCGCTGGGAATGGGCTATCCGGCTGGACCAGTAGCAAAGCGCCCTGACCATACCCATGTTCGTCGTCGATAATTTCCCCGGATCGACGAAGGACTTCATGCCAGCCCCCATCAAGGTCGTTGCCCCCGCGCTGATGCGCGCCAAGGTCGAACCCCATCTTCCCGAAGGCGTCTCTGTGTCGTGGTTCGACACTTCCCAGGAGGCCATAGACCTGGCTCCGCAGGCGGACGTGGGCTGGTTCGACCTCTTCTCGCTCAAGGACAGGGCCGATGCGATCGTCGCGGCCACGAACGTCAAATGGCTCAGTACCATCGTCGCCGGACTGGATGCGTTGCCGCTCGATGTCCTGCGCCAGCGCAACGTCGTCGTGACCAACGGCAGCGGCCTCAACAGCGAGACCGTCGCCGACTATGCGGTGATGGGCGTGCTAACGATGGCGAAGGGGTATCCTGATGTCGTGCGCGCATTTGATCGGCGGGAATGGCCAACAGATGCGCCGGGCAGGTTCGAGCTGGATGGCAGCCGCGCGCTGGTCATCGGCTATGGCACCATCGGCCGGATGATCGGCAAGCGGCTGGAGGCGTTCGGGGTGCGAGTGACCGGCGTGCGCCGGACTGCCGCACCGGGCGAGGACATATTGGATGGCGCAAGTTGGCGCGGACAGCTTGGCGATTTCGACTGGGTCATCATCGCCGCGCCGGCAACCGACCAGACGAAGGCGCTGATCGGCGCAGACGAACTGGCGGCGATGAAGGACAGCGCAAGGATCGTGAATATCGCGCGCGGCGACCTGATCGATCAGCATGCACTGATCGCAGCTCTTGAGGAAAGGCGCATCGGCGGAGCGTTTCTGGACGTGACGACACCCGAACCGCTGCCGTCCGACCACCCGCTGTGGAGTGCGCCGAATTGCATGATCACCATGCATCTGTCGGGCCGTAGCCAGACCAGCATGTTCCCGCGCGGGGCCGAAAGGTTTGTCGCCAATCTGCATCGTTATGTAGCGGGCGAGCCGTTGGAGCATCAGGTCGATCTTGCGGCGGGATATTGATCCACTTCGCCCAAGCCCCATTTGCCTGAACAGAAGAAACCCTCCCTGCGCACGGCCTTGCTTTCGATGGCCTTCGCGCGCATAGGGCGACCCTATTTTTTGGAACGAAGGAGATAGTGCCGTGGCGGCGAAATGGACGCCCCAAAGCTGGAGAACCCATGAGGGGCGGCAGATGCCGACCTATCGTGACGCACAGGCTTTGGCCGAAGCAGAGACACAGCTTGGCGCCTATCCCCCGCTGGTTTTTGCAGGCGAGGCGCGCGCCCTGAAGGCCGATCTTGCCAAGGCGGTGACCGGCGAGGCTTTCCTGCTGCAGGGCGGCGATTGCGCCGAAAGCTTTGCCGAGTTCCACCCGAACAATATCCGCGACACGTTCCGCGTGCTGCTGCAGATGGCGGTCGTCCTGACCTTCGCCAGCAAGTTGCCAGTCGTGAAGGTCGGTCGCATGGCTGGCCAGTTCGCCAAGCCGCGCTCTGCCGACACCGAAACGATCGATGGCGTGGAGTTGCCCAGCTATCGCGGCGACAATATCAACGACATCGCCTTCACGCCGGAAAGCCGCGAGCCGGACCCGCAGCGTATGGTGCGCGCCTATAACCAGTCGGCGGCGACGCTGAACCTGCTGCGCGCCTTCTCCACCGGCGGTTATGCCAGCCTAGATCGGGTGCATGGCTGGATGCTCGATTTCATGGGCCGCAGCCCACTGGCCGCGAAGTTCGACGCTGTCGCCGACCGGATCGGCGAGGCGCTGGACTTCATGCGCGCCTGTGGCCTGTCCCCGGATACGGTTCCGCAGCTTGGC
>JAHFPU010000228.1 GCA_023266635.1 Sphingobium sp.
CTGAAGGACGACCTGCCGGCGGATGCCGCTGCGCGCGACGCACTGTTGCTGCGCATCATGGGATCGCCCGACCCGCGCCAGATCGACGGCATGGGCGGTGCCGACCCGCTGACCAGCAAGGTCGCCATCGTCGAAAAGTCGGGGCGCCGCAGTGTCGATGTCGACTATCTGTTCCTGCAGGTCTTCGTCGACCAGGCGATAGTCAGCGATGCGCAGAACTGCGGCAATATCCTCGCCGGCATCGGCCCCTTCGCGATCGAGCGCGGTCTCGTCGCTGCGACCGGCGATGAAACGCGTGTCACCATCTTCATGGAAAATACCGGGCAGATCGCGGTCGCGACGGTCTCCACCCCCGGCGGACGCGTGACCTATGACGGCACGGCGCGGATCGACGGCGTACCCGGCACCCATGCACCCGTTCCGATCGAGTTTCGCGATACGGCGGGCTCATCCTGCGGCGCGCTACTGCCGACAGGGCTGGCGGTCGAGACGGTGGAGGGCGTGCCGGTCACGTTGATCGACAACGGCATGCCCTGCGTCGTGATGAAGGCTGCCGATCTTGGCATCTCCGGCTATGAGGACCGCGACACACTCGACGCCGATACCGCGCTCAAGGCGCGGATCGAGGCGATCCGGCTGGCCGTCGGGCAGCGCATGAACCTGGGCGATGTGCGCGAGAAATCGGTGCCGAAGATGATGCTGGTCGCCCCGCCGCGTCATGGCGGCACTGTGACCGTGCGCAGCTTCATCCCGCACCGCGCCCATGCCACGATCGGCGTTCTGGGCGCGGTGAGCGTCGCGACCGCCTGCCTGATCGAAGGATCGCCCGCCGCCGAAGTCGCGGTTGCGCCGCCGGGCCGACGCAAGGTGCTGTCGGTCGAGCATCCAACCGGCGAGATGAGCTGCATTCTTGAGCTGGGCGAGGATGGCGCCGTGCAGTCGGCGGCGCTGCTGCGCACCGCGCGCAAATTGATGGACGGAGTGGTTTTCGGATGACCTTTCGACAAGCTCAGGATGATCGGGAGCGGATCGTCAGCTGGCACGGCAACCCATCGAAACCGCGCTACACGCCGCCGCCCGGGGCGGTCGATGCGCATTGCCATGTCTTTGGTCCGATGGCCCACTTTCCGTTCAGCGCGCAGGCCAAATATCTGCCTGAGGATGCGGGGGCGGAAGCGCTTTTCGCGTTGCGCGACCATCTCGGCTTTGCGCGTAACGTCATCGTCCAGGCAAGCTGTCACGGCACCGACAATGCCGCGACGCTGCATGCCATCGCGAGTTCGAACGGCAGGGCGCGCGGCGTCGCCGTGGTCGATCCCGCCATCGACGAAGCGTCGCTACAGGCGCTGCACGACGGCGGCATTCGCGGCATTCGCTTCAATTTCCTGAAGCGGCTGGTCGACGATGCGCCGAAGGACAGGTTCCTCAAGGTGGCGGGGCGCCTTCCCGCGGGCTGGCATGTCGTCGTCTATTTCGAGGCCGACATATTGGAGGAGCTGCGCCCCTTCCTCGATGCCGTCCCCGTGCCGCTGGTGATCGACCACATGGGCCGACCTGACGTGGCGCAGGGACCGGGCGGCCCCGACATGCGCGCCTTTCGCTGCCTGCTCGATTCCAGAAGCGATATCTGGTTCAAGGCGACTTGCCCTGACCGGCTCGACGCATCGAACGACCCGTGGGACGCCTTCGCCCGCGCCGTCCGCCCGCTGGTCGAAGATTATGCGGACCGCGTATTGTGGGGCACCGATTGGCCGCATCCCAACATGCAGGACAATATCCCCGACGACGGCCATCTGGTCGACATGATCCCGCGCATTGCCGTGACGAAGGAACTGCAGCGGCGGATGCTGGTCGACAATCCCATGCGCCTTTATTGGGCAGACTGATTCGGCTGCTGGTCGAAGTGTTCGCTTGCGGCGTACATGAGCATCGCGTCCCTCGTGATCGCAGCGGCGCTGGCGTGCTCAACCCCTCTGCGCGACATCCGGTTCAAGCCGAGCTGCCCTGACCAGACGCGGGCTTTCGCTATTCGGCCGCTACCGGCAGGCCGCCCTTGTCGCGGATCCTGGCATAGATCTGGTCGGAGATCTTGACGGAATCGAAGCTGCGCCAGTCGTCGTCGGCTTTGAGGATCAGTTCCACCGAACGGATGCGGCCATAGTCAATCGGCGCATCCTTGGTCGGGATACCCCAGACGCCCTTGCCGGCCTCATAGTCTTCGATAGCCTGCAGCAGCCTGTTGCGGGTCTTGGCGATGATCAGGTCGGTCGAGCAAAGGTTCTCTTTGCTGCGGTCGACAATCGGCCCCATCGCCTCAAGCACGGCGAAATCCTCGTAAAGTTGGGGCTTTTCGACGAAACCGCTCCAGTGATCCTTGCTTTCCATCACCTCGCGATCTTGTCCCCACAGGTCGCGTGAGCTGGCGCCTTCCCAGAAGTTGTGCCGATTGGGCGAGACATAGCGCCAGACATTGTCGAGATCGATTTCGATCAATGGACGGCGGATATTATAGGTGACCCAGATCTGGATGCACCATTCGTCGTCTACCGGGACGGTGATCGCGCCGAGGATAGCCCCTTCAGCCACCTCGCCCGGCGGGAAGGAGAAAGAAGGCGCAACGAACTCGCGCAGGCGCGCATGGTCGGTGCCATCCGGTCGTTCCCGCAACGCCGCTTCGCGAAAGCCATATTGATGGAATTCGATCTCGAACCGGACGGGCTTCGTCGTCTGTTCTAGTGCATAGACGCGTTGCATCCCGCTGCTGCGGTGGAGATAGCCGAGATGCGCGGAATCAATGACTGCCTCAAACGCCTGAATCCAGTTGCAGTGGATATAGGCAAAGCGCGCATCGACATGGTCTTCGGGCAGCGCAGTGAACTCCAGGGCGGGAAAGGGCGGCGGCTCCTTGTCCTCCTGCAGGAAGACCCAGATCAGTCCGCCGGCCTCCCGCACAGGATAGTGATGCACCTTCACACTCGCAGCAAAGGCCTCGCGGCGTTCAGGCTGTTCGATCGGCACGTCAAGCACCTTGCCGCACGAGCCGATCTTCCATCCGTGATAGATGCAACGCAGGCCATCGCCCTCGTTGCGGGCCAGGGCGAGCGAAGCGCAACGGTGCGGGCAGGCCTCGTCGATGAACCCGACATTGCCGTCAAGCGTACGGAAGGCTATGAAATTTTCACCGAGCAGGCGGACGCGCTCCGGCGCGCCTCCCGGCTTGAGCTTGTCCGACCGCAAAAACGGGTGCCAATATTCGCGGAGCATGGCGCCCATCCGTGTCCCCGGACCAACCCGGCACAAGAGCTCGTTTTCCGCCGTTGTCACCATCTCCGCATCCTCTCTCCGCTGACCGGCGGCTGACGCTAGTGTGGTGGATTTGAAATTCGCCACATTAAGCGGCTCGGCGCGGAGTGAATTTCAAATCCTTAAACCACACTAGAATCATATAGTTGCTAGTGACCCTTTTGAATCTGAAGTTCGCTCCGAGCTATCGGCACAATGTGACGAACTTCAGATTCGGGTCACTAGACTCGGTTGCTTCTCAGCCGAGCGCCCGATCGAGAAAATCCAGCGTCTTGCCGTGCGCGACCTTGGCCGCTTCGGCATCATATTCCGCACGCGCTGGACCTATAAATCCATGTTCGGCACCTTGATAGGATTCAATCTGAACCTTGCCGTTGGACGCGAAGGCCTTGCCGATATCCTCAAACACCCCGGGTTTCGCGATCTTGTCATCCGTGGCGTAGTGGTAAAGCCAGGGCGTAGCGAAACCGTCGGCGAGCGAGACATCCAGCATCGCCGGATAGAAGCTGACGGCGGCATCGGCCTTGCCCTGGGCGGCCGCAGTATAGGCTGTGATGCCGCCAAGGCCGATACCCATCAAGGCGATCGGGCCGTCGACGCGCTGCTTCAGCGCGGCAACCGCAGGATCGACATCCTCGAGGTAGCTCCAGAAACCACCAATCTCGTTGAACGTGTCGCCACCAGCCTGACGCTCTTCATAGGAAAAGACAATGCCCTCCCCTTTCTTCCAGAACAGGTCAGGCACGAGCACGGTATAACCGTTGTCCGCATAGATATCGGCGACCTTCTTCATGTCGTCATGAAGGCCGTAAACCTCAAACAGCAACACGATTCCACGCCCGTTGGCATTGGTCGGCTGGCTGAGATAGCCAGTGCGTTTTCCTTTGTCGTTGCTGTCGATCTCGATCATGCTGCCGCTCATCAAAACTCTCCTCTGAAAATGCCGGGACGGGATATGAAACTCCACTTTTCTCTACATGGCGGAGAGTCAAATGTAAATGGTTTGACCATTAACTAGTAGCCAAGCGTCTGATCGACAAGATTGATCAATGGCTCGCCGGCGCGGAAACGCGCGATGTTGTCTGCGAAGATCGCATAGCCCCGATCCCAATAGCGGCTTGTCGGGCCAGCGGAATGCGCTGTTATGATGACATTTCCCATGTCCCAGAGGGGCGAATCCGCAGGCAGGGGCTCGGGGAAGGTCACATCGAGCGCGGCGCCGGCAAGCTTGCCCGCGCGCAAGGCGTCGACAAGTGCATCCTGGTCGACAAGTTCCCCCCGCCCCACGTTATAGAGCCAGGCGGTGTCTTTCATCGCATCCAGCCTCCCGGCATCGATCATCCCGCGAGTCTCCGGCGTCAGGGCAGGGGCAAGGACGATGTGATCGCAAGCGGTAAGCAGTTCATCGAGAGCGTCCGAAGCCAGGACCCGATCGAAATTCGGAGGAATAGGGAGGTCCGCATTTCTGCGTAGCCCCCAGATATCCATGCCGAAGCCGCACTTTGCTCGCGCCGCAACCTCGCGCGCGATCTCACCCATGCCGATCAGGCCCACCCGCTGGCCCTGCAATTCGAAGCTCGGCGGCTCCGCTCCGTAGGGGTGCCACTCATGGCGGGCCTGGCGGCGCAACAACTCGGGCAGCCCCCGCGCAAAGGCCAGCATGGTGGCCAGGACATGCTCTGCGATATTGGGAGCCGAAACGCCCCGAAAGTTAGTCAGGGCGATGCCGCGCTCCGCAAGGCCTGCACCAAGGAAGGATTCTACACCGGTGAAGGTCGCCTGCACCCAGCGCAGATGTGGCAGCGCCTCGACAGTCGCCTCGTCGAGTTCCCATCCGCCTACCAGAACCTCCGCGTCGCGATGTTCGGACGCTATCGCCCCACCGTCGCATGCTATAAAGTCGACTGTAGGGAACCCCTCCCGCCAAGAGGCAAGTATCTGATCATCTACGGCAAAACGGATAAGAATCTTCAATATTGCACCCTTGCCTCTCCTGCCTTTCGCTGCGTTGACTTAATGGTAATACCAATGTACCTATGAACCGCAACAGGAAAGTTGGCGAGCGAATGGCAATTGATTTCGATATGCAGGATGGCGTGGCTACGATCACGCTCAACCGCCCGGAAAAACTGAATGCGATGGATCCGGAGCATTATCGCGCCCTTTCCGAAGCATGGATGCGAGTGCGCGACGACAACGACATCATCGTCGCGATTGTAACAGGGGCCGGCCCCAAATCGTTCACCACCGGCGCGGACATAAAAGGCGTGTTCGACGGCCAGTGGGATCTTTCGACGGCATGGCAAACGCAGGAAGACCAGCTGCTCAACCGCGGGCTGGAGATATGGAAGCCGGTGATCTCGGCAATCAACGGCTATTGCGTGGGCGGGGGCATGACTCTGATGATGGCGACAGATATCCGGATCGCCGCGAGCAACGCGACATTTGCGCTGGCCGAAGTCAAGCGAGGCGTGATCGCGGCGAATGGCGGCACCCAGCGGATTCTGTCACAGCTCCCCTATGCGATCGCGATGGAGATGCTACTGACCGGAGATACGATCGATGCGGCGACCGCTGAACGTTGGGGCCTCATCAATCGGGTGGTCGAACCGAACCAGCTGATGGAGACGGCGTTCGACTACGCCAGACGGATCGCAGGCAATGCGCCGCTGGCTCTGCAGGCGTCGAAGGAACTCGCTCTGCGCGGGCGCGAAATTCCCCTGTCCATGGGCCTGCGCGCCGAGCAATATGTTGCCCGCATACTCCAGGCCAGCGACGACATGAAGGAAGGCATGGCGGCATTCGCCGACAAGCGTCCGCCGCGTTTCTCGGGGAAGTGAGGCCTTTATAATGATTGCTCCTGGCCAGATGGTCATCGCTGGTATCGGTCATACAAGCTACGGTGCCCATCCCGAACGCTCCACCCTGTCGCTCAATGCCGAGGCAATCGGCAATGCGCTGGCCGACGCCGGCATCGCCAAGGATACCGTGGATGGCCTGTTCGTCAAATACCCCTCTTCGCAATTCGAGCCGATCTATGCCCATCAGGTCGCCGAAACCATCGGTATCCAGCCGCGCATAGGAGGTGTCTGGGACCAGGCCGGAGCGGCCAATATCGGAATGATCAGCTTTGCCGCCCTGGCGATCGCGGCAGGCCAATGCGAAATCGCCGTAATCAGCTTTGCGGATAACCCCAAGACCGGAACGCGCTCGGCCACACAACGGGCGATGGGCGGCGACGCTGTTTACGGCTGGTTCGGCGCCCCGGCGGGCTACGCCATGATCGCGCAACGGCACATGCAGCAATGGGGCACAACGCGCGACCAGCTTGGCGCAATCCCCGTCGCCTGCCGCGCGCACGGCGCATCCAACCCTCATGCCCAGTTGAGAAAACCGCTGACTCTCGAGGACTATCGCCAGTCTCAGATGATCGTGTCGCCGCTGCGGCGCGACGACTGCTGTCTGATCTCGGACGGCGGCGCAGCTGTCGTAGTCATGAGCGCCGAACGCGCCCGGCTCGAAGGCATAACCTCGCCGGTGCCGATAATGGGCTTCGGCCAGGGCCAGTCGGCCTGGGACATAACCCAGCGCCCGGACCTGACCGCAACCCAGG
>JAHFPU010000017.1 GCA_023266635.1 Sphingobium sp.
CAAGACCTATCTGCTCGGCGCGGTATATAGCCCCAGCTGGGCGCGGGATGGCGGTTTCGCAAGCCAGCTCAGCCTGGAAGCCAACTTCTACGACATCACCGTCAGCAACGCGATTTCCAACATCGCGCCGCAGGCCACACTGTCGCGTTGCGCCCTGCTCGCCGATGCCCTCAGCTGCGCTTCGGTCATCCGCGTCGCCAGCGGCAACATCTCTCGGATCAACGGCGTGCTGCAGAATATCGGCAGCATCAAGACCCGCGGCATCGACATGACGTTCAACTACCGCACGCCGGAAACGTCGGTCGGCAGCTTCGGCCTGGCGGTCAACGGCAACTATCTGCTGAAATATACCGAGACCTTCCCGAGCGCGACGGGCTTCGCCACGACCAACTATCGCGGCACGACCCGTGGCTTCCCTGATCAGTCCTACCCCAAGTTCAAGGGCAATGCGGTCATCGACTGGAACCTGGGCGATTTCTCCGCCTCGTTCACCGGCCGCTATATCAAGGGCGTGTCCGAGACCGGCGATTTCGAAGGCCTGAAGCTGAAAAATCGCTTCTATGGCGATGTCCAGCTGATCGTGTCGCCTTCGTGGATGGATCACAAGACGGCTCTGACGATCGGCGTCAACAACGTCTTCAATCAGGGTCCGCCCCCGTGCTTCTCCTGCACCGGCGCGAACTTCGATGCGACGACGTACGACGTCCCCGGTCAGTTCGGTTACCTCCGCCTGTCCTACAAGATGTAAGATTGTTCGGCGCGGTGCCTGCATCAGGCGCCGATTGCCGGATTACCCCTTAGGCGTTAGAGAGCCCGGACGAGCGTTTACCGTTCGTCCGGGCTTCTCTTTTTCCCGCCAAGGATTTTGCCATGTTCCGTCAGATCACCGACAGCTTCTTCGTTTCGCCCCAGATCACGGTCGATGATGTGGCGCAGGCGAAAGAGATGGGCGCGGTGATGATCATCAACAACCGCCCCGAAGGCGAAGAGGCCAGCCAGACCCCGGCGGAGGATATCGAAGTCGCTGCGCGCGCGGCCGGGCTGCTCTATGCGGCGGTGCCCGTGACCCATGCGGGCTTTTCGCCATGGCAGCTGGACGGCATGGATGAGGCGCTGGCCAAGGCCGGCGAAGGCAAGGTGCTGGCCTATTGCCGGTCCGGCACGCGCAGCACGCTGCTCTGGACGCTGACCCGCGCCCGGCACGGTCATGATCCCGAGGCGCTGTCGGAAAAGGCGGCGGCGGCGGGATATGATCTCTCGCCCATCCGGCAGATCATGGACGCCCTGGCCGCAGAGGCGAAGTAAACGCTTTCCCAATCCTGAAATGACTGCGCCTAACGCGCCACATGCGTTTTCCGGCATCGCAAGTGCAGGAATAACAATCGCATAACGCCCGTGCCGCCCTTGAGGCGGGGATATCCCCCGCCTATCTGCAATGCTTATTTTGCAGCGCAGCAAGAAGGCCCGATGACCTCCAGCAAATCCGCCGTCCATCCCGGCCTTGTCATGTTCGCGCTTGCCATGGGCGGGTTTGCGATCGGCACGACCGAATTCGCCGCCATGAGCCTCGTGCCCTATTTCGCGCCTGGCCTGGGCATCGACGCGCCGACGGCCGGGCATGTCATCAGCGCCTATGCGCTGGGCGTGGTGGTGGGCGCGCCGATCGTTGCCGTCCTTGCGGCGCGTCTACCTCGTCGTACCCTGCTGATCGGCTTGATGGCGATGTTCGCGATTGGCAATGCGCTCAGCGCCGTCGCACCGACCTATCACTGGATGCTGCTGTTCCGCTTCTTGAGCGGCCTGCCCCACGGGGCCTATTTCGGTGTGGCCGCCCTCGTGGCAGCAGGGTTGGTGCCGCCAAACCGACGGGCGCAGGCCGTCGCCCGCGTCATGGCCGGCCTGACGATCGCCACGGTCATCGGTGTGCCTGTCGCCAACGGACTGGGGCAGGCGATCGGCTGGCGCTGGGGGTTCGGGATCGTTGCCGTGCTGGCGCTGCTGACCGCCCTGCTCGTCTGGCTCTTCGCGCCCCGCGATCCTGCGCCTGCGGACGCCAGCCCCTTGCGCGAACTCGGTGCGCTGCGGCGGCGGCAGGTGTGGCTAACGCTCGGCACCGGCGCGATCGGCTTTGGCGGACTGTTCGCGGTCTATACCTATGTCGCCTCGACGATGCTGGAGGTCACCGGCGTATCGGGCGAATTGCTGCCCCTGATCCTGGGGATATTTGGCGTCGGCATGACGATCGGCAATCTGGGCGCGGCCTGGGCGGCGGACCGCGCGCTGATCCCGACCGCGACCGGCATGCTGCTGTGGAGCGCGCTGTCGCTGGCGCTGTTTCCCTTCGCCGCCCACAATATCTGGGCGCTGTCGGCGGACATCTTCCTGATCGGCCTGGGCGGCGGGCTTGGCGTCGTGCTGCAGACCCGGCTGATGGACGTGGCGGGCGATGCGCAGACCCTGGCGGCAGCGCTGCACCATAGCGCGTTCAATGTGGCTAATGCGCTGGGACCGTGGCTGGGCGGCATGGCGATCGCGGCGGGCTATGGCTGGACATCAACCGGCTGGGTCGGATGCGCGCTGTCCCTTGGCGGCTTGGCCATGCTGGGGATCGCGGTGCTGGACGAACAGGCGGAGACGCGGCGGCTGGCGACCTGCTGACCATCGGACGTGAGGCTTATTCAGCCAACCGCCGTTCGTTTCGAGCGCAGTTGAGAAACCTGCGCAAAACTTCTCGACTACGCTCGAAGCGAACGGAGGTTGGGAATATTCTTACCGTGCCAATCCCTCACCCGCTATTGCGTAGTGCCGTCGCGATCGCATTGATCGACAGCTCAATGCCTTCCTTGATCCGCGGATCGTCCTCGCCGCCGCGGTGACGCTTGAGCAGCTCGATCTGCAGCAGGTTCAGCGGCTCGATATAAGGAAGGCGCAGGCGGATGGATGTTTCCAGCGCCGGGTTCTTCTCCAGCAACCGCGATTGCCCCGTTGCTGCGAGCAGACCGTCATGGGCCATGCCCCACCCCTCCCGGATGCGGCCGAACAATTCTTCCGCCTTCGCCTGGTCCTCTACCAGCGGCAGGTAGCGCGCGGCGATGCCCAGGTCCGATTTCGCCAGCACCATCTCCAGATTGGCAAGCGCGGATTTCAGGAACGGCCACACCTGCGCCATGTCGGCGAGCAGCGCCTTGTCCTCGAACCCGGCCAGCGCATGGCCCACGCCATACCAGCCCGGCAACATCACCCGCGCCTGCGCCCAGCTGAACACCCAGGGAATGGCGCGCAGGTCCTCGATCCGCGTGCTTTTCGTCCGGCTGGCGGGGCGCGATCCGATCTTGAGGCCGGCAATCTCCTGGATCGGCGTCAGCTCGCGGAAGAACTCCTTGAACCCGTCGGTGCCATAGACCAGGTCGCGATAGGCCGTGAACGCCGTGTGCGACAGGCTATCCATGGCGACGGCGAACCGGGCGGCGTCCTTCTCGGACAGCTTTTCCGGTTCCAGGCTGGCGAGCAGCGTGGCGCTGGTCATCGCCTCCAAATTGGTCATGGCGACTTCGCGCGTGCCGAACTTCGCCGCGATGATCTCGCCCTGCTCGGTCACGCGGATGCGCCCCTGCACCGTGCCGTGCGGCTGCGCCTGGATCGCCGCGAAAGACGATCCGCCGCCGCGCCCCACCGCGCCGCCGCGCCCGTGGAACAGCTGCATCGCCGCGCCCGCCTTCTCGAACACCGGCGCAAGCGCCGTCGACGCCTGGAACAGGCTCCAGGTCGAGGTGATGTAGCCGCCATCCTTGTTACTGTCCGAATAGCCGATCATCACTTCCTGATGGCCACGCGCCTTCACCAGCCCGCTAATCTCCGGCAGACCGAAATAGGCGGACATGACTTTGGGCGCATTCTCCAGATCGCCGATCGTCTCGAACAGCGGCACTGCCATGATCGCGGCATGGGGCGGCTCGCCATTGGCGGCCTTCCACAGTCCCGCCTCTTTCAGTAGAATATTGACCTCCAGCATGTCGGACACGCTCTCGGCCTTGCTGATCACATATTGGGTTATGCATTGCGGGCCATAGGTGCGATGCGCCTCCGCCGCCGCATGGACGATGGCGAGTTCCGATGCCGTCTCCTCCGAATATTCGGCGAAGCGCGACCCCAGCGGACGGTTGTTGGCCAGTTCCTTGCGGAGGAGGGCGATGCGCGCATATTCGTCCAGCGCCGCATAATTGTCCTCGACGCCCGCGACCTTCAGCAATTCCGCGATCACACGCTCATGCACGTCGCTGTTCTGGCGCATGTCGAGGGTGGCGAGATGGAAGCCGAATGTCTCAACCGCACGGATCAAGCGACCAAGCGCCCCGCCCGTCGATAGCGCGCCATCCCCTTCAGACGCCAGCCCCTGCGCAACGGTGACGAGATCACGGCGAAATTCCGACGGCCCCTCATAGATCGCCGCCGGGAGTGTGGAGGCGCGTGGCGGAACCTTGCCGGTCAGTTCCAGATGGGTGGCGCACAGCCGCGCATAGATGCCGGACAGCGCGCGGCGATAGGGCTCGTCCTGACGGCTGGGCGATGTGTCGCCGCTGCGGTCGGCAAGGTCGAGAACCGCTTGGGGCACCTTGGCCAGTTCAGTCGATAGCGACAATTCCGCGCCGAGCGCGTGGAGCGATTCCAAATAATAGCCCAGCGCCGCCTCACAGGCGCGGGCCAGCGCGAATTTGAGCTGGGGGGCCTGCACGAACGGATTGCCGTCGCGGTCGCCGCCGATCCAGCTGCCGACCCGCAGGAAGCTGTGCGGGCGGTCGCCCAGCACCCGCTCCCAACGGGCGTAAAGCGCTGGAAGGACAGGCAGGAAGGTATCGCGGAAATAGGCGAGAACATTCTCGATCTCGTCCTGCACATACAGCCGCTCGCGGCGCAGCGGACGCGTCTGCCACAGGAGCGCGATCTGGCGGCAGATCGCTTCCTCTATCTTCTCGCCATTGTCCGTTTCTTCGCGACCCGCATCCATCAGGAGCATGAGGTCGGAAATGCGGTTCTTGTGATCGATCATGCTCTTGCGCCGCACCTCGGTAGGGTGCGCGGTAAGCACGGGGACGATCAGCGCCCGGTCGAGCAGCGCCTTTACGGCGTCCCGACCGATGCCATGGGATTCCAGCGTAGCGATGGCGGATTCGACGTCGGCGCCCGGCTCCGCCGCGACGCCCTGCCTGTCTTCGGCCAGGTTGGCGAGCATCGAGAACAGCATGAAGCCGCGCACGAAATCGAGCGTGTCGTCCAAGCTTAGCGCCTCCAGCCCCGTATCGACCAGATCGCTGTCGTTGACGCCCCGCGCGCGGTCTACGGAGGCGGACCGGATATATTCCGTCTGACGGTAGAGCTTGTCGCCGCCATAGGCGCGAATGACGTCCCCGAGCAGTCGGCCCAGGAAGCGGATGTCGGGATTTTGCGTAATCGGCGGTGCAGCGCTCATGGACCGATGCTGCAATGCAACAGCGTTACGGTCAAGCGATTCCGGCTTAGCGGATCAGGCGGCGCGCAACGCTCCGATCAGGCGGGCGAATTCAGCCTGAAGCTGTTCGGCGCGCTGCCGGACCGCAGCGCCGCTCTCGCGCGTTTGCGCCGCGGCGCGGGCGACATCGCCCAGCGAGCGGGAAATGGACCCGACCGCCTCGTCGGCGGCGCGGGCATGCACGGCGACGCCGTGGGAGGTGCGCTGTATCTCCTCGGCGGCTTCGAGTTGCTGGTGGACAGCGGAGGATGCAGAACCGATCGTGCCGGCAAGGTCTCCCAGGATGCGATCGACTGATTCCACCAGGCCGAATGTCGACTGGGCGGCATTTTCTATGCCCTCGACCCGCGCATGGATGTCTTTCGTGGTCTGGCTGGTCTGGCCGGCTAGCGCCTTGACCTCATTGGCGACGATCACGAAACCGCGTCCGGCCTCCCCCGCCCGCGCCGCCTCGATCGTGGCGTTCAGGGCAAGCAGGTTGGTCTGGCCGGTGATCTCCGCGATCAGGTCGGCCGCTTCGTTGATGGAAACGATGTGCCGCATCAGATTGTCATTGGCGTCTCGCGCCATGGCCGATTTACCACTGGCCGCGCCGGCGGCCTCGCGGATGCGTCCTGTAGCGGTGCTGATATCGCCGATGGAGCTGGTCAGCGCGTCGATGGTCGTGGCAATGGCTTGCGCCGCCAGAGCGGTATCGCGTGAGCGGCCGATGACGATGTCCGCCTGGCCGCGCTGCGCTTCTATGGCGGAAAGGGTCTGGTCCGCGTTCCGCTCAAGTTCCGATGCCGTGTCGAGCATCTCCGCCACCAGGGAGGCCATCGACCGGTCGAGAGACTCCGCCACTTCCCGTCCATTGTCGCGCAACTGGCTCTCATGTCGTCGCTGCTCCAGAACTTCCCGTTCGGAACTGGCGGCTGCTTCGCTCCGCGCAACTTGCGCGACAGCAAGGGCGATTTCCGCCTTGTCAGCGGCGACGCGGGAATCGTCGGCGGCTTTCATGGCCAGTCCGTTCTTCTCGATTAGAACACGATGAGCGAGATAGACGACACGGATCAGCCAGCCGCAGAATGTCAGGAAGAGCAAGCCGACAACGGCCGCCACCGGCACGATCTGATGCAGGGCCTTGCGCCCTTGTGTGGGACGTGGCCATTCCATCTGCCCAACTTCGCGATGCGCCATGTCGAATATAGCAAGCGTCTGCATGTCCGGATCGACATCTCCCACCGCCCATTTGAGGCCCGGCAACCCATGAGTTTCAGCGATCCGCGGAATGATCCCATTGTCCAGTGGGCGCACCATGAAGAAATAGCGCGGCGCAAGGTCGGCGGGCGGCGTTCCGTGCAGCGGAATAAAGGCCATGGCGGACATCAGCGCCGGCTTGCCCTCAACCAGCGTGATCTCCGCCACGCCGTGCCGTTGCAGCATCGCGTCGCCCATCGTCTTGGGCAATTTTGGCAGAATGTCGCGCAGTCCCGTCGCTGCAATCTGCTTAAGCGGACGCAGGGGCTTTCCATCGGGCCTGTTCGACCAGAGCGTGCGACCGGCGGTGTCGATCACGAAGGTGGAATGATGATTATAGTTCAGGTTAGTCGACGCCCATTTGGCATCAACGGGACCGTAAACCGCCTCGAATGCGTCGTCCCAGAGCGCGGGGGTGCTGACGGCCTCAACCGCACCCGCCACTTCTCGCTCGATCGATCCGGCGACCATGCGATGCATATAGTCTTCGGCATCGCGGTCCATCTGCCGGGTAAGAAGAGTCGTGAAAAGCGCGACGCTGACGATCGCTAGGCCGATCAACCCGAGCAACGGAACCATCGTACCGGCCAGCCCCGTTGGGGCGTAGCGGCGCAAAACCGTCCGGATCGCGTTGATTTTCCACATGGTTTGAAGGTTAATGCCAATAAAACGTTGATATTTGATGATTGAATTGCTCCGCATCCGGACTTGCTTCCACGCACCCTGCTGGGCCAAAGGCAGGGTGTGACCGCCACCATAGACATCGGAACGGACAGCGCCGGATTGCCGGTGCCCATCGACATAGAGGAGCTGCTGGCGACCCGCCTGCTGGTGCAGGGCAATAGCGGGTCGGGAAAGTCGCATCTGCTGCGCCGCCTGCTCGAGGAGAGCGCTCGACTCGTCCAACAGGTGGTGATCGATCCCGAAGGCGATTTCGTCACGCTGTCGGATGCTTTTGGCCATGTCGTGATCGACGCCGGCGACTATAGCGAGCGGGAGATCGCCCGCATGGGCGCGCGCATCCGCGAGCATCGCGCGTCCGTCGTCCTCACACTGGAATCACTGGAGATCGAGGCGCAGATGAAATGCGCCGCCGCGTTCCTCAATGCCCTGTTCGATGCGCCGCGCGACCATTGGTATCCCGCGCTGGTGGTAGTGGACGAGGCGCAGATGTTCGCGCCCGCCGCCGCCGGCGACGTATCGGATGAGGCGCGTCGCACCAGCCTGTCCGCCATGACCAACCTCATGTGCCGGGGGCGAAAGCGCGGCCTGGCGGGCGTCATCGCCACCCAGCGTCTGGCCAAGCTCGCCAAAAATGTCGCAGCCGAGGCGTCCAATTTCCTGATGGGCCGCACCTTCCTGGACATCGACATGGCCCGCGCCGCCGACCTGCTCGGCATGGAGCGGCGGCAGGCGGAGCAGATCCGTGATCTGGAGCGTGGCCGTTTCCTTGCCCTCGGCCCAGCCATCTGCCGCCGCCCGGTGTCGATCAAGATCGGCGCCGTGAAGACCAGTACGCGCATGGGCACGCACAAGCTAATGCCGATGCCCGATGCGTCGGAAGAGCCGGTGAACTTTCAGGCGATGTTGTTCGCCGACATGGAGGCCGACGCGCCGCCGCCCCGCCCCGAGCCCCGGTCGAAACCGGTCGCGGCCGAGGAGTTGATGCGCTCCATGGCTGGCCCCGATCTGTCGATCCCCTCCCCCGAGCGCGACATGCCGCAGCCCGAACAGGAGGAGATCGACGCCGCCGTCATCGCGGTGCTTCAGGAGATGATCGCCGACCCGGCCAGCGCCTTCCAGTCTCCGCCGGTGCTGTACCAGGATTTCACCGTCCGCTGCCGAATGCATCGGCTGACGCGCGTGCCGCTCGACCTGCCCGCTTTCCGCCGCCGTTTCGCAATGGCGCGCGCAGGCATGTTCGACGCCGCCGATCCGCGCTGGGGCGATGCGCTGCGGGCCGCCGCGCCTCTGCCGGAGGATATGCTCGCACCCTTCCTGCTGATCGCCCATGCGGCGATGGACAGCCGGGCCTGCCCCGACGACGAATCCCTCGCCCGTGCCTACGGCACCAGTTCGCAGGGGCGGGTGCGCCGGCTCATTGAATATATGGAGAAGCAGGGCGTCGTCGTCGCACGCGTCGATTTCGGCGGACGGCGGTCGATCGGCATTCCCGAACTGGGGCTGAGCACGGCGGCGGGCGATTGACGGTCAGGATATCCTGCGGAAAGTCAACATTTCGCTGATCCTGTGCGTCGATCCGTCGCTAAAGCCGTTTTGCCCCTGCCATTCTTTCGGATTGCGGAATGTGCCGAACAGGATATCGGGAAGCGGGATGTCGCCATAATTATAGGCGTGGACACCCCGCTCGTGGTGGATGAGGTGACTTTCCGGGCGTTGCAGGATATAGCCGATCCAGTGCGGTGTGCGGATATTCGCATGCTGGAACATGCCGGGGATGGTTCCCAATACGCCCACCATCAATGCCGCCTGCGCGCTCAGTCCGAAAATCCAGACTAGGCAGAGCGACCCGAGCAACGCCCAGCCAAGCATGTCCACCGGATGGAAATAATAGGCGCCCCATATGTCGGGCCGTTCGGCGGCATGGTGCATCTGGTGGGTGAAGCGCCATATGGGATCGAATTGATGCATGGTGCGATGCCAGAAATAGATGCCGAATTCCAAGATCAGGAAACCGACTATGACCTGCGCCCAGAGCGGCAGGGCGCTGCCGTCGATCAGCTGGTGCGACCCCAGGAAACTGTCCCACAGGAACGGCGCATAGGTCGCGATCGCAAAGTACAGAACGAAAGAGATGACGCCCATGACGCGCCAATAGGCCACCGTCGGAAACGCCGTTCTCTTGCCGACATGATCGACAATCGCAAAAGCCATGAAGCAGCCGATAATGACAAAGTGAAAAATGGTCATCGCTCACCCCCAAGCTATTACCACCTTGCGAACTATACTTCGAAAAGCCCAAAAGGCCAAGGGTCGGCGTTCTTTCACGACCGGCGGCTTTTCGATCGATTGTAATAGCCGCAACTTCACCCCCCCTTGCATTTCCTCGTCCGGCGAGATGGAATGATCCTCATGACCCCTGACATCCGAAACATCGTCATCCTCACCGGCGCGGGCATTTCCGCCGAGAGCGGCCTTGCCACCTTTCGCGGTCCGGACAGGCTGTGGGAAGGACACCGGGTCGAGGACGTCTGCACGCCGGAGGCGCTGCGGCGCGATGTCGATCTGGTCCATCGCTTCTATGACGAGCGGCGGGCCAAGCTGGCCGAGGTTGTCCCCAATGCCGCACATGAGGCGCTGGCCGCGCTCGATCGCTCGTGGCCCGGCGACCTGCTGATCGTGACGCAGAATGTTGACGACCTGCACGAGCGCGCCGGAGCGAAGCGCATGCTGCACATGCATGGCGAGCTGAAATCGGCGCTGTGCGCAGCCTGCGGGAAGGCGGTCTATTGGGAGGCCGCCCTGCCGCCCGGATCAGTATGCGATGGCTGCGGAAAGGCGCGCCTGCGCCCCGACATCGTGTTCTTCGGCGAGATGCCCTATGAGATGGACCGGATCGAGGACGCCCTACGCGCGGCGGACCTGTTCGTGTCGATCGGCACGTCCGGCGCGGTCTACCCGGCGGCGGGTTTCGTCCAGACGGCGCGCGATGTCGGCGCAAGGACGCTGGAACTGAATCTCGATCCGTCGGCGGGCAGCATCTATTTCCACGAAACCCGGATCGGCCCGGCGAGCGAACTGGTCCCGGCGTTTGTGCGGGATGTGCTGGCGTAACCGTCCCCTCAACCGTTCGCTTCGAGCGTAGTCGAGAAGCCTCGCGCCTGTCTCTCGACTACGCTCGACACGAACGGAGGTTGGAGTTGAGCAACCCTACCCCAAATCCCGGTCGATCAAACTGTGCCGCCGCGTATCGCGCATCCACAGATAAGCGATCAGCGACACCCCGATCATCCCGGTCACATACCAGTAGAAGACCGGCTCCATGTTCCGGTTCTTCAGGTACAGCGCGACATATTCCGCGGTACCGCCGAACAGCGCATTGGCGACCGCATAGGGGAGCGCTACGCCCAGCGCCCGGATATGGGCGGGGAACAGTTCCGCCTTCACCACCGCATTGATCGACGTATAGCCGCTCACGATTGTCAGCGAGAGCATGACCAAGCCGAATGCCTGCCACGGGCTGTGCGCCGTCTCCAGCGACCGGAATATCCACACGGTGCACAAAACGCCGGATATGCCGAACCCGATCATCATCGGCTTGCGCCCGACAATGTCGGACAGCGCACCGAACAGCGGCTGCATCAGCATGTAAAGGAACAGCGCCCCGGCCATGATCAGCGTCGCCGTCTCGATGCTGAAACCCGCCGTATTGACCAGGAATTTCTGCATGTAGATCGAGTAGGCATAGAAGGCGAGCGTGCCGCCTGCGGTCAGCGCCAGCACCAGCGCCGCCTGCCCCGGATAGAGCTTCACCAGCGCGAACATGCCGGATTTGGGAGCGTCCTTGCCCTGGGTATGTTCGAAGGATTCGGTCTCGGCCAGCCGCCGGCGCAGATAATAGACGGAGATCGCCAGCACCCCGCCGATCGCGAAGGGTATGCGCCAGCCCCAGGCCTGCAGGTCGTCCTTACTCAACACTGCCTGCAGGATCAGCAGCACCGCCAGCGCAACCTGCTGCCCCATGATCAGCGTCACATATTGAAAGCTGGAGAAGAAGCCGCGGTGGCGGCTGCTCGCCATTTCGGACAGATAGGTGGCGCTCGCCCCGTATTCTCCGCCGATGCTCAGGCCCTGCATCAGCCGGGCTAGAACCAGTAGGGCGGGGGCGCCATAGCCGATGCTGTCATAGCCCGGTGTCACCGCGATCAGCATCGATCCTGCGCACATCAGCGTGATGGACAGGGTCAGCCCCGCCTTGCGCCCGCGCCGGTCGGCATACACGCCCATGATCCACGCGCCGATCGGCCGCATCAGGAAGCCGACGGCGAAGATCGCCCCCGTGTTCAGCAGTTGCGCGGTGCGGTCGCCGGCAGGAAAGAAGATCGGCGCGAAATACAGGGCGAAGGCGGAATAGACGTACCAGTCGTACCATTCGACCAGATTGCCCGCCGATCCGCCGAAGATCGCGAAGATGCGGTTGCGCGTGGGTTTGCTCTCGCCGGTGTCGCTCGTCATCTGATGGGCATCCCGCTCGCTTGTCCTGCCCCTCCATCAGGGCGGCGGCGTCCGCCGTCAATCCTGCTGCGCGGGCTGATCGCGATAGAGGAGCATGATCGACCCGTCCTGCCCGGCCACCGCGCGGATCGGCAGGCTGACCTGCAGCGCCGCCAGAAATTCCTTGCTGTCGGTCGTCCGGAAACGGCCGCCGATACGCAGGGCGGAAACCCGCGCGTCGCCGATCAGCATGGGCTGGTCGCGATAGCGGTTGAATTCGGCCACCGCCTGGTCGATCGTCTCGCCGTCCAGTTCGACCATCTTCTCGCGCCAGGCCATGCGCTGGTCGATGACATTCTTGCCCAGATGGGTGAGCAGGATCGTGCGCGGCCGGATCACCGCGCCACTGCCCGCGCCGACATGGTGCGGCGTCGCCGGGCCAGAGCGCACCTGCACCGTACCCTGCGTCACCGTCAGTTCGACCAGAGACTGCCGCATCCGGACGTTGAAGGCGGTGCCGACCGCGCGGATGACCGCCGATCGCGCCTCGACATCGAAGGGCCGCGCCGTGTCATGCGCAACGTCGAATGATGCTTCACCCCGGACGATATGCACCTTGCGGCCATTGTCGGTGTAGCGGACCTCCGCCGTGGTATCGCTGTTGAGGTGCATGCGCGATCCGTCGGACAGGGTGATATCCTTCACCTCGCCTATGCCGGTGCTGTATTTGTCGACATCGTTCAGCGTCCGGATGGTGACGCCCACCGCCGCCAGGAACACGAACAGGGCGATCATCGCCGCCGCGAGCATGCGATTGGATATGCCGGTTGGTTCGGGAAGGCGTTCGGCCGGACCCGGATCGACAAGGGCAGGATTATCCTGCGCGCTGGCCTTCAGCCGCTCGGCGCTTTCCCATGCGGCTTCCGCACGGGCGAAGGCTACGGCGTGAGTGGGGCTACTATCAATCCACCGACAGATGGCTTCGCGTTCGGCCTCGTCCGGATCAAGGTTGAGCCGCACGAGGAGCCGCGAGGCTTCCGCCTCTATCCGCTCCTTGTCCGTTGCTGGCCCCGACTCTTGCACGTCCGTAGTCCGTTTCCTCGCGTTCCGCCCAGGCCCGCATAACCAGCCCGATCGCTTTGGCCAGATGTTTTTCAACAGTAGAAACGGACAGCAGCATTTCGTCCGCTATTTCGGCCATGGATTTTTCATGGACGCGGCGGAGGAGGAAAACCCGTCGGCACTGGCCAGGCAGCGAATCGACGATGCCCTGAAGCTGGCGCAGCGCGTCCCGCGCGATCAGCTGCGACTCGGCGCTCCCGTCCGCCTGCAACAGGTCCAGATCGGCAATCGTCTCGAAACTGACGATCTTGTTGCGACGCGCATTGTCGATGACGAGATTGCGGGCGATGGTGAACAGGAAAGCGCGGCCTGCCGCGACATTTTCCCAGCTATCCGTGGCATAGGCGCGGGCCAAAACCTCCGCCACCATGTCTTCCAGCTCATGATGCGATGGCAATATGCGCCGCAGACGCGAGCGCAATGCCGCCTCGTTGGGCAAAATGACAGCCTTGAACCAATCCAGTTTGGCGCGAACCCGTTCCACTGCGACCCCCTTGTCGTTGTAGCCGCGCCTCTCCCGCTTTTGTTTTATCTCTGTCACATTTCAATCATGGATTCGGATGACTGTCCAGCATCAAGGCGGGCAAAAGTTCATCTTGCTGTAACCGTTGCACCCATGCCTCAGTATCGCCGCCCCGAAAAATGCGCGCGATCGACCATTAATGGAACATTTACCACTACGGACTCGTATCGCCTTCCGGGCTGTCATATGACCGGCAGCGCAGCGATTCCGGCAATCCCGGATCGGCTTGGGGCTGAAAGGGATACTCTGCATGAAGGCAGGATCAGCGGATCAGACTTCCCTCGATCTTGGCGCCATGCACCTCGATTCCTTCGTCCCGACGCTCTCCATCATTTCACCCGCCTATGACGAGCGCGCGAACATCGCCCCCCTTGTGGACGCCATATCGCGCGCGATGGCCGGCATTTCCTGGGAACTGATCGTCGTTGACGATGACAGTCCCGACGGCACCGCAAACGAGGTTCTGAAGGCTGCGCAGTCGGGATTTCCCGTGCGTTGCATCCGCAGGGTCGGCCGCCGGGGCCTGTCGTCGGCGGTGGTCGAAGGCGCGCTTGCCTCCAGCGCCAACTATATCGCCGTGATCGATGCCGATTTGCAGCATGACGAGACTATCCTGCCCGAAATGCTGCGCATCTTGCAGTCGGGCAAGGCCGATCTGGTCATTGGCAGCCGCCATGGCGCCGGCGGAGGCTTCGGCGACTTCTCGGGCGAACGCAAAAGACTGAGCGATCTGGGAACGCGCCTGTCGACGCTGGTGATCGGCACACAGGTCAGCGATCCCATGAGCGGCTATTTCGCGATCAAGCGCGACACATTCCACGCCTGCATCTACGACCTATCGCAGCAGGGGTATAAGATCCTGCTCGACATCCTTACATCCTCCCCCCGCGCCCTGACGATCGCTGAAGTGCCCTATACTTTCCGCACCCGGTCGGAGGGGAAGAGCAAGCTGGACGTCATGATCCTGGCGGAATTTCTGTTCTTGCTGATCGAGAAACTGACGCGTGGGCTCATCCCGCCGCGATTCGTGCTGTTCTGCCTGGTCGGCGGCATCGGCCTGCTATTCCATCTTCTGGTGCTGAAGCTGATGTGGATGGCGGGCATTGGATTTCTTCCCGCGCAGGTTACCGCCTCCTATTGCGCGATGGCGCTCAATTATGTCGTCAACAACGAAGTCACCTATCGCTCTCAACGGTTGAAGGGCGGACGCTTCCTCCTTGGCTATGTCATCTTTTCCGCCGTCTGCACGGTCGGGGCCATCGCCAATATTGGGGTCGCCGATCTCGTCCTGACCAGTGGCGGGGAAAGCTGGCCCGTTGCCGGCATCGCGGGCGCGCTGATCGGCGCGGTGTTCAATTTCGGCGCTGCGACAAAACTGGTGTGGAGCCAGCGACGGCGGACCGGCCCGGCCATCGTGAAGGCCGTGGCATAGATGGATCGGGGGGCGTCCAACACCCTTCGCACGATTGCCTCCGCTCCTGTCCTGTTGGTCATCACCCTGCTGGCAAGCGCGGTGCCGATCCTGTCGGTCGCCTGCCCTCCGGTTCTCGACTATCCCAACCACCTCGCCCGCATCTGGCTCTTGTCCGGAAAAGTCGACGAAGCGCCCCTGTCGTCCATGTACGCCGCCAACTGGTCCCAGGCTTCCACGAACATCGCCGTGGACTTCATCGCGTCGTCGGCGGCGCGCATCGTGCCCATCGGCCTCGTCAATACGCTGCTCCTGCTCGCCATGTTTCTCGGGCCGCCCATTGGCGCCATCCTCCTCAATCGCGCGATCAGCCGCGTCTGGCATGGATGGCAGATCGCGGCGCTCTTTCTCGCCTGGTCGACCACCGCCATTGCCGGCTTCCTTAATTTCCAAATCGGGCTTGCCGCCGCGCTCGCCTGCGCCGCCCTGCTGGCGCGGATGAGCGCCTTGGGCGGATGGCGCAGGTTCGCAACATGCCTCGTATCCGCCCTAGCGCTGCTGCTCATCCACCCCTTCGCGCTCTTCTTCTATGCCGCGCTGGGTTCCGGCCTCATTCTGGGCGACCGCTCCGCCCTGCCCCGGTCCACGCGCGATATCGCCCGGCATGCCCGCGCACTGACGCCCCTAGCGCTTGCCTGCCTGCTGCCGCTGCTCGGCCTGTTCCTGTTCGCACCGACGCCGCCGGGCGTTCACGCCAATGGCGCCACCAGCATCTTGTGGTCTCCCCTGGCCAAGATGATCGATCCCTTCCGCCTGGCGAAGGTCATCGCGTCGCCCGTCCTTACCTATGACGCGCGCATGGACCTGCTCATCCTGCTCCCCTTCGCGATCGCGATCGGATGGGCCGCATTGTCCGGCCGCATCCGGTTTCACACAGGGCTGCTGATCGCTGCAGTCGCTCTAACTTTCCTCGCTTGCCTTGCGCCGGAAGAGATTGGCGACGCCTCCTGGATTCAGCGGCGTCTTCCGCCGATGGCTGCGCTGACGCTCGTCGCCGCGATTCTGCCGGCGCGGCGGGAGCGGGACAGGACGGATCAGGTCCTCATCGCCGTCATCGCCACAACCCTGTTGTTGCGTATCGGCTGGATCGAAAAGGTCTGGCTGGCGCGGCAACCGGATTTTGCAGGACTAGGCGATGCCCTCGGCAGCGTTCCGCGCGGCGCAGCGCTGCTGGTTTCGCGACAGGACTGGACGGATGCGGCCCGGTTCCCGGTCGGGCGGCTGATGGCGGGCAATCCCGGCCTCCCGGTCGAAACCGGCAGACACCTCGTCGCGCCTTTTGCCGTGCGGGGCGGCTTCTTCATCACGACCCTATTCACCGTCCCCGGCCAGCAACCGCTCAGCGTCATGCCCGCGTGGCGGTCCCGGTCGGTCTATATTTCCAGCATCCCTTTTGTGAGCCGCCTGGGAACCGATGACCCCAAGGACCCCTATGTCCGCAACTGGAACAGGGATTTCGATTATCTGCTCGTGCTTAATGCCGACATGGGCGCTCTCCCTGCCTATGTCAGCCGCGATGTGACACTCGTTTCCGACCGCGGATTCGCCCGGCTCTACCGGATCAGAAAATAGCGGAGGGGTCGTTCCGCAGCGCAGCACATTGTGCTATCGGCCCGCCCCATGCTGAATCTCAACGGAATCACGGTGCGCCTTGGCGGGCGCGTCATCCTCGACCGCGCGACCGCCTCGCTGCCGCAGCGTAGCCGCGTCGGCCTCATCGGCCGCAACGGCGCGGGCAAATCCACGCTGATGAAGGTGATGATCGGCCAGATCGATCCGGACGAGGGCGAGTGCGAGTCACCCCGCGCCGCGCGTGTCGGTTACCTCAAGCAGGACGCGCCCAGCGGCACCGCCACGCCGTTCGAGACCGTGCTCGCCGCCGATGTCGAGCGTGACGCGCTGCTGATCGAGAGCGAGACCTGCGAGGATCCGGACCGGCTCGGCGAAATCCACGAGCGGCTCAACACCATCGACGCCTATACTGCCCCGGCCCGCGCCGCGCGCATCCTTGTCGGCCTCGGCTTTGACGAGGAGATGCAGGGCCGTCCGCTCGACAGCTATTCGGGCGGATGGAAGATGCGCGTCGCGCTCGCCGCCCTGCTCTTTTCCCAGCCCGACCTGCTGCTGCTCGACGAACCGTCGAACCATCTCGACCTCGAAGCGACGTTGTGGCTGGAGAATTTCCTCAAGACCTACCGCGCGACCATCGTGGTCATCAGCCATGAGCGCGACCTGCTGAACAATGTCGTCGACCATATCCTGCATCTGGAGGGCGGCAAGATCACCCTCTATCCGGGCGGATACGACGCGTTCGAAAGGCAGCGGGCCGAGCGGCTGGCGCAGTTGCAGGCGGCGTCGGAAAAGCAGGCGGCGCAACGTGCTAAGCTGCAGGAATATGTCGCCAAGAACAGCGCTCGCGCCTCCACCGCCAAGCAGGCGCAGTCGCGGCAGAAGGCGCTGGCCAAGATGCAGCCCATCGCCGCCGCGATGGAGGACCCAACCCTGTCCTTCGTCTTCCCCAGCCCGCCGGAGCTGCGCCCGCCGCTGGTGACGCTGGATATGGCGAGCGTCGGGTATGACGAGACGCCTATCCTCAAGCGCCTCAACCTGCGCATCGACCCGGACGACAGGATCGCGCTGCTCGGCCGCAACGGCAACGGCAAGACGACGCTCGCCCGCCTGATCGCCGCGCAACTGGCCCCGATGGAAGGAGAGATGAACAGCTCCAACAAGATGAAGGTCGGCTATTTCACCCAATATCAGGTGGAGGAATTGGATACCCGCGACACACCGCTCGAACATATGACGCGCCAGATGAAGGGCGCGACGCCCGGGGCCGTGCGCGCGCAGCTTGGCCGCTTCGGCTTTTCCGGTGACCGCGCGATCCAGAAGGTTGGCAGCCTGTCGGGCGGCGAGCGGGCGCGACTGGCGTTGGCGCTCATCACCCGTGACGCGCCCAACATGCTGATCCTCGACGAGCCGACGAACCATCTGGACGTCGATTCGCGCGAGGCGCTGGTGCAGGCGCTCAACGAATATGACGGCGCGGTCGTCGTGGTCAGCCATGACCGCCATATGATCGAACTGGTCGCCGACAGGCTGGTGCTGGTCGATGGCGGCACGGCGACGGAATATTCCGGCACGCTCGACGACTATACCGACCTCGTCCTGCGCAAGGGCGGCGAGACTGCGGGCGGCAGTGGCGGCGACGCCCCGAAGGCAGACCGCAAGGCCGACCGGAAGGCGGCCGCCGAAGCGCGCGAGAAGAGCAAGGTGCTGCGCATCGCCGTCCACGACGCGGAGAAGGCGATGGAAAAGCTGACCGCCGAGCGCAGCCGCATCGACCGCGCCATGTTCGACCCCGCCTCCGCCGGTCCGCAGGAGAAGGACGTGACGATGGGCGAACTGATGCGCCGCCGGGGTGAGGTGGAGAAGAAGCTGGTCGCCGCAGAGGCGCGCTGGATGGAAGCGACCGAAGCGCTGGAGACGGGACTGGCGGCGTAAAGTGCGATGACCTCAATCACTATCATCCGTTCGTGCTGATTAGAGACTTAGCGAAGTCGAAGCGCATCGGGTCGGATCGTCCCCCGGACGATCCTGAAACATCCGGGGGATGTTTCACCCGATGCGGTATCGAAGTACCTCGCGCCTAGCTCACATCCTTCGATACGCCATTTCGACTTCGCTCAATGGCTACTCAGGACGAACGGCGTAGTGGAGTTCACTGTAATCCGTCCCCTTCTGGGGCATTCACACTCCGATACAAAGCCGACACCAAGCAGATGACAACCGCCCCTATCGGGCATTCCCGGGGAACAGGGAGTCACGATGGGGCAACAACCGCCGTCCGGATTTGCCGGATATGAGCCGCTGCGGCGTGCGGCTGTCTCCACGCCTGCGCGCCAGCATGCCCAGCGGGCGATCATCGGATTGGGCGGTCATCTCTCCTATCTGTTCGGGCGCTTGTGCGGGCGCATGCCCGGCCTCTTCTATGTCCGGCATCAGATCGTCGCGGTCGACAGCGAGAATATGCCGCCAATGCCGCGCGGCTACTCAGCGCGCCTGATCGAGGCCACGGAACTGGCTGGTCACGCCATAGACGCCAGCCTATCCGTACAAACCGAGCGTTTCGCCGCCGGAATGCTGTGTCTTGGCGCGTTCAATGGCCGGGATTCGCTGGTCGGCGTGACATGGCTGGACAGGCGCGCACATGACGAAAAGGTGCTGGGCGTCCGCTTCGAGCTCCCACCCCATGCGGCATGGGACGGAGGCTTATGGATCGACGAGGAGCGCAGGCTGAGCCGTGCCTTCGTCGCCCTCTGGGCAGGGGTAAGGGTCTGGCTTGAGGAGCAGGGTTTGCGGCAATCGGTCAGCAGCATCGCCGACTATAATGCCGCCTCGCTCGCGGCCCACCGCAGTCTCGGCGCGCGGGTGATCGGACATGTCGCGGTCATTCGTATTCGCCGCTACCAACTGACATTCGATGGGAAGCGCGCACTGCCACGCCTGACCCGCGTCGGACGACAGCCCGAAATCCGACTATAATAGAGCGCCTTTTACATGAGCCGTTCGCCCTGAGCTTGTCGAAGGGCTGCCCTTCTTCGCAGCGTTGAAAAGAAGGACAAGGCTTCGACAAGCTCAGCCCGAACGGACGTGGGACTTGATTCACCCCCGCCCGCGATAGGTTGGCACATCCTGCGGCGGCAGCCAAAGCCCGGCGGGCGGCTCGCCCGACTGCCAGAAAACATCGATCGGAATGCCCCCGCGCGGATACCAATATCCGCCGATGCGCAGCCATAGCGGCTTCATCTCCGTGAACAGCCTCTCGCCGATGCCGACCGTGCAATCCTCGTGAAAGGCGGCGTGGTTGCGGAAGGAGCCGAGGAACAGCTTGAACGACTTGGATTCGACGATCGTGTCGCCCGGCGCATAGTCCATCACCAGATGCGCGAAGTCCGGCTGTCCCGTTACGGGGCAGAGTGAAGTGAACTCTGGTGACGTCAGCCGGACCAGATAAGGCTTGCCGGGACGGGGGTTGGGAACATAATCGAGCACCGCTTCCGCCGGGTTGGTGGGTTGCGGGCTGTTCTGGCCAAGATGGATAGGAGTCATGGGCGCTCATCTAGTGTATCGCACGGCGAATGTCATCGCCCGGCGCCATTCAGCGCTCGTTCAGCGCGTGACCCGTTTTCGGCAAGGCATCATGGGGCATAAATATCGTCTGGCGGCGGGGGTCGCCCTCTCATTCATTTGGGCGCTGGCGTGGAGTCCGGCAATGGCGCAGGACGCCGCGCCCACCCAGTCGCCGCCGCCCGGCAGCCTGCAGGGCTTCCAGCTCGACCCTTCGCGCGACACCAGCAAGCCAAGGCCGCCAGAGCGCGAAGGGCCGGAAATAGACAACCGTCCCGCGCCTCTCCCCACACCCGCGCCGACGCCGGCTCCTGTCGTGGTGACGCCACCGCCGGTGATCCGCACGGTCCAGCCCGCCGCCACCCCTTCGTCGACGCCGCAACGCCCCGCGCCTCAGCCGGAGCAACAGCGTTCGGCTCCGCAGGAATCGCGCGAAACGTCCGATCCACAGACCCTGCAGGCCGCCCCGCCGCCGACGACGCCTCCGGTACAGGCCCCAGCGGTTTCCGAACCGGTCCCGCAACAATCCGCGCCCGTGCCGGAGACACAGTCTCCTGAACCAGCGCCGCAACAGACGGCGCCGACGGAGGAGCCCTCCGGATCAAACCTGCCCTGGATTATCGGTGGACTGATCGTTGCCGCTATCGCTGGTCTGCTTCTCTGGTTCCGCCGCAAACCTGCGGTGAAACGCCTGACGAGCAATCCGGCCCCTGTCAAAGCCACCATTCCGCCCGAGCGTGCACCCGCCCCTGTAGAGACAGCACCCAAGCCCACAGGAGTCGCACAGCCCGACCGGCCCAAGGCGGCCATCGCCATCGCATTCCATCCGCTGGGCGCGCGCAACACGTTGATCGGCGCTTCGGTCGGTTATCGCATCATCCTGCGCAATGAAGGTGAAATCGTTGCAGAGAATGTTGCGATATCGAGCATGATCTCCAACGCCGACGCGCGGCAGGAGCAGGGCCTAGCCGGTTTCTTCGCCGAACCGGTCTATGCCCCCACCCATGCGGTCGAGCGGATCGAGCCTGGCTCCTCTGTCGAGTTTTCCGGCGAACTGCGTCTGGCCAGCGAAGCCATCGTGCCGATCCAGCTCAAGGACCGGGCGCTGCTGATCCCTCTTGTCGCCTTCAGTGCCCATTATGGCTGGGAAGGCGGAAACGGCTACAGCGCTGCCGCCTTCATCGTGGGCGAAGAAAGCGATCCGCCGCGCGAACGCATGGCGCCCTTCCGTGTGGATCAAGGACCACGGCAATATCGCTCGGTCGGCAGCCGCCCCGCGCGCACCGCTCTGGTCGGATAAGGTATCGCCTGAAAACGGCGCATCGCGGCGCGCAACACGCGCTTCCCTCCAGGCCTTTGCCGCATTAAGGGGACGCAAAGGGAGTTGGGCATGGATCTGCTGGTTTCGACGGAATGGCTTGCGGGGGAATTGGGCGCGAGCGACCTGCGCGTGGTCGACGCGACGCTGTTCCTGCCAGGCAGCGACCGCGACCCGGCGAAGGAATATGAAGCCGGGCATATCCCCGGCGCTTTCTTCCTCAACTTGCCCGAACTGATCGATAGCAATGATCCGCGCCCTGGCATGCTTCCGCCGCCGGAAAAGTTTGCCAGCCGCATGCAGGCGCTTGGTTTGGGTGACGGCAGCCGCGTCGTCGTCTATGACAACAGCCCGCTACGCACCGCCGCCCGCGCCTGGTGGATGTTCCACGTCTTCGGCGCGCCCAATGTCGCCATCCTGGACGGCGGCCTGCAGAAATGGGTCACGGAAAAGCGGGAGCTGGAAACCGGCCGGCCTAAGACCCGCCACCGGCATTTCACTGTGTGGAAGGACGAAACGATGGTCCGCACCAAAGCGGACATGATCGCCAACCTCAAATCAAAAGCCGCGCAGGTCGTGGACGCGCGCAGCATGAGCCGCTTCACCGGCGAGGACCCGGAGCCACGCGCGGGCATGGCGTCCGGCCATATTCCCGGTTCGGTCTGCCTGCCCTACAGTCGGCTGTTCAACGCCGACAACACATGGAAGCGTGGCCATGAACTGCGCGGCCTGTTCCATGAGGCCGGCATCGACCTTAACCGGCCGCTCATCGCGACCTGCGGCAGCGGCGTCACGGCGGCGGATGTCCTCTTCGCAGCCAAGCTGATCGGCAAGGAAGACGTCACCCTCTATGACGGCAGCTGGAGCGAATGGGGCGCAGACACGGCGACTCCGAAGGCGACAGGCAACGCATGAGCGGCGGCGGGAACGCGGAGGATGGCCCCGATGACGGGCAGGATCGCCCGGCCCCGCGCCCGCTGACCCATCTGGCGCAGGCCGGACGGCGTTCCGAATGGACCAGCATGCCCGGCCAGCAGGGCGGCATCGTCAATCCGCCTGTCTGGCGCGCATCGACGATCCTTTATGATGATGTGGCGCATCTGCGCGCCGCCGCCGGACGCGACACCCACGAGCGGCTATTCTATGGGCGCAAGGGCACGCCGACCGCCTGGTCGCTGGCCGACGCGCTGACGTCGATGGAGCCGGGCGCGAGGGGAACGATGCTGTTTCCCTCCGGCGTGGCAGCCATCGCCTGCGCGCTGATGGCGGTGCTGAAGCCCGGCGACCAGTTGCTGATGGTCGACGCCGCCTATGACCCGACGCGCGGCTTCTGCGAGAAGATGCTGAAGCCGCTGGGGATCGAGACGATCTATTATGATCCCACGATCGGCGCGGGCATCGCGGAGCTTTTCACGCCAAAAACGAAAGCGATCTTCCTCGAAAGCCCCGGCAGCCTGACTTTTGAGGTGCAGGACATCCCCGCCATCACCGCGCTGGCGAAGGACCGGGGCATCGTCACGCTGATGGACAATACCTGGGCGACGCCGCTCTATTTCCAGGCGCTGTCGCATGGCGTCGACATCTCGGTCATCGCCTGCACCAAATATATCGTCGGGCACAGCGATGTGATGATCGGTTCCGCCACCGCCACGTCCGAACTCTGGCCGGCCCTGCGCAACAGCGCGCACCTGTTCGGGCAGATGACCAGTCCTGACGACGCCTGGCTCGCCGCGCGCGGCCTGCGCACGCTCGGCGTGCGTCTGGCGCAGCATCAGGCCGGCGCGCTCCAGGTGGCGCAATGGCTGGCGGACCGGCCGGAGGTCGCGAAGGTTTTGCACCCCGCCCTGCCCGGCTGCCCGGGGCATGATCTGTGGCGGCGCGACTTTACCGGATCGACCGGCCTGTTTACCTTCACGCTGAACGGCGGCACCGACAAGGCCCGCGCCGCGCTGATCGATGATCTCCAGCATTTCGGAATCGGCTATAGCTGGGGCGGCTTTGAAAGCCTGGCCCTCCCGGTGGACCCTGCGCGCTACCGCAGTGCAACGCATTGGGCGGCGGACGGCCCTGCCATCCGGCTGCATATCGGCTTGGAGGACCCGGCCGACCTGATCGCCGATCTCGAGGCGGGTCTCGCCCGGTTTCGCGCAACCGCCTGATAAATAGCCGTTCCCGGCAATATGGTTAACCGACGCGCAATAATCTGACGCGTCCGGACTATATAAATAACAGCGCAACGAAATTATCGGCCTTACCCGCCATAGTCTCGCTGTAAATTGTTGCATAGCAGCAACATATAGAAACCAAACAGACAATGAAGGTCATAAAATTCTTGTGCGCTGCCGCATCGCAGAGCATTTGAGTGCCGTTGCCGGTCACGAAGTCCCGCCTGAACAAGGTCGAGAGACGAGGATCGAAACGCAGGTGGGACGATCGCACGGAACCATAAGGGGAATATCATGCGTAAGTCCGTACTCGGCCTCTCGGCCGTCCTTCTTTCCACATTTGCCGCCGCTCCGGCGTTCGCCCAGGACGAGCCCGCTCCGGCAGTCACTGTCACCGCCAACGCCGCCGTCGTCAGCGATTATCGCTTCCGCGGCATTTCACAGACCGACAAGCGCTTCGCGCTGCAGGGCGGCATCACCATCACCCATGAGTCGGGCTTCTATGTGTCGACCTGGGGCTCCTCGGTCGACGACTATGTCGCGGCCGGCAGCGACCAGGAACTCGACCTGATCGCCGGTTTCTCCAAAACGGTCGGCGCCGCGACGTTCGACGTCGGCGTGCTGTATTACTATTATCCCGGTTCGGGCGGCGCCAACACCGACTTCGTCGAGCCCTACGCCTCGATCAAGGGCACGTTCGGCCCGGCAACCGCCAAGCTGACCGCCAACTATGCGCCCAAGTCGAAGGCGCTGTCCGTCGGCGGCGGCAAGGAAGACAATCTGTACGTCGCTGGCGATCTGGCGGCGACCCTGCCCGACACGCCCGTCGGCTTCACGGCGCATCTCGCGCACAGCTTCGGCCCCAGCTATCTCACGATCGGCAAGGGCTACACCGACTGGAACGTCGGCGCGACCTACACCTGGAACCACCTGACCTTCGGCGTCAGCTATGTGGACACCAACAAGGACGCCTTCTCGCCGTCCGGCCGCAACATCAGCAAGGCCGGCGTGGTCGGTTCGATCACCGCCGCTTTCTGATCGCTTTTTCATAGCAGGAAAGGGGTCGCGATCCGCAAGGGTCGCGGCCCTTTTTCGTTTGGGGCGAGCGTGAGGCCAAAGCGTTGGTGGCGGGAATAGGGGCGTTGTTAGCCACAATAGCTGCCGTCATCCCGCACTTGATGCGGGATCCATGGGCCTCCACCATTGCCTTTACTCTCTACCGTTGAGCCAATGGATGCCGGGTCAAGCCCCACAACTGTCCGGGATTTTTTTGCTGTTTTAGATTGCACGGCAGCAAAGTCCTGGGGAATCTGCCAAGATTGTGTTGTTGAGACATAATATTGGAGATCTGCCGTGCC
>JAHFPU010000229.1 GCA_023266635.1 Sphingobium sp.
CCCACTTGCCGGCTTGGGTGGAGGCGTCGGCCTCCGGCAGCTGGCGGGCGAGCGCGAACATCAGGGCGATGGCATGCTCGGCGGTGGTGATCGAGTTGCCGAACGGGGTGTTCATCACGATCACACCCTTGGACGAGGCGTAGGGGATGTCGACATTGTCGACGCCGATGCCGGCACGGCCGATGACCTTCAGGTTGGTCGCGGCGTCGAGGATCGCCTTGGTCACCTTGGTCGAGGAGCGGATGGCGAGGCCGTCATATTCGCCGATGATGGCGATGACCTCTTCCGGCGTCTTGCCGGTGATCTCGTCGACCTGAACGCCGCGATCCCGGAAGATCTGGGCGGCCTTGGGGTCCATTTTGTCGGAAATAAGTACCTTGGGCATTTTGTAATTCCCTATGTTGTGTTCCTGCGAACGCAGGAACCCAGGGCGGCTAAGCGCAGCGCCCCGAACTCTGGGCTCCTGCTTTCGCAGGAGCACGATCTCGATGTTAGCCGGCCTTGGCGGTCGCGTAGGCCCAGTCGAGCCAGGGGCCGAGCGCCTCGATATCGGCGGTGTCGACGGTCGCGCCGCACCAGATGCGCAACCCTGCGGGGGCGTCGCGATAGCCCGCGACGTCATAGGCGGCGCCTTCCTTCTCCAGCAGGCCAGCGAAGGTCTTGATGAACGCCTCGTCGGCGCCCTCGACCGTCAGGCAGACGCTGGTTTTGGAGCGCGACGCCGGATCGGCGGCGAGATGGCCGAGCCAGTCGCGGTCGGCCACGATCTTGTCGAGCGCGGCGGCATTGGCGTCGGAGCGTGCGATCAGGCCGGACAGGCCGCCCAGCGACTTGCCCCATTCGAGCGCGAAGATCGCGTCCTCGACGGCCAGCATCGACGGGGTATTGATGGTCTCGCCCTTGAACACGCCTTCGGCCAGCTTGCCCTTGGCCATCAGGCGGAACACCTTGGGCAGCGGCCATGCCGGCGTGTAGGCCTCCAGCCGCTCGACGGCACGGGGACCGAGGATCAGCACGCCATGACCGCCCTCGCCGCCCAGAACCTTCTGCCAGGAGAAGGTGGCGACATCGATCTTCGTCCAGTCGATGTCATAGGCGAAGACGGCGCTGGTCGAATCGGCGAAGGTCAGACCCTCGCGGTCGGCGGGGATGAAGTCGGCGTTCGGCACGCGCACGCCCGAGGTCGTGCCGTTCCAGGTGAAGAGCACGTCGTTCGAGAAATCGACGGCCGACAGGTCGGGAAGCTGGCCATAGTCGGCGCGGACGACCGTCGGATCGAGCTTGAGCTGCTTGACGGCGTCCGTCACCCAGCCCTCGCCAAAGCTTTCCCAGGCGATGGTCGTGACCGGGCGCGCGCCCAGCATCGTCCACATCGCCATTTCGAAGGCGCCGGTGTCGGAGCCAGGCACGATGCCGATGCGGTGCGTATCCGGCAGGTTCAGCAGCTCACGCATCAGGTCGATGCTGTAAGCCAGGCGGGTCTTGCCGATCTTGGCGCGATGCGAGCGACCGAGCGATTCGATGCCGAGCTTTTCGGCGCTCCAGCCCGGAGGCTTGGCGCAGGGACCCGATGAGAAAAAGGGGCGTGCCGGCTTGGTGTGCGGCTTAACGGCGGGCGCAATGGTGGCGCCGGCTTCGGTAACATCAGTCATGTAATGCGTCTCCTTGCAGAGAGCACGCGCGGCGTTGGGACCGCGTGGCCCGCCGGCGCTCCTAAAGGCTTTGGGTTAATAGTCAACCTGCAAGGAGGAGGAGACCGCCTTAGCCTTTACTGTTTCAGTCGAGGGGTCAGCATGCCGACCCGCGCCTGGTAATCGGCATAGCGACCGCCGAACAGGCCCACCAGATCGCGTTCCTCATGCCGGATCGCGATCAATATATAGACCGTCATCCCCGCGGCCAGCAGCAGATGTCCGGCGGTCATGTGCGGGGTCGACCAGAAGGCGAGGATGAAGCCGCTGTAGAGCGGATGGCGGACAAGCCGGTAGAAGAAGGGCGTGCGGAATACCGGCTCCACGGCGGGATGGCCTCGCAAGTTGCTCCAGACCTGCTTGAGGCCGAACAGCTCGAAATGGCTGATGAGGAAGGTGCTGAGCAGGACGATGAGCCAGCCCATGCCGAATATGGCGAGCAGCAGGACGACGAGCGGGCCATGTGCCTACCAGATCATCACCGGTATGGGATACCAGAAGCGAAACAGGATCATCAACATGATGCTGGCGAGCAGGACATAGATGCTGCGCTCGATGGGTTCGGGTATGATTCGGGTCCATGCCGCTTTGAACCGAGGGCGCGCCATCACGCTGTGCTGCAGGCCGAACAGGGCGATGAGGCAGAGGTCGATCGGCATGGCCTGCCACACGGCCACCACCGGCCCGCCATGGTCGACAGTCAAGGGCGCTAAGGGCAGATCGATGACGAAGGCGACCAGATAGAGAAAGGTCGCGAAGAAGATCAGATAAGCGAGCGTGCCGAATACGAGATAGGATGCGCGGACCATGGCCATCTCCCCCCGAAATGCGCCATGATCTTACGCCCAAATGCGATTTCTTTCAAACCGGCTCTCTTTTTCGTCGCAACGTCTTGAATTTGACGGCAGACGCAGCTTCGTTGTGGCGGGTTAACCATCATCTGCTATAGCCCCGCGATGCAGAACCGCCGGGGTATTCGTCACTTCGCCGCCTTGGGCCGATCAGCGGCTATGGCCCTCCCCCTCATTCTTGTTCTTGCCGGCTGTTCGACGGGCGGGTCCAAGCAGGTCCGACGGCCCGGAACCGCCTGTCCGCAGTACAGGAAGAGCAAACCCGCCAGTGCCTGGCCAATCTGGCCGGAACGGGCGTGATGTTCGAGCGGTTGCCCGACAGGAGCTATGGCGGCGGGTGCAGCGCGATCGGCGCGGTCAAGCTGATCGATATCGGCGTGCCGGTCAGCAATCTGGGGGCGATGACCTGCGGCCTTGCGTCCAACTTCTCGGCGTGGGCGCGCTATGGCGCGACGCCGGCGGCGCGGCAGATACTGGGCGGTGAACTGATCAAGATCGAGACGTTCGGAACCTATAATTGCCGCCCCATCGCCGGCAGCGCCCGCCTGTCCGAACATGGCCGCGCCAATGCGGTGGACATATCCGCATTTCTGCTGGCCGACGGGCGGCGCATCGACATCCGCAACGGATGGAACAGCAGCGACGAAAAGGTGCGCGAGTTTCTGCGCATCGTCCGCGCCAGCGCGTGCAAGCGATTCCGCACCGTCCTGAGCCCGGATTATAACGCAGCGCATCACGACCACCTGCATTTCGATAACGGCGGAAGGGGCGGTTATTGCCGCTGACGCCTTGGCAAGCCTTGCCCGGATCGCTACCTGCCGCCGATGACCAAGAAAGAGATTGAAGAGCGCAAGTTCCGCCCCGCGCGACAGGAAGCGCATGACGCCAAGAAGGCGGTCGAGACCCCCCAGACGTCCAGCGCGGCCTACAGGCTGGCGTTTCAGGACACCGAATTTCTGCTGCGTGAGGACCTTCGCCCGGTCCGGTTCCAGCTGGAGCTGTTGAAGCCGGAACTGCTTCTCGACGAGGCGAAGATCGAATCCACCTTCGTCTTCTACGGGTCCGCGCGCATTCCCGAGCCGGACGCCGCCCAGGCGCGCATCGATGCTGCCACGACCGACCGGCAGCGCCTGATCGCGGAGAATCTGGCGAAGAAGTCACGCTATTATGAAGAGGCGCGCAAGCTGGCGCAGACGGCGGCCGCCTATCCGGTCACCGATGCGGGATGCCGGCACTTCGTGGTCTGTTCGGGCGGCGGTCCATCAATCATGGAGGCAGCCAATCGCGGCGCGGCCGATGTCGGTGCGCAATCGATCGGGATGAACATCGTCCTCCCGCACGAGCAGGCGCCCAACCGCTTCGTCACGCCGGAGCTGAGTTTCCAGTTCCACTATTTCGCCCTGCGCAAGATGCATTTCCTGCTGCGGGCGCGGGCTCTGGCAGTGTTCCCCGGCGGATTCGGCACGTTCGACGAGTTTTTCGAACTGCTGACCCTCATCCAGACCGGCAAGATGAAGCCGATCCCGATCTTGCTGTTCGGCAAGGAATTCTGGACCCGCATCATCGATTTCAACGCCCTTGCCGAGGAAGGGGTGATTTCCGAAGCCGACCTTGACCTGATCACCTGGGTCGAAACGGCGGAGGAAGGCTGGCAGGCGGTCTGCGCGTTCTACAAGGAAGATGCGATGCCCGGCTGCGCCTAGGTCGGATCGCTATTCAGTGCTGACGGGCTGCAAATGGCAATTTCCTGAGCTTCCGGTGCTCACGTACTTTAAGTACGCTGCGTTGAAACGAGGCACGTGACTCGTCTCAAGGGTCCCAGCAAATCACCATTTTCGCCACGCCATCATCTGAATAGCGACCCGACCTAATCCCTGCCGGTCAGGCTTTTGAGCCAGAATTGCATCGGATGCTGGGTTTTCGCATCAGAACCGACATCACGCCAGCCATATTCGCCGATCAGGCCGTCCACGGGCGCGAAGCCGCGCTTGCGCCAGAAGGCGTCCAGCGGACTGTAGCCCGCCGGGCGGGCGGGATGATCGGTGGGGCGCACGACCGCGCAGAAGCTGGCGTGGGAAAAGCCCAGTTCTCTTGCCCGCGCTTCCCGCCGGTCGAAGAAGGCATGGCCGACGCCGTGTCCCCGATAGTCGGGCAGCAGGACGGACTCGCCGAAATAGAAGATATCGTCGATGTCCATGCCCCGCTCACGAAAAGGCGCGGCGAATTCGGAGGCATGATCAGCCATGGGTGCCGCGGTCGCAGCGCCGATCAGTCGATCGCCGTCGAACGCGCCGACGATCAAGGCACCCTTGCTCTGGGCATAAGCGGTCAGATAGTCGCGCTCATAGGCGCGATCCCCCGCATAGAGATAGGGAAAGTCCCGGAAAACGGCGATGCGCAGGTCCGCAAGGCCATCCAGCGCAGCAATCAACGCAGCGCCGGTGAGGTCGCGGATGGCGATGGCGGACGATCCGGCCATGCTTCCCCGCGACCGTCAGGTCACTTTGCGGCGTTGGCTGCCTCTGCAGGCGCGGCGGCATTGCCCTCCGCTGCGTTGCCCGCGGCGGCATTGTCGCCACCGGCTGCGGCCGGCGCAGCGTCGGCGGCCGGAAGCGGCAGGTTGGAGCCCTGCGTGTTCAGATAGGCGATGATGTTCGCGCGATCGACCGGATTGCCCAGGCCCGCGAAGGTCATCTTGGTGCCGGGCGCATATTCACGCGGGCTGGTGAGCCAATGATCGAGGGCCTCGAACGTCCAGCTGCCGCCCTTTTTCTTGAGCGCGTCGGAGAAGGCGAAGCCGCCACGGCCCTCGGCCGTCTTGTCGCCGACGATTTCGTGCAGGTTCGGGCCAATGCCATTGGCGCCGCCAGCCGCAATGGTGTGGCATGCCGCGCACTTGGCGAAGACCTTCTCACCGGCCGCCACATCGGCGCTGGCGAGCAGCGTGTTCAGGCCCGGACCGGCTGCGGCGCCTTCGCCACCCTCGGCCTCTACGCCCTCAATCGCGTAGCCCATCTTCTCCGGACGCTCTTCATGGAAGAACTTGCTGCTGACGATCCCGCCGCCGAGCGCAATGATGCCCGCGAACAACGCCCAGCCGGCAATAGTATTGAAACGATCGTCCATGCGTCCGATTTCCTCCCGATTCTGTCGCCGGCGCCCCTGCTTATCGCGCCACCCCTTAAGTAGCCCGCCATAATGACGCAAGCGCGAACGCGCAAGCATGGCTTGCGCATGAAGGGCTTAGTCCGTAAGCGCGCGAACGCTCATGGAGAATTACCCCCTTCCCGCCCGGCGCCTGGTCGCCGAAATGGCCGAAAAAGCGGCGGCCGATCCGTCGCGGGCAATCGCCTATCAGGGCGCGCCTGGGGCAAATTCCCATCTGGCGGCGCTGGGTTATGCGCCCGGTTGCATTCCCCTGCCCAGCTTTGCCTTCGAAGATGCGATCGATGCCGTGCGGGAGGGCCGGGCCGACCGGGCGATCATCCCCATCGAGAATTCTCTGCACGGCCGGGTCGCCGACATGCATTTCCTGCTGCCCGAATCGGGACTGCACATCACCGACGAATATTTTTTGCGCATCCGCCACTGCCTGATGGCCGTGGACGACAGCCCGGTGAAGAACGCCACCAGCCATCCGCAGGCGCTGGGCCAGTGCCGCCATTATCTGCGCGCGCGGGGCATCCAGCCGGTCTCCTACGCCGATACGGCGGGCGCGGCGGCGCTGATCGCGGAGACGCGGCAGCCGGGCGAAGGGGCGATCGCGCCCTATCTGGCCGCCGAGCTTTACGGATTGCGCCTGGTCGCCGAGAATATCGAGGATAGCGACGACAATATGACCCGCTTCCTGGTGCTGGCGCGCGACGCATCGATGCCGGCGCCCGGCGTACCGGTGATGACGACTTTCATGTTCGAAGTGCAGAATGTTGCCGCCTCGCTCTACAAGGCGCTGGGCGGCTTTGCGACCAATGGCGTCAACATGACCAAGCTGGAAAGCTACCAGCGCGGCGCGAGTTTCTCGATGACCGAATTCTTCGCCGACATCGAGGGCAGTCCCGAAGACCCCGCCGTGGATCGAGCGCTGAAGGAACTGGCGTTCCACACCAAATGGGTGCGGATGCTTGGTACGTATAAACAGGCGCGGCCACGGACGTAGGGCTGGAGGGCGTTTGCCCACCTCTCGTCATCCCGGGCATGACCCCACAACTGTCCGGGATTTTTTTGCTGTTTTGGATTGCACGGCAGCAAAGTCCTGGGGAATCTGCCAAGATTGTGTTGTTGAGACATAATATTGGAGATCTGCCGTGCC
>JAHFPU010000166.1:0-2255 GCA_023266635.1 Sphingobium sp.
GGTCGCGGCGCTCCTCGCGCACATCGCGATTGTCGCGGCGGATTTCGCCCGCCGACTGGGCCATCGCCACGCTGGGCGCAGCTGTTGCAGCCAGCAGCGCTATCATGATGAACTTACGCATATGTCTTCTCCAGTACCTTGGGGGTCTGATCTCGTGTCGACGCGAGATCCTCCCGCGCTGACAACGCCTATGTGGCGGATTCGTTCTGAACCCTTTGGGAACATGTCGGTCAGGAAGCAGACAGCGTTGTCGCAAAGTGTAACGACCGGCCCTTGGCGCGAGGGTCCGAGGACACCATCTTGCGCCCAAGCCAAGGAGACCATCCATGCCCGGCACCCCCGACCATCCCATCACGATCACGCCCCACGACGGCGAAGTGCGCATCCTGCGGGAGGGGCGAGAGATCGTCCGCACCAGCGGCGCGCTGTCGCTCAAGGAGGCGAGCTATCCGGCCGTGCTCTATGTCCCCCGCGCGGATGCCGACATGACAGCCTTCACGCCCAATCCGAAAAGCACGTATTGTCCCTATAAGGGCGACGCCAGCTATTTCGATCTGCCTGGCGCGCCGGGTGCGGTGTGGAGCTATGAGACGCCGCTTGCCGATGTCGCCGGGATTGCAGGCTATCTGGCCTTCTATCCCGACAAGGTGACCATAGAGGCCTGATCAGGCCAGCCCTGGCTCCCAGGCCCGTTCGCGGAACCATTTGGTCACGACATATTTGGTGCCTGCCTCGACCGGCTTTGCCGCGTGCAGGCTGAACCGGTTGGGCGCGCCGGCCTCGTCCAGATTGTTCCACATCAGGATCATGCCCTGCTTGGGCGGGACCATGAAGCCGCACTGGGGGAAATGCGTCTCGCCACCGCCCTCGACCTCCGACAGGTAGATCATCGCGGTCCAGCAGCGCTGCCCGCCCGATCGCAGCATCGCGGGCCAATAGGAAGCGTTGACCGGGAAATAGTCGCAATGGACCTTATATTCCTGCCCGGCAGCATAGCGCTGCCCCTGCAATGTCTCGCCGGTAAGGGGATCGAGGCCCATCAGGCCGGTGATCCGGGCCGTGATCGTCTCGACCAACGGGTCCCACGGGCTGAGGTTGCAGCTGTGGCTGGTGCGATATTCGGCGTTGGCCGATCCGGAAAAGAGGCTGGAGGGCTTGGCGTCCTTGTCGATCAGCGCCCGCATGTCGGCGCATTCCTGCGCGCTCAGGAAGCCGTGGCGGCCATAGATTTCCAGATGCGGCGATTCGATTCGACTGACCATCGGGTTGCGCTTCAGCTTCGCGCGGACCGCCGCGCCGATCGCGGCCCGGTGCGTCGAGGCTACACCGCCATCGTCGATCGTCTGTTCTTCCATGCTCATGATTTTGCCAAGCCAGCCGCGCCGCCGCAAGCAAAAGAACCCGGAGCATCGCTGCCCCGGGCCCAGTGGTTCCTGAAGGCCAGTCCAGGAAGCTCTTAGAAAAAGAACCCGCGGATCACGTCGACGACATAGCCGTCGCGGGTATCGACCAGCAGCGCATCGTCATAATAGCGGATCCAGCGCATCGATCCGTAGGCCGGCGGCAGGCGATAGGCATAAGGATCGTCCAGCCAGTAATTGTTCGAATAGAACATGCTGTCCATGAAGATGCCGGACGAAAAAGGCCGATAGCCATAGCTCCACCCGCGCGGGGCATAATAACGGCCCGGGCTGTAGAGATTGCGATATGTATTGCGGTTCGCTCGCCAGTCATAACGGCGGTCATTGCGCCAGCCATTGTCCCACCGGCGCTGGTCCTGCCAGCGCTGACGATCATTCAGGCGGCCTCCGGTATAGGCCCAGTTATTGTTGTTGCCATAACGGCGGCCATCATTGTTCCAGTTGCCGTCGCGGCGGCCCCCATCGCGCAGATTATCATCCCGTCGCCCGTCATCCCGCCGGTCATTGTCGCGCCAGCCGATATTGCGGCCGTCATTGGGATTACGCACAGCATCGTTGCGGTCGCGGTCGCGGCGATCCTCGCCCGTCCGATCGCGCCAGCCCTCTGTGCTGCCGGGGATGGTGCGCCCGTCGGTACGGACATTGCGCCGGTCATCGCGCCACGCGCGGCTGTTCGGGCCGAGCGTCGAGGAGGATTCCACGCGCTGCTGCGTCTGCCGCGCCTGCTGGGCGGCCTGCGAAGCCTGGGCCTGCTGCCACTGATTGTTTCGGTTGTTCTGGCGCCACTGGCCATTATCGCCGCTGGGCCGCTGCTCCATATAGCGGCGGCGCTCC
>JAHFPU010000166.1:2265-6849 GCA_023266635.1 Sphingobium sp.
CGCCTGAGGGGCGGGTTGCGGGGCGGCCTGCTGCTGAACCTGTTGCTGACGACCCTGCCACTGACCGCCATTCTGGCCCGAATTCTGCCCACGATCAGCGCGCGGACCGCGATCACCGCGTGTTTCCTGGGCGTTGTTGCGCGTTCCGCCCCATTCGCGGCGGCCGTTGTCCTGCGCCATCGCCGGTGTCGCTGCGGATAATATCGTCGCCGTCATCAGCCCGGCCAGCATCATCTTCCTAAACATGGCTTTGCGCCTTCCTCACGCAGGGACCCATTTGATCCCTTGTGCGCCCTATCTAGACGGCGCGCCATGAGTGGATGCTGAATTGGCCTGAAAGCATTCAGAAAGGAAGTAGCTGTCCCGTTTCAGGGCGTTCGGAGCGAGGGAACCACCCGTGCGGCATCGGCTGGCGCTATGCCGGGAGCAGGGGCGCCCGGCACCTGCTCCTCGCCCCGCATGATCCGCCCCGCGCGCTTCACCGCGTCGCGGATGCGCGGATAGGTGCCGCAACGACAGATATTGGTGATCGCTGCGTTGATCTCCGCGTCCGACGGATCGCTCGATCTGCGCAGCAGGATCGCCGCCGCCATGATCATTCCCGGCTGGCAATAGCCGCATTGGGGCAGGTTCTCGGCGATCCACGCCTGCTGCACCGGATTGCTCCGGTCGGGAGACAGCGCTTCGATCGTGGTCACGAAACGACCCTCCGCCTCGGCGATGCTGATCTGGCAGGACCGGATCGCTTCGCCATCCACTTCCACCGTACATGCGCCGCAATCCCCGGTGCCGCAGCCATATTTGGTGCCGGTCAGGTTGGACGCATCGCGCAGCGCCCATAGCAGCGGCGTCTCCGGGTCCATGCGATACTGTATCGGGCGGTCGTTGACGGTGAACTTGGTCATCGCCCCTCGTCTAGCGGAGACGGCGGCTTGCCGAAACCCTGCGTTTCGCTTGGCGAGATTGCGCCGGGGCGGGGCAGGGGCAATCTACCGGACATGAAACAACCCAGCATATTCCTGCCGCACGGCGGTGGCCCCTGCTTCTTCATGAACCCCGGCGGCCCGTCCGATCCGATGTGGCAGCCGATGGAAGATTACCTCCATGGTCTGATCGCATCGCTCCCGGAACGGCCAAAGGCGATCCTGCTCGTGTCGGGCCATTGGGAGGAAGCGCGCTTCACCGTCCACACCGGCGCGCATCCGTCGCTCTTCTACGACTATTATGGGTTCCCGCCGCATACCTATCAGCTTCGCTGGGATGCGCCGGGGTCGCCGGAACTGGCCGAGCGGGTCGCCGGGCTGCTTGAGGGCGCTGGCTTCCCTACCGCGCGGGATGACGAGCGCGGATGGGACCATGGCGTCTTCATTCCCATGAAGGTCGCCGTGCCCGACGCGGATATTCCGCTGGTCCAGCTGTCGCTGCGCGCCGATCTCGATCCGGCCGATCATATCCGTGTCGGCCGGGCGCTCGAGCCGCTGCGGGACGAAGGCGTGCTGATCGTCGGGTCGGGCATGAGTTTTCACAATATGCGCGCCCGCGGTCCAGAAGTGACGCCGCCCGCCGATCTGTGGGACGATGCGCTGAGCGACGCCGTGACCGACACTGATCCGCAAAGCCGCGCCAACCGCCTGGCGCACTGGGACCAACTCGCCAACGCCCGCTTCGCACATCCGCGTGAGGAGCATCTGCTGCCGCTGATGGTGGCGCTCGGCGCGGGTGGGGATGACGTGGCCGTCCAGAACCATCGCAGCCATGTGCTGGGGTGGACGGTGTCGGGATATCGGTTCGGTTAGCTGCCGTCCTGCGGGTTAAAATAACCTCCGTTCGCCCTGAGCCTGTCGAAGGGCTGTCCTTCTCTTCAAGAAAGTGCAGGGCTTCGACAAGCTCAGCCCGAACGGGGGGTGAGCGGTCAAAACGGTCCTCGCGCCCCCTTCCGTTCGTCCCGAGCGAAGTCGAGGGACCAAGCGCAGCGCCAGCGTGTCTCGACTTCGCTCGACACGAACGGGATGCGTGTGGATTAGTGCGCCGTAGAGCCTAAGGAAACACCGCCCCTTCCGTCACCCCATGCAGCGTAGTGCGATCATATTCCGCATCCTGCTCCCCGATCCGCACGACGATGGCTTTCGCCACGCCATCGGCCAGATCACAGCGACTCGCCCGGATCGCCTCGGCCACCTCGCCCGTGCGATCGAGCGCATGGCGGACATGGTTCGCCTCATGCTGGCGCAACGCCTTGATATAGGCGTCCCACTTCGCGCGGTCATAGGAGGGAAGATGGCTGGCGTCCGTCAGCCGCGGCAGGATGATCGCCGCGTGAAAGCCGACCGTCACATTGGCCGGCCTGCACGCATTGCCCTCGCCCTGATTGTCCCAGCGCCAGTCCATCCACCAGTTCGCCTTGGCGTCCACTGGCTTGCCGTCCCGTGCATCGGTCAGCCCCTGCAAGCGAATGGCGCGGCCGATGCCCTCGACCGTCCGGCCTGCGACGTCATAATAGGTGACCGTGAGGTTCGGGATGCCCGCAAAGGGATCACTCTGCGCCCACGCCGGAGCATTCGCCAGCAGGGCGGGGATCAAGGGGATCAGGGCTGATGCGGTGCGGATCGTCATGTCGGGCGTCTGCCACAGGCTTAACCATCCTTGCCCGCCGCTGCCAATCCGGCATTTTTCCTGCCCATGGCTTGAAATTGCGCGACTCTGCTGGTAGTGGGCCTGCCACACGACGCGGGCTTTGCCTGCGGCGACCCCGTTTTATTGCATTTCGGTGGACTCGTCAGACAGGGGAATGTCCTGGCGAACCACCGTTTTTCGACTGGAGACTGAAGGCGTTATGCAAATCATCGTTCGCGACAACAATGTCGACCAGGCACTGCGCGCTCTCAAGAAGAAGCTGCAGCGCGAGGGCGTGTATCGCGAAATGAAGCTTCGCCGTCATTACGAGAAGCCGTCTGAAAAGCGCGCTCGCGAGAAGGCCGCCGCCGTGCGCCGCGCTCGCAAGCTTGAGCGCAAGCGCGCCGAGCGCGACGGTGTCCGGTAAGAATAACCGGTACATCTGACTATCGGGGATGGCGGTGCCGTCCCCCGCTTTCCTGACTTATCCCTCGACATAGCAAGGCGCCCGCCATGTCCACCATTACGGCTGTTCCGCTTCTCCCGATCGCCAAGGGGTCGCTGACCCGGCTGTGGATTGGCGTTGCGCTGCTCCTGCTGGCCGGCGCTGCGCTGGCCTGGGCGGGAACGGTGGCGCTGCAGCCGCTGGGCTTCGAGGTGCTTGAGGAAGGCTCCGGGCCAAGCCCGACGCTCGATGACGTCGTGCTGGTCTCCTATGTCGGCAAGCTGACCGACGGCAAGGTCTTCGACCAGAGTGAGCAGCAGGCATTCCCCGTAGGCGAAGTCGTCCCCGGCTTCAGCCAGGCCCTGCAGAAGATGAAGAAGGGCGGCCATTACAAGGTCACCATCCCGTCGCGTCTTGGCTATGGCGCCAAGGCGACCGGTCCGATCCCGGCCAACTCCACCCTGATCTTCGACGTCCATCTGCGCGACTTCAAGTCGAAGGCGGAGATCATGCAGATGCAGCAGCAAATGCAGATGCAGCAGCAGATGATGCAGGGCGGCGGCGCTGCTCCTGGCGGCGCTCCCGCTCCTGCTCCCATGCCCGGCGCTCCCGCCCCCCAATGACGATAAGGGGTCGGTAAGGCCCTTTTAAAAAAAGCTCCGAAACGGTTGCTTGCCTGCGCCGCTGATTGTCAGCGCGTGCGCAAAGGGATAGGCTGCAAGCCATTCTGTCCCTGTGTGCGCAAGTTTTCCTATGGGTATTGAGCGTTTCCGTGGCCTGATAACGATCCAGCATGCGATTGGCGAGGCGCGCGGCGACCTCAAAACGGTGATGCAGGCGATCGTCCAGGAACGATCGGTGATGCCGCAATCCAATGGCATCGTCGTTGAACTGCGCGACGGCGATCAACTCTATTATGCGGCCGCCAGCGGCGCGTCCGCCGGCCTTGTCGGCCTCCGCCTGCCCTTGAACGCCAGCCTTTCCGGCCTCTGCATCCTCTCGGGCGAGCCGCTCTATTGCGAGGATTCCCATACGGACCCGCGCGTCAACCGCGCGGCGTGCGACAGGGTCGGGCTGCGGTCCATGATCGTCGTGCCGATCCCGCATCAGGGGCAGACGGTCGGCGTGCTGAAATATCATGCCGATCGGGTGGATGCATTCGACGAAACCGATTTCCTGATCGCGCACCTTCTGGTCGGGCCGATCGCGGTGGGGTTCAGTAGCATCGCCGAAGCCGACGCCATTCGGGCAAAAGTCGACCTGCAAACGATCGTAAAGCTCAAGGAACAGCTGGTTTCGACGGTCAGCCACGAACTGCGCACGCCCGTCACCTCGATCGCGGGATCGCTTGCGCTTCTTAGCAAGGCTGCGGAAACCGAACTGTCGGACAAGAGCGCCTCCCTCGTCGAGATTGCCTCCCGCAACGCCATCCGCCTGAAGCATCTGGTCAACGACCTGCTCGACATGGACCGCATCGAATCCGGGGCCATGTCCTTCACCTTCATCGACGTGGACTTGCGCACCGT
>JAHFPU010000167.1 GCA_023266635.1 Sphingobium sp.
ATATTGCCGCGGCGGCGATCCATCTTGAGGATCTGGAAGGGCTGGGGGATGTCCATTAGCGGGGTGACGTCGCGCACGGGGCGGATGTCGACCTGGCTGCCCGGCAGGAACGCCACGGCGCCGTCGAGGTCGACGGTGAAGCCACCCTTGACGCGGCCGAAGATGACGCCTTCGACGCGGGCATTCTCGGTGAACTCGCTTTCCAGCTTGTCCCATGCGGCTTCGCGGCGGGCGCGGTCGCGCGACAGCATCGCTTCGCCATGGGCGTTTTCGACGCGGTCGACATAGACTTCGACTTCGTCGCCGACCTTCAGGTCGGCCTTCTGGCCCGGCATCGCGAATTCGCGCAGCGGCACGCGGCCTTCGCTCTTGAGGCCTACGTCGATGACGGCCAGATCGTTTTCGATGGCGGTGATGGTGCCCTTGACGACGCGGCCTTCGAAGCCGCCGTCCTCGCCACCCAGAGTTTCGTTGAGAAGTGCCGCGAAATCATCACGCGACGGAAATGCCGTAGAGGCCATGAATGTAGTCCTTTATCGCACGTTGCTGGCCGGCCGGTTGTCTCCGGCGGTCTTTGGCCAAACCGCCCGCGCGGCCTCATGCCGAACGGGCATTCGCGGGGAAAACAGCGCCGGAACGCACACTATCTGAAAAAGCGAAAAGGGCGCTCCGAAACCGAAGCGCCTTGACGGTCACCCTTGGCGATGACGTTCCAGCTGCGCGTCCACAAGCGTGATCGCCCGTTGAACGGCCGCGTCTATAGCCAAATCGCTGGTATCTAGCAAGTCCGCGCCTTGCGCCTGGACAAGGGGGGCATTCGCCCGGCCCATGTCGCGCGCATCGCGCGCCTCGATCTCCGCGACGATGGCGTCCAGGTCAGCCGCTATTCCGCGTCTTTCCATCTCCAGAGCGCGCCGGCGGGCGCGTTCCCGGGCGCTTGCGGTGACGAACAGCTTGGCGTCGGCATCGGGGGCGATGACCGTGCCGATATCCCGCCCGTCCAGTACGGCGCCGCCCTCCTGATTGGCGAAATCGCGCTGGCGCTGAACGAGCGCGGCGCGCACCGCGCCATGGACGGACACGCGGGACGCCAGGCCACCGGTGGCCTCCGTACGCAGGTCCGGGTCTTCCAGCAGGCTATCGTCGAAGAAACAGGCGGCGAGGGCATCGGTCTCCTCGTCCGGATCGCCGCCCGTATGGGACACGCTAAGACCCACGGCGCGATAGAGCAGGCCGGTGTCTAGATGGGGCAGGGCGTAGTGTTCGGCCAAAGCCTTGGCGATCGTGCCCTTCCCCGAGGCAGCGGGGCCATCGACGGCAATAATCACGCTTTCATCCTTCCGCGCAGCGCTTTGGCGAGGCCGAACAGGGAGATGGCCGCCCAGACGATCTCCATCGTCATGGCCGCGATATTGAAATGAACCATCAGCGACGCGATCAACAGGGCTGAACCGACAAGGTTGGCGAGGTTGAACGCCACGAAGTTCATCCGGGCGGCGGCCATGTTGCTGTAGGCATAGGCGGCCACCATCATTGCGCTGCCAATCATGCCTACGATGTCAGCGATAAGCGGGCTCATGCCACGCCGCCCAGACTGCGAAACAGTGAGAGGAAGCCGGGGAAGCTGGTGGCGACGGGGCGCATGTCGTCGATCTCCACGCCGGTCTTCGACACCAGGCCGGCGATCGCGAAACTCATGGCGATGCGGTGGTCCAGCTTCGTGGCGATCGGGCCGCCGCCCGGGAGAAGATCGCCACCCGTGCCGTCGATGATCAAGCCATCCTCCAGCTCTTCAACACGCGCGCCGATAAGGCGAAGCCCTTCAGCCATGGTGGAGATGCGATCCGATTCCTTCACCCGCAATTCCTCCAGGCCCCGGAAGATGCTGCGGCCGCTGGCCAGCGCCGCCGCGATGAATGCGACAGGATATTCGTCGATCATGCTCGGCGCGCGGGCCGGGTCTGGCTCCACGCCGGTAAGGGCGGAGGCTGTCACGACCAGATCGCCGACCGGCTCTCCGCCGACGTCGCGGGCGTTGATGATGTCGATGCTACCGCCCATCTCGCGCAACAGATCGAACAGGCCCGCGCGCGTCGGGTTGAGGCCGACATTGGCGATCGTCACCTGCGATCCCGGCACGAGCAGAGCCGCAACGACCGGGAAGGCAGCGGAGGAGGGGTCCCCCGGAACGATGATATGCTGCGGGGACAGTTCCGCCTCGCCCGTGAGGCTGATGATGCGCGTGCCATCTGTTTCCAAGTCCACGCTGAGGTCGGCGCCGAATCCGCGCAGCATCCGCTCGCTATGGTCACGGGTCGGAACGGGTTCGATAACGCGCGTGATGCCCGGCGCATTGAGTCCGGCCAGCAGAATTGCGGACTTCACCTGCGCCGAGGCGACCGGCAGGCGATATTCTATCGGAACGGCTGGGCACAGTCCGCGCAGGGTCAGCGGGAGCCTGCCGCCGGGGCTTGCGGTGAACTCTGCGCCCATCTGGCTCAGCGGATCGATCACGCGCCCCATCGGCCGCTTGCTGAGCGAGGCGTCGCCGATGAACGTCGCGGTGATGCCGTGGGACGATGCCAGCCCCATCAACAGGCGGGTCGACGTGCCGCTATTGCCCATGTCGAGCGCGGTCGCCGGCTGCATCAGGCCGCCGACTCCTACCCCGTTGATCCGCCATGTGCCGTCCGCGTCATGCTGAATGTCCGCGCCCATGGCCCGCATGGCGGCGGCGGTCGCCAGGACATCCTCGCCCTCCAGCAATCCTTCGACCCGGCTTTCACCGACCGCAAGGGCAGAGAGCATGAGTGAGCGGTGCGATATGCTCTTGTCGCCGGGAATGGCGGCCGTGCCGGACAGGGCAGGGGCGGCGTGAAAGGTCATGGGCTGTGGCAGGTCGGCGTCGTGGGCCATCGGTATCCGGTCTGGGAGAGAGCAAGAAAAAGCGACCCGGCTTTTGACAGCGCGCCATAGCTATGGCAAGGCGCGCCTCGCTTCGTGGCAGGGATACCCCTGACCGCGCATTTCAGCATTGATTGAACAAGGATGGACGGCGGCACATGGTGAAGCCTGAATGGGGCACGAAACGGACCTGCCCGAAATGCGCAACGCGCTTCTACGATCTTGGCAAGGACGATCCCGTCACCTGCATCAACTGCCAGTCGCACTGGGAGCCGGAACCGGTTCTCAAGTCGAAGCAGCCACTTCCCTATGAGGAAGTCGCGCCCAAGAAGGTGGTCGAGACCGCCGACGGCGAGCGTGAGACGGTGGACGACGATCTGGACATCGACCTGGACGTCGATGACGACGAGGATTCGCCGGACAACGACGTCGATCTCGGCGGCGACGATGATCTGGGCGTCGAGCGCGCCAGCGATGGCGACGAAGACGACAATTAAGCGCTAAAATAAGCGCTTGCAAAGTGGGCGCCGGCTGACCTAAAGGCTGGCGCCTCGTTGCCGGGCTACCCAGCCGGCGACATGGTTACGGGGCCTTAGCTCAGCTGGGAGAGCGCCTGCATGGCATGCAGGAGGTCAGCGGTTCGATCCCGCTAGGCTCCACCAACCATTCTCTAAAGCTTCACTATGATTGGTGGTTGGCTTTGGATCTGGCGGATGCAAAAAACCTCCAGCGGTTCGTCCGCCGGAGGTTTTTTGCTTTAGCGTTGAACGCCACTTAGTTCGCCGCGCCCTCGCGCTGGCCCTGTCGGGCGATCCATTGGGCGAGAGCCTCGAAGGGGATCGGTTCGTTGAAGCTGATGCCCGCCTGGCCGTTCTTCCGCCAGCGCACGGTTCCGTGGCGTGGGGGCAGGCCGTGGACCATCAGAACGACATCGTCATCCGCGTCGAACGCATTGCCCTCCGACACCTTTGCGCCGCCCTGCGAGATATCTTCTATCTCGGCATGGACATAATGCGCGCCGCGCCGGACGACGACGGCGGTCTGTGCTCTCAGACGGGGCGCGCGTGGCACCTTGCCGAGCAGCAGGTCGGTCTGTTCATTGGCGAGGAAATGGAGGACGTCGATCCGCTCGTCGAATTCGATGCCGACCATGAAGCCTTCGGTCCACACGATTCGGCCGCTCATGACGTGGCCGTTCTTGATTTCGATGGATACCTGCTCGCCCATTTCGTGGCTGCAATAGATATGCGCCATCAAACCGCCGCTGGAGATGTTGCGGATCATGCACAGCTCTTCGTGCGCGCCGGACATGATCTTGCCCACGCGCAATACCGTCAGATGCCTCTTGTCCGACCTTCGCTCCACCGTGTTCGGTTGGCGCTCGATCCGGGAGACGACGGACGGCGTTGCCGCTCCGACCTGCTCCATATGTGCTCTCCACGCGAGTCTGTTGCCGGGCATGGCTTCTCGCGCGTGCCCAGCCCGGACCCCACCGCTCTGCCATAGAACAGGGGAAAAGCTTACGATTGTTCAACGATCGCGGTTTTCCGGGCGTTAACCCTTACCCTGCCTGTGCCATGCCGGGACGGCGCGGGCTTAACCATCTATGCGGATGGCCCAAAGTGTAAACGCGGCGTTAACCGGTTGATATGAAAAGACGCGCACTTGTCCTGACCAGCGAGTCAGCCCGCCATCCGTTCCGGCAGACCCTGCCGCCCCATGTTCTTGCGCCGCTGGCCAAGTCGAAGGCGCGGGACGACGATCAGGATTTCAAGCTGTTCATGCTGAGTTTCGTGGCCTTCTTCACGGCCTTCTACAGCTTCATCGCCTGACGGCGTCAGTCACACGCGCAATGCAGCTTCCAGGCCAGCCAGGCCGAGGGCAGGCATAATATCGATACCAGGACCAGCTGATCGGTGATGGCTACGCCCATTGCGCTTAGGGAGATCGCGATGACCGATCCCACCACCATCGCGCCGGAGTTGACGATATTGTTCGCCGCTACGGTGCGCGCCGCCTCATGCTTTTCCACGGTCGTGGTGAGGAAGGCGTAGAGCGGCACGACGAACATGCCGCCGAAGGTTGCCACGCCCAGCAGGCTGCCCGTCATGGCCAGCGCGTCGGGATGGTCGAGGAAGTGCCAGAAGGACAGATATTGTCCGTTCGGCGCGGCCTGCCAGTTACGGCACACCAAATGGAAGGCGAACACGCACAGGCCCATGCCGATGACCGATGCGGGCGCGAACTTGGCCGACACCGTGCCGCCCAGAAGCCGGTTCACCGCAATCGATCCGATTGCGATGCCGATCGAGAAAATCGCGAGGAACAGGCTGGCGACGGACTTGTCGGCGGTCAGCACGTTCTTCACCAAGGGCGGGAACTGGATGAACAGAACGGCGCCGATGGTCCAGAAGAAGCTGATGGCGACGATCGCCAGATAGAGCCGGCGAATATGCATGGTGTTACGCACCAGCGTGATCGACGCGCGGACGAAGTGGAAATCCAGTTTCGCCGGAACGCCCATCGGCGGCGCAGGCGGCACCTGCCGCCCCGAGAAATAGCCGATGACGGCGATCAGAACGACGCTGATGGCCGCCGTCTTTACCGAAATCACTCCGGCGAGGATCGTGCCCGCCAGGATCGCGATATAGGTTCCCGCCTCGACCAGTCCCGTGCCGCCCAGCACTTCGTTGGGCTGAAGATGCTGCGGCAGGATCGCATATTTGATGGGGCCGAAGAAGGTCGAGTGAATGCCCATGGCGAAGAGGGCGGCCAGCATCAGGGGGATGGCGAGGACATGAACGGCGAATCCCTGCCAGGCGAGGAACAGCCCTGTCGCACCGACGGCCATAATGAATATCTCGGCCAGCTTCACGATGCGGATGATGACCGCCTTGTCCCGCTGATCGGCGAGCTGGCCGGACAGAGCCGACAGCAGGAAGAAGGGCAGGATGAACAGGCCCGTCGCGATCGCGCTGAACCAGGTTTCCGCGCGCTCGTCATTATAGACGGCGTACACCACGAACAGCACCATCGCGTTCTTGAACAGATTGTCGTTGAACGCGCCGAGCAGCTGGGTGACGAAAATCGGCAGGAAACGGCGCTTGGACAAAAGCCTGAGAGAGGCCTGCATAAGGGAAAAGTCTTCTCGCTGTTTCCGGGGCGTTGGGCGCAGGGTCTAGCGACAGACGGCCGGCCTGTCCAACATCCCTTTGTTATGCCGCTCCCTAGTCCCGGATCATGACGCTTTTACGCAGCGGCGACGGCGCGTCCTTGTCTCGCGTTCGCGGGTGTGGCAGGCGATATCCCATGCTGACGCTGCCCAACCTGCTGACGCTTTCGCGTATCTTCGCCGTGCCTCTCCTCGTCTGGCTGCTGTGGTGGCCGCACTGGACGGCGGGCTATGGCATGGCGTTCGCGCTGTATTGCCTGATGGGAATCACCGACTATTTCGATGGCTATCTGGCGCGGGCGCAGGGCGCGGTGTCGAAGCTGGGCGTGTTCCTCGACCCGATCGCGGACAAGATCATGGTGGCCGCCGTCATCCTGATGCTGGTCGGCACGCGGCATGAGGCGGCGTCGATCACCGGCATTCATATCATCGCTGCGCTGGTCATCCTGCTCAGGGAAATCGCCGTGTCCGGCCTGCGCGAATTCCTCGCCGGATTGCAGGTCTCCATCCCGGTGTCGGCGCTGGCGAAGTGGAAGACGACCTTCCAGCTCATCTGCCTGGGCGCGCTGATCCTGGCGGGGGCCTTGCCGCAATTTCCCTTCGTTCATGCGACGGGACTGGTCACCCTGTGGGCGGCCGCCATTCTGACGCTGCTTACCGGATGGGATTATATGCGCGCCGGCATCCGGCACATGGACTGAACGCGCACGCCGCGAATCAGCTTTTGTCGGACCCGTGCGCAAGTCGCAGGGCGACGTCATCG